>DAOUMR010000121.1:0-33608 GCA_034409905.1 Dehalococcoidales bacterium | reverse complement strand
AAAAAGGAAATCATCCAGAAAGCGCTTAACGAATACAACGACCCCGAGGTCAGGGAGTTCGCCCGCCAAGCGTCGATACAGGAAGCCGAGGGCTACATGAAGCTGTCCGAAGGGCTGACCGCGCGCTACCCCAGGGTGGATGAGACCGCCCTCTTCGCCAGAAAGATGGGCTTTCGTAAGCTGGGCATCGCCTCCTGTCTGGGCTTAAAGGAAGAAGCCGGAATCCTAACCGAAATCCTGGAAAACAGGGGCTTTGAGGTCGTCTCCGTCTGCTGCAAGGTAGGCGGCACGCCCAAGGAGAAAATCGGCATAACGCCTGAGCAAAAGATAAGGGGCCCCGATGATTTCGAGGCGATGTGCAACCCCGTCGCCCAGGCCGAAATCCTAAACGACGCCGGCACCGACTTCAACATCGTCGTCGGGCTCTGCGTGGGCCACGACTCCCTCTTCTTCAAGCACTCCAAGGCACCGGTCACCGTGCTGGTGGCTAAGGACAGGGTCTTCGGGCACAACCCGGTGATGGGCCTCTATCTGGCTCACTCCCCCTATTACCGCAAGCTGCTGCGCCAAGAATAGGAGAGAAACTTTGGCCTACCCCGATAAGATTCTCTATGAAGTCACCCGACCCGCCCGCTATACCGGCGGCGAGTGGAACGCTGTTATCAAGGACTGGGAAAAGGCGGCGTTAAAATTCGCCCTGGCCTACCCCGATGTCTATGAAGTGGGCATGTCCAACATGGCGCTGCCCATTATCTACGAGATATTAAACAGCCAGACCGACGTCCTCGCCGAGAGGGTCTTTGCCCCCTGGGTGGATATGGAAGCCGCCCTGCGGGCGGCGGGTAAACCTTTGCTCAGCCTTGAGACGAAAAGACCGTTAAAGGACTTCGACATCGTCGGCTTCTCGCTGGACTACGAGCTGACCTACACCAACGTCCTGAATATCCTCGACCTGGGGGGAATACCAGCTCTGGCCAAAGACAGGACGGAAGCTCATCCCATCGTCATCGCCGGCGGCAGCTGCTGCCTCAACCCCGAGCCCATGGCCGACTTCATCGACTTCTTCGTCATCGGCGACGGCGAAGAAGCCCTGCCTGAATTGCTCGATATCTTCCGGGAGTGGAAACAAAACAAAGCCCCCCGAAAAGAGCTTTTGAAAAAGGTGGCCAAAATCCCCGGTTTCTATGTCCCCAGCTTTTACCAAGTAGAATACGAGCCCGATGGCTTATTTAAGAGCATTACGCCGACTGAGACTGAGGCTAAGCCGGTTATTCAGCGGCGCATCGTGGACAAGCTGCCACCCCCCGTCACTCGCCCCGTCGTCCCTTACATTGAGGTCGTCCACGACCGTGGGGCGGTGGAGATTCAGCGGGGCTGTACCCGCGGCTGCCGCTTCTGCCAGGCGGGGATTTTATATCGCCCCCTGCGCCAGCGCCCCCAGGCCGAGATTATCAAGGCGGTGGGGGAGCTTATCGCCAACTGTGGCTACGACGAGGTCTCGCTGGTCTCGCTGAGCACCAGCGACTACCCCAAAATCGAAGAGCTGGTGGCTAGCCTGGCGCGCCAGTATAAGAACCTGGCGCTCTCCCTGCCCAGCCTGCGCCTCGACAGCTTCTCGCTGAAACTGCTGGAATCGCTGCCTGCCCGCCGCAAGACCGGGCTCACCTTCGCCCCCGAGGCGGGCAGCGAAAGGCTGCGCCGGGTCGTCAACAAGGGCACCACCGAGGAAAGAATCCTGGAAACAACGGCAGCGGCTTTCGCCCGCGGCTGGCGCAGCCTTAAGCTGTATTTTATGCTCGGCCTGCCCACCGAGACTATGGAGGATATTGAGACACTCGTCGAGCTGGTGGCTAAAATCCGCGCTGCCGGAAAGGGGACTAAAGGTGTGCCCCAGGTCAGAATCAGCCTCTCCACCTTTATCCCCAAGCCCCATACCCCCTTCCAGTGGGTGGCTCAAGACAGCGCCGAGCAGTTGAATGCCAAGCACGAGGTGCTCAAAGCGGGCCTGCGCCGCAAGGGCAGCCGCCTTTCCTGGCGCGACCCCGAGGTCAGCCTGCTCGAGGCGGCGCTGTCGCGGGGCGATAGACGAATCGGCAAGGTCATCTATGATGCCTGGAGGTCGGGCTCGACCTTCGACGCCTGGGACGAAAGGTTCAACTACCGGAACTGGCTCGACGCCTTTGCTAAAAACGGGCTGGAGCCGGCCTTTTATGCTCAGAGGGAGCGCTCGCTGGAGGAAAATCTGCCCTGGGCGCACATCGACCCCGGGCTAACCACCGCTTTCCTGAAAAAAGAATACCAGCGCGCTCTCAAGGGCACCGAAACCCCCGACTGCCACCATAATGCCTGTAATGTCTGCGGTTTGGAACGGTTGAGCGCCGACTGTAAGCGGAAGCTAGGCGATTGAGCCGCCGTCAACGACGATGGTGTGGCCGGTGATATAGGCCGAGGCGTCGGAGGCTAAAAAGACCACCGCGCCGATAATATCCTCGGGCTCGGCCAGCCTCCCCAGCGGTATCCCTGCCTCAATCTCTTTAAGCGTCTTGGCATCAGCCCAGATCGGCTGGCTGAACTTGGTCTTGACTATAGAGGGGGCGACGGCGTTGACCCTTATGTTGTATTCGGCTAATTCTACGGCCAGAATGCGGGTGAGCATAACCACCCCCGCCTTGGCGATGCAGTAGGCGCCCATCTGGGGGGCGGTAGCCATGGCCGCCGTGGAGGCGATGTTGATAATATTGCCCCGCTTCTGCTTGACCATCACCTTCCCCGCCGCCTGGGCGCAGAGGTAATAGCCCTTGAGGTCGGTATCTATGACCTTATCCCAGCCTTCCTCGTTAAGCTCAAGCAGGGGCGCGCGGATGTTCATGGCGGCGTTGTTGACCAGGATGTCGATAGTGCCCAGCTCGGCGACTGTCTTTTGCACGAGGTTGTCAACGTCGGCTTTCTTGGTTATATCGGCCTGGACGGCTAGCGCACGTCTACCTAATTTCTTGACCTCAGCGGCGACCTTCTCAAGCTCGCCGTCGTCAACCACCCTGTCGCCCAAAGCGACATCGGCGCCGGCTTCGGCTAAAGCCAGAGCGATAGCCCGCCCGATGCCCCGTCTCCCCCCGGTGACCACCGCCACCCTGCCGGCTAGAGAGGGCGTCACTAGCCCGCCTCCTTTTCGAAGGAGGCGATAGCCACCACCCGGTCGCCCGGGTCGAGCACCTGAATCTTGACCCCCTGCGTACTCCGCCCCTGGATGCTGATACTCCTTTGCTTGGGGTCTTTCTCCTGAACCGGTGTCTGGATGACGATGCCCTCCGCCGAAATAATCATTAGCTGCTGGGCAAGGGAGACCACCGCCGCCGCGGCGACCTTGCCCGTCTTTTCCACCAGCTTGAAGGTCCTCACGCCGCCCCCCGCCCGGTGCTGCTGGGGATAGTCGTCCACCGGGGTGAGCTTGCCGAAGCCGCCGCTGGTCACCACCAGCACGTAGCCTTTGGGGCGGATAATATCCATTGCCACCACCTGGTCGGCGGCGTTCAGGTGGATGCCGCGCACCCCGCCGCTGGTGCGGGAAGCGTCCCGCAGGTCTTTAACGGCAAAGCGGATGGACTGTCCCTCCTGAGTCACCAGGAGCATATCGTCCTTATCGGTGGCCAGTCGGGCGGCGACCAGCTCGTCGCCCGCCTCCAGGTCCATGGCAATAAGCCCGCTTGAGCGCACGGCGGCGAACTTATCGGCCGTCGTCTTCTTGACCTCACCCAGTCGGGTGGACATTAGCAGGTAGGAACCGGGCTCAAAATCGGGCAGGGCGACCATAGCCGTAACCCGCTCGTCATCGGCCACGGAAAAGAGGTTAATCACCGCCATCCCCTTGGCCACACGGGAGCTGTCGGCGGGTATCTCGTGGCACTTGAGGTAGAAGACCCTCCCCCGGTTGGTGAAGAAGAGCAGGTGATCGTGGGTATCGGCCACCACCAGCAGCCTTACTGCGTCGGCTTCGCGGGTGACCATGCCGATGATACCCCTCCCCGCCCGGTGCTGCGAGCGGTAGTTGCGAGCCGCCACCCTCTTGACGAAGCCGCGATTACTTAAGGTAACCACCACCCTCTGGTGGGGGATAAGGTCCTCCTCGCGGAACTCGGTTATCTCCTCCCCGCTTATCTCGGTGCGGCGCTCGTCGCCGAAATTATCCTTGAGCTGGCTCACCTCTTCTTTGATGAGGAACAGGATGCGCTTGGGGTTGGCCAGCAGGTCCTCGAGGTAGGCGATGGTCTTGACCAGCTCGGCGTACTCGTCGACTATCTTTTTCCGCTCCAGGTTAGCCAGGCGCCGCAGCTGCATATCGAGGATAGCCTGCGCCTGAAGCTGCGAAAGCCCGAAGCCGTCCATCAGCGCCTTGCGGGCGACCTCGGCGGTGGCTGACTTCTTGATGGTGGCGATAATCTTATCGATGTTTTCCAGGGCGATTTTTAGCCCTTCCAGGATATGCGCCCGCGCCTTGGCCTGTTTTAGCTCGAATTTGGAGCGTCGGGTAATAACCTGATGGCGGAAGTCTATGAAGTACTGCAGCGCCTCCCTGAGGCTGATTACCCGCGGCTGGCCGTCGACCAGGGCGAGCATGTTGACGAAGAAGGCTGACTGCATGGCGGTGTGCTTGAACAGGTTGTTGAGCACCTGCTCCGGCATCGCCTCTCTTTTCAGCTCGATGACGATGCGCATCCCCTGGCGGTCGGACTCATCGCGCAGCCCGCTTACGCCCTCCACCTTCTTGTTCTTGACCAGCTCGGCAATCCTCTCCACCAGAGCCGCCTTATTGGTCTGGTAGGGCAGCTCGGTGACCACTATCTGCCGCTTCCCCCCGCCCCCGTCGCCAATCATGGCTTTAGCCTGCACCACCACCTTGCCCCGCCCGGTGGCGTAGGCGTTTTTGATGCCCTCGCCGCCGCGAATAATGCCCGCGGTGGGGAAATCAGGCCCCTTGATGAACTGGGTCAGCTCGTCGACGGTGGCTTCGGGGTTCTCGATGAGGTAGGCGATGGCGTCGCAGACCTCGCTCAGGTTATGGGGCGGGATGCTGGTGGCCATGCCCACGGCGATGCCGGCGCTGCCGTTGACCAGCAGATTGGGCAGTTGGGTGGGCAGGACGAGGGGTTCTTTCAGGCTGTCGTCGAAGTTAGGCATAAAGTCGACGGTTTCTTTATCGATATCGACCAGCATCTGCTCGGCGATAAGCGCCAGCCGTGCCTCGGTATAGCGCATGGCGGCGGGGGGGTCGTTATCGATGCTGCCGAAGTTACCCTGCCCGCTGATTAAGGGATAGCGCAAGGAGAAGTCCTGCGCCATACGCACCATGGCTTCGTAGACCGGGGCGTCGCCGTGAGGGTGATATTTACCCAGCACCTCGCCGACGATACGGGCGCTCTTCTTGTGCGGGCTGTTAGCCGCCAGCCCCATATCGTCCATGGCGTAGAGGATGCGCCGCTGCACGGGCTTTAGCCCGTCGCGCACATCGGGCAGGGCGCGGGCGACGATGACGCTCATGGCGTAGTCGAGGTAAGAGCTGCTCATCTCCTCTTCGATGTTTACCGGTCGGGTCTTGCCTGAAACCATACGGAAAACCTCCTGCTCCTAGCTATCCTCGCTGTCATCCATATCCACCGACTCGTCGGCCATAGTCTCGATCTGCTCCAGCTCGCGCCGCAGCATCTTATCGCTAAGGTAAGGGCGCAGGCTCTCCGTTCCCCGGGGAGGGAAGGAAAGCTGCCCCGCCTGGGAGGGGTCCTGGTATATCTCGCGGATAATGACCGTTACCCGCTCTTCGCTGACGCTGACGATAGCCGCGCTGTAGCGGTTGCCACCCCCCATCAGCTTCATCAGTCGCTGCCCGTGTTTGGGCTCGACCTGCCCCACGTACTCGCCGCGCCCGTTCTCCACGTTAAGGCCCGCCCTGTCCGCCTTGAGGTAGACCCTATCGCCCGCCACCATCTTGGCCAGCACCGAAAGCGGCGCCAGACGGTTAAGGGCGACCACCCCCGTCTTGCCCGTCTCCTCGATAAAGTGCTGGGGCTCGACGTGGTCAGAATCGTCCTCCTCGCCCGCCCCCTCCCCCAGATAGGCAAGGCGCTGCAGGTTCTTCTGGGCGATGATGTTATAGGGGTCGAGCTCCATAGCTTTGGCGTAGGCTCCCTTAGCCAGGGCGTAGTCCCCCAGCTCGATGTGGGCCCGGCCCAGACGGTTATAGGCATCGACGTCACCGGGGAAGCTGGCGATTATCTCCTCGTTGGCCGCCACCGCCTCCCGCCACCGCCCCTGCATGGCCAGGGCTATAGCCTGCTTGCTGCGCTGCCGCCTCAGCCTTACCTGTTCCTCTTCCTGATAGGCCATCGGCATCACCCCATAGTCTAGAACATATTATTTTACTCCAGCCAGCGCAGCAACACAAGCCAGGTCAGGCGTAAAAAAGGCTGTTTTTAGCCCTTTAGCTGACTTATTCTTCTTTTTCCAGCTCAAAGGCGCGGTGTAAGGCTTGGACGGCGTCCTTGACCCTATCCGCCGCGATGATGCAGGTGATTCTTATCTCCGAGGTGGAAATAAGCTGGATGTTAATCCCCTGCTCGCTCAAGGCGGTAAACATGCGGGCGGCAAAACCGGGCGTATTTTGCATGCCGGTGCCGATTATGCTCACCTTGCCCAAGCGAGAGTCGCTGACGCAATCGCCGGCGCCGATTACCTTGCAGATGGGCCTGACTACCGCCATTGCCTTCTCCAGCTGACTCTTGGCCACGGTAAAGGTCAGGTCGGTGATATTATTGAGGCTGGCGTTCTGCACGATGGTATCGACGCTGATATTGGCTTTAGCCAGCGGCTCGAAGATAGCCACGGCGATACCGGGCCGGTCGGGCACGCCGACCACCGTTATCTTGGCTACATCGAGGTCGTGGGCGATACCCCGCACCTTATTTCTTACTTCCATAGACACCCCTCCATGAATTAGTGTCCCCGGTTTCTGGCTGAAGCTGGAAGCCACCCTTATGGGTATGTGGAAAAGCTCACCCAGCTCCACCGCCCGGGGGTGCATTACCTTGGCGCCGTAGGTGGCTAGCTCCAGCATCTCTTCGTAGCTGATTTCGTCCACCTTGCGCGCCTCGGGAACGAGCCTGGGGTCGGCGGTATAGACCCCCTCAACGTCGGTGTATATCTCGCAGACTTGGGCCGCCAGGCTGGCCGCCAGCGCCACGGCGGTGGTATCGGAGCCCCCCCGCCCCAGCGTGGTGATGTCCATGCCCTCGGTAATCCCCTGGAAGCCGGCTACGATGACGATATTGCCCTTATCCAGCTCGTTGACGATTCTTTCCGGGTCGATGCCCACGATGCGCGCCTGACTGTAGACGGCGTCCGTCCTGATGCCCGCCTGCGCGCCGGTGAGGCTGATGGCTTCGTAGCCCATCTCCTCCAGCGCCATGGCCAGCAGCGTGCTGGAGACGACCTCGCCCGTAGAAAGCAGAAGGTCGAGCTCGCGGTCGGCGGGGTGGCTGGTCAGCTGGTAGGCTAATTTCAGCAGGTTATCGGTGTTATCCCCCATCGCCGAGACGACGACCACCACCTCGTTGCCCTTATCTTTAGTGGCAGCGATGCGCCGCGCCACGTTTTTAATCTTATCGGCGTCGGCAACCGAAGAGCCACCGTATTTCTGAACGATTAGAGCCATTAACTCTTAAACCCCCAAAAACTTACCCATTATTTTATACCCATCGGCCACCAAAAGACCAGTGCTTTTTGCCGCCGCCTCCGTGTATTCTTTGGCCCCGTTGGGCTTAAAGCCCTTTCCCCAGAGCAGAAAGGGCACCGGCTCCGGGCTGTGCGTCCTTATCTTAATGGGGGTGGGGTGGTCGGGCATGGCCAGCAGCCTCAAAGCGTCTTTTTGATACGAGCGCAGCCGGCTGATAACTTCTTTGTCTATCCGCTCGATAGCCTCAATCTTATCGTCAATAGAGCCGGCGTGAGCCGCCTCGTCGGGCGCCTCGATGTGTATAATCACCAAGTCGTTATCCTCAAGCGCTTTTATAGCACCGTTGGCTTGAGCCGCGTAGTCGTTATCCATACCGTCGGTGACCTCGGGAATATCAAGCACCTTCATCCCCATCATCTTGGCCAGTCCCTTGAGCAGGTCGACGCCCGAGGTCAGGGCGGCGCTGAGACCGTAGACCTCTTTAAAAGACGGCATCTCCGGCACCCGGCCGCTGCCCCAGAAGAGCCATATAGTCGTCGCGGGAATATCGCCGCGAGCGGCACGACCGGCGTTTATCGGGTGGTTCTTGAGCACCTTCTCCGAACGTTGCATTAAGTCGCGCAAAACATCGCTGCCCCTGCCCTTGGGCAGATATTCAGCCACTGGTTTATCGGGGATATCGTGGGGCGGGGTGCATTGCGCCGATAGCGAATCTTCGTGCCCCCTGAGCTTTAAGATATTGCGGTAGCTCACGCCCGGGTAGAAGCGGACGCTGTCGTCGCCTAAGCTTTCGTTCAAGGCACTAATAAGCTCTTTCGATTCTTCCGTGCTGATATAGCCGGCGCTGTAGCTCTTCATCCTGCCGCCCTGGACCCCCACCAGGTTACAGCGGAAAACGACCTCCCCCTCCCCGATGGGTATATCCAGGCTTTTGGCCTCGATGGCGCTCCGCCCCTTGTAGTAGATTTTAGGGTCGTAGCCCAGCACCGATATACAGGCGCAGGCGCTCGAAGGCTCCATCCCCGGTGGCACAGTACGCGTCAGCCCCACCACCCCCTCACCCGCCATAGCGTCGAGGTTGGGGGTATGGGCCAGCTCCAGGCAGGTCTTATTCCCCCGCTCGGGCAGGGGCAAGCCCGCGGCGCCGTCGATGATTACTATAGCGTATTTCATCTTCTTTTGAGCCCCTCCCCCCAGGTCTTTCGTCCCACCCAAGACCCGCCCTATAAGGGTTTCACCCTTAAAACTCTCTTTCCCCACTCCCGACCCCTTTGTCATTGCGAGCCGAAGTCGAAGCAATCTCCCCCACCCCCGGATACACTGCCATTCCCGCGCTCTACCCGTCATTCCCGCCCCGTATCAGTGTACGGGGTAAACTCCGGCGGGAATCCAGTTCCCCCGTTTTGCAATCAAGATTAAATCCCCTTATAATATGGCGGACGGGGCGTAGCGCAGTCCGGTTAGCGCGCAGCGTTCGGGACGCTGAGGTCGGAGGTTCAAATCCTCTCGCCCCGATTTTTTGCGGCCTTTTTTACCGCTGATTGCCGTCCATTATAGCACAAATCAAGGCTTTTAAGGAGGAAGTTTAGATGCCAAAAACGGCCAATCCGGGTGCTCTGGGACTGGGGGCATTCGCCCTGACCACATTTCTCCTGAGTATGGTGAATGCGGAGTTCATCGCCCCCGAATCTATCGGCATGGTTTTACCCATGGCCTTCTTCTACGGGGGGCTGGCTCAAGTGCTGGCGGGAATGTGGGAATTCAAGACCGGGAATATCTTCGGCGCCACCTGTTTTACCTCTTTCGGCGCTTTCTGGCTGGGTCTGGCATTGATGATAGTCCTGGAGGCGGCGGGCATAATCTCGGCGGTGCCGCCGGCCGGATTGGCTGTTTTCCTGGCGGCCTGGGGCTTCTTCACCCTCTACGCCACCTTCGCCGCATTCAAAGCCCCGCGGGGACTCCTGGCCCTCTTCATCGCCCTGACCATCACCTTTTTTCTGCTGGCGGGCGGCGAGTACGTTTCCGGCCTGAAGCTGGCCGGGGGCTACCTGGGGATTCTGGTGGCTTTAATCGCCTGGTACGACTCGGCGGCGATTTTGATAAATGATATGTTCGACCGGAAGGTCTTGCCTTTTTAGTTGTGGTTTAACAGGAGGCGGGGGCTATGCCTTCTTCTTCGCCTCCGCCCAGAGTTTGTTCTGCTCGTCGAAGGAGAGCTCGGCAAAGTTCAGCCCCCGCTGACGGCAGAGCTCCTCCATATAGCTGAAGCGTTTGAAGAAGCGCTTATTGGCTTCCCTCAGTGCCGCCTCGGCGTCTATACCCATCCGCAGCGCAATGTCGGCCAGGGTAAAGAGCAGGTCGCCGAACTCACTGGCTTTCTCTTCTTTAGTCTCCGCCCGCTGGAACTCCCCGACCTCCTCGGCCAGCTTTTCGATGATGCCCTCGATATCCTCCCAGTCGAAGCCGACATGGGCGGCGCGGCGCTGCACCTCCTGGCTGTAGCCCAGGGCGGGCATCTCCCCGGGCACGCTCTGCATTATTGAAGCCCCTGGCTCCCTCTCCTCGTTTTTAAGCTCCTCCCAGTTATGCATCACCTCCTCGGCGTCTTTAACCTTTTTGGCGCCGAAGACGTGGGGGTGGCGGTGAATGAGCTTCTGGTTGATGCCCTCGATGACCTCCCCGATGTCGAACTCGCCGGCCTCAGCCGCAATCTGGGACTGGAGCACAATCTGCAAAAGCAGGTCGCCCAGCTCGTCGCGCAGCTTCTCGGCGTTACCCTCGTCGAGCGCTTCCAGGACCTCGTAGCACTCCGAGAGCAGGCTTCCCCGCAGCGAGGCATGCGTCTGCTTCCGGTCCCAGGGGCAGCCGTCGGGCGCCCGCAAGGTGGCGATAATATCTACCAGCGCCTTGAACTGGCTTAAGTTCTCAGGTTGGGACAAGGTGTCCTCCTTTTTAGCTCAATGGCAAGACCGCCCCGATGAAATCGCGCTGGCCCCGTAAGAACTCGGCGGCGGAGAGCGCCTGCTTTCCCTCTAACTGCACCCTGAGGATGTTTAGGATACCATCGCCCGTGCCGATGCCGAAGCCTGAGTCCAGCGCCACCACCTCCCCCGCTTTAGCCTTCGTCTGCGGAGATAAGGGCATTGCCTCGATAATCTTGAGCGTCTTCCCCCGCCAGCGGCTAAAGCTCCCCGGCCAGGGGTAAAAGGCGCGCACCCGTCGCCAGATGTCTATCGCCGTCAAGCGCCAGTCGATTTTGCCCTCGTCTTTGGTTATGGGCTGGCAGTATGTCGCCTGAGATTCGTCCTGAGGCTGGGGCTTGAGTTCTCCCCTTATCCAGCCCACCATTACCTCCCCCAAAAGCCCCGCCCCGACCAGGGATAGTTTTGCCCCCAGCGAGGCGGTGGTATCGCTATCGGCGATGGGAACCTGCGCCCGCGCCAAGACGGGCCCGCTGTCCATGCCCTCGTCGAGGAGCATAATGCTGACGCCGCTAAACTCATCGCCAGCTAAAATGGCCGCCGCCACCGGCGAAGCCCCCCGGAACCTGGGCAAAAGCGAGGGGTGCACGTTGAGGCAGCCCAAGCTGGGCAGTTCTAAGACCGCCTTGGGTAGAATCTGCCCGAAGGCAGCCACCACGATAAGGTCGGGCTTGAAATCAGCCAGCTGCCTGACCGCCTCGGGGGCTTTAAGGCTTTCGGGCTGTACAACCGTCAGGCCTAAAGCCAGCGCCGCCTGCTTTACCGGGGAAGCCGACAAAGCGCGTCCCCGCCCCTCCGCCCGGTCGGGCTGAGTATATATGGCCGCTATTTCGTAGCCGCCGAGGACAAGGTACTCCAGTGAGGGGACGGCGAAGCTGGGACTGCCCATAAAAACGACTCTCAATTTAGGCCTCCACGGGCTAAAATTTTAACACTAAACGTTTTCAGCAACAAGTTCCCGGTTTATGACTATCCCTTAAATATTAAGAGAAAAAACAAGTCTGATAGACCTTTCAAGGGAAAACAAGCCCCCCAATTTCCCACCAACCATCCCTAAAAAGTTTGCTATCATCCGTCCTCAACCGCTATTCTATATATCACGCCACACAATTTCTTCCCTCTGCCTCTATCGAAACCGCATTTTCCTCACCTGCCCGCGGCTGCAGGCTGCTCAAATTTATAGAACCTAAAGCGACTAATTAACGAGAGGTAAGGAACGGTATGGGAGACAGTTCAGCTCAAGAAATCTGGGAAGCCGCTTTAGGAGAATTACAGGTCCAGGTTACCCGCTCATATTACCGCACCTGGCTGGAAAAGACCACCGGATTAAGCTACGAAGCCGACCAGTTCGTCGTCGGCGTGCCCAACGCCTTCATCGCCGAATACCTCAACCAGAACCAGCGCTCCCTCATCGAAAAGACCCTCATCGGGCTTACCCGCCCCGATATAAAGCTAACCTTCCGGGTGGCCACGGCGCGGGAGACCACGGCCTCGGCCCCCACCACTCCCCCCGCGGGCAAAGCCCGCTACACCTTCGATTCCTTCGTGGTCAGCAACAGCAACCGCCTGGCCTACGCCGCCGCGCTTGGCGCCGCCGAAAACCCCGGGCAGGGCTACAACCCCCTCTTCCTCTACGGCGGGGTGGGGCTGGGCAAGACCCACCTGCTACACGCCATCTACCACGCCGCCCGCGCCAACAATTTTCGTGCCCTCTACGTCAGCGCCGAGCAGTTCACCAACGAGTTCGTCAGCGCCATCAGGGAGAGGAGCACCGAGGAGTTCCGCAGCAAGTTCCGCAATGTTGATATCCTGTTGATAGACGACATCCAGTTCATCAGCGGTAAGGAGCAGACCGAGGAGAGCTTCTTCCACACCTTCAACGAGCTGCACGACGCCAACCGCCAGATTGTGATGACCAGCGACTGCCCGCCCAAGTCCATGCCCCGCCTCGGCGCCCGCCTCTGCTCCCGCTTCGAGTGGGGACTTGTCGCCGACATCCAGCCCCCCGACTTCGAGACCCGCCTGGCCATCCTGCGGGCTAAGGCCGAGCAGGAAAAGACCGAGGTACCCGCCGACGTGCTCGAGTTCATCGCCCACCGCATCCAGCAGAACATCCGGGAGCTGGAAGGCTCCCTGCACCGCGCCATCGCCTACGCCCGCCTCTTCCGGGCGCTGCTCACCCCGGAGCTGGCCGCCCGGGCGCTGGAGGACATCGCCGGCAAGGGGCCCAAGAGTGCCCCCTTAACCCCTGAAAGCGTGATAAAGGCCGTGGCCCAGAGCTTCCAGCTATCCCCCGAAGACCTCAAAGGGCGCAGGAGAGACCGCAACACCACCCTAGCCCGGCAATTAGCCATGTACCTGCTCAAAGAGGGTACCAGCTGCTCGCTGGCCCAGATCGGGCTGGAGTTCGGCAAGCGCGACCATTCCACCGTTACCCACGCCGTCCAGAAAATAGCCGCCGAGATCGATAACGACCCTTACTTGAGACGTAAGGTCTTCGACATCCGGCAGGGCATTTCCCCCGGTAGATAACCGCCTCCCCACCACCCGTCCACCAGTAGTAAACAGGCCTCGAGCTATATGCACCGGCCTTTGTGCATAACCATCGTCAATCTGTGGAAAACCCTCGCTGTCCCTAGCTCTAAATTCGCCCTTTTTAGCCCGCTTTAATCTTTATAGCCAGCCACCAGTCATAGGTGGTATTATAATTAGTGTTATTAAACATATATCTATTAACTAAATAATAACTTTAATAAGACTGTTGAAATGTTGATAAGTCTTGGGAGAGAAGATGTTTGACCGCACCGAGATAATAGTTAAGGCCGGGGATGGTGGTAATGGGGTGGTCGGCTTCCGCCATGAGAAGTTCGTTCCCTTCGGCGGTCCCGATGGTGGCGATGGCGGTGACGGCGGCGATGTTGTTATTGTCGCCGACCGCTCAGCGTCGAGCCTGAGGGCTTTCCAGCGTCGACGGCATTTTAAGGCGGCTAACGGTAAAAATGGCCAAGGCAAGAACAAGCACGGTAAGAAGGGGGAGAGCCTGACCTTGGTTGTACCGGTGGGGACTATGGTCAGTCATAAGTCGCAGATTGGCGGCGATAGCCTTATTGCCGATTTAGACCGGCCTGGCCAGTCGGTGGTCGTCGCCAAAGGGGGTAAGGGGGGCAAGGGCAACGCCCGCTTTGCCACTTCGACCAACCAGGCGCCCCAGACCGCCGAGGCGGGGACGGAGGGCGAAGAGCATTCCTTAATCCTAGAGCTAAAGCTTATTGCCGATGTCGGCGTTATCGGTTATCCTAATGTGGGCAAGTCGACATTGCTGGCGGCGGTCTCGGCGGCCAAGCCCAAGATAGCCAGCTACCCCTTCACCACACTGGAACCGGTGCTGGGGGTGGTCGAGGTGGGGCGACAGAGCTTTGTCCTGGCCGAGATTCCGGGCTTAATTGCCGGCGCCCACCTGGGCAAGGGGCTGGGGCACGACTTCCTGCGCCACATTATGCGCACGCGGGTGCTCATCCACCTGCTCGACGGGAGTTCGCCCGCGCCGGCGGAGGATATGGCCCAGGTGAACACCGAGCTCAGCCTCTTCGACTCGGCGCTGGCCAAGAAGCCGCAGCTGGTGGCGATTAACAAAATCGACTTAGCTCAGGTCAAGGCGCGGCGGGAGGAACTGGAAGAGAGCTTTAGGGCTATCGGTACCGAAGTCTTTTTCATTTCGGCGGTCAGCGGCCAGGGCATCCCCGAGCTGATGGCGGCCACGGCTAAAGTACTCCGGTCAGCACCGAGACCAGAACCGGCAAAAAGAAAAAAGGTCTTTAGGCCTCAACCTAAAGCATAGAAGGGAATAGTCTAATGAATATCGGGGTACTGGGGGGCACCTTCGACCCCATCCATATCGGGCACATCAAGGTGGCTGAAGAAGTCGTAGCACGATTAGACCTGCCCCGCATCCTCTTCATACCCGCGGGCCAGCCCTGGCTCAAGCTCAACAACGCCAACGCCGTCTCACCCGTCCAGCACCGTCTGGAGATGGTGCGCTTAGCTATCTTGGGTAACCCCCGCTTCAAGCTCTCCACGATGGAGATAGAGCGCACCGGCCCCACCTACAGCGTTGATACCATCGCCCAGCTCCATTCCCAGCTCGGCAAAGGCGACGAGATCTTCTTCATCCTGGGCTGGGATAACCTGAGGCAGCTCCCAAAGTGGCACCAGCCTCAGCGGCTGATTGAGCTCTGCCGCCTGGTGGCGGTACCCCGCGTCGATTTCCCCCTCCCCGACCTCCCCGCCCTAGAAAAAGAGCTGCCCGGCATTTCGCAGAGGGTCATCCTCTTCGATAAGCCGCGGATAGACATCAACGCCTCGGAAATCAGGCAGCGGGCGGCTCAAGGTAAATCCATCAGAGACTTTGTCCCCCCGCCCGTTGAGAGCTACATCAAAGAGAATAACCTTTATAAGACGGTCTAAACACTCGCTTTCCCATTGGCTTGCTCCTCTCCCCGGTGGCTTTTAGCCCATAATGTATTGACAAATACGAATACATATAGTAGCTTGTTGTAGGGGGGCCGAACGGTGCCAAGATTGATTGCCATAATGGTTTATTCTGTGGACGAAGCTTGTAAGCTGTTAGCTGAGCGAACTAGCTGGCCTAAAAAGTATAGTCGTGAGGAAGTGTATAGGCTGATAAGGCGATACCTTCCTGGCTTACCTAAAGCCGGAAAGCGTTACTTTCTGACAGAAGTGGATCTTAATACGATTGAGAGAGAGTTAAAGGTTGAAAAAAGACCGAAGATGTATTGACAAACGCGAATACTTATAATATGATTGAATTTAAGGGGGATTGCTAGGGAAATACAAAGTATGATAAGCTAAGGTGCCTCTTGACTTATTAGAACAAATGTGCTATTATTAGAATTGAAGAGACCTGTATAAACCGGTGAGGAGGCAGCATATGGTATCTTCGCACTTGAAGAAGAGGAAGGCGGAAGAATCCGCTAAGGATGAACTCCGCTTGGTTGATGCTGTACTAGCTGCGTTTTGCTTTCAAAGTGAAAGTCATAAGTTGCCTGCGCTATTGAACGTTCAAGCAGTGTATCGAGCGTTTGCTGAGTTGCGCGGAAACTATCCGACTTGGCTACAGGATATGAATTTTACCTATGGTCCGGCTGATACTGTACCGGTTTCTGGAGCTCTTGAAGATATTCTTTTTGACCTTGGGGCAAGTGGGATTATGGCGGTAGAAAATCCCTGGTATAAGTATCTGAAGATACCGACGCAAAAGTTGAAGATCATTCGGGAGGCAATAGCTGAACGGCGAAATAAGGCAGAGCGAGATGAGTTGAAGCGCCTTGCTGATAAGTTTTGTCACCTATATAGCGAAGCAAAAGAGAAGGGATGATGGCCAATCCCGCAAAGGATTTTGAAGAGCGTATTGAGGAGTTCCTTAGGGAACTCCTCAATGGGTATAAGCCCCTCAAAATTCGTGGAGACAAGATAATTCGTGATGCCATTTTGGGTCATAATGTATTTTATCGGCATGAAGTTAACCTCATTGATAGTCCTATAATACAAAGGTTAAGGCGAGTTCACCAGACAGCACTGGCATGTCTCACTTACCCCGCTGCAACTCACACTAGATTTGAGCATTCGTTAGGAGTAGTTATTTTTGCCCAGAAAATGATTAACGCTCTGAATAGCAGTTCATGGACGACGCTCGTAGATGAGGTGAAGACTGCCGAGGTTCGACTTGCTGCTTTGCTCCACGATTGTGGTCACGGTCTATTTAGCCATGCTTCGGAGATCGTATATGACCGTTGGGACCCAGCTGCAGAAATAGCGGCGTTAAGGCGTGCGAACCCCGAACTGTTCGGGGAAGCTGAGGGCCATGAAATTCTTTCTTATTATATTGTAAAAAGCGAACAATTCCGAAAACTATGGGAAGATATAATCAATAAATATGATGGAGCACAGGAGAAACTGCTATGTAACTTGAGCTTCGTCAATTTAAAACGAGTGGCCCACATGATTATTGGGGCGAAAGCTCTAGATTACCCAACATGGCTAAGTAAAATAATAAATGGACCATTTGATGCTGATAAGCTTGACTATATGGGACGAGACGGCTATTTTAGCGGATTAGTTACCCCGATTGATACAGACAGGCTTTTCGTATCACTGTCCGTATTCAACCCTCGGAAAGGCGAGCCGTTCATTTGTGTTGATATTGGTGGTGCCACTGTTCTAGAGCAAATCCTGTTTAACAAAATGCTCTTGTTTTCATCGGTCTATGACCATCATAAAGTGAGAGGATCCTTTCGTATGATAGCCTCTATACTTGAGGAGATACGCAGCCACCAGTGGCTTGTTAATAATATCCGCCTAAAATCTGCTGTAGACTTCCTCCGCCTGGATGAGTATAGTTTTCTAAATTCCCAGCATACTAGTAAGAAGTTGACTGCAAAGATTAGAGAACTTCGTGAGCGAATTTTGCCGAAGCGCGCTCTCGTTATAACACCGCAAGCTCTTAAAGATGGTAAATCTGAGGAAGCCTTTTTTAAGTTAGGTCGCCAGCAAAGTAAAATAAATGCTATGGAGCAAGAGCTAGCTCAAAAAGCGGGCTGTGATCCCATCTTCATTGACTTTCCCCCAAGGCCTCGCGTTGAAAAAACTGGGGAACAAAGTATGGTTAAGTTAAGTGAAGACAGGGCTATCCCCCTATCTGCGCTTTATCCTGCATCTGGCTGGATAAAGGGATACTCCCAATATAGGCGTCGTGCCTACGTACTTGCTTCTCCAGGTTATGAACAGGTGGTTGCGAACCTTGCATTAGGATTACTTGCTGAAGAAGGTATAAAGCTAGAGAAAGAGCTTTGTCTGGAGCTTGCCAAGCATCCTAAATATCCAGATTCTTGACGCTCTTGGCGTGCGCCTGGATAAAGGCTTTCCTCGGCGGCACCTCGTCCCCCATCAGGACGTGGAAGATGTGGTCGGCTTTAGCAGCGTCCTCCACCTCTACCTCGAGCAGGGTGCGGGTGGCAGGGTTCATGGTGGTGTCCCAGAGCTGCTCGGCGGTCATCTCGCCCAGGCCCTTATAGCGCTGGACCTCAACCTTCTTGTCCTTAAGCTCGGCCAGGGCCGCCTCCTTCTCCGGGTCGGAATAGACCCACTGGTGGAGCTTGCCCGACTTAATCCGGTAGAGCGGCGGCTGGGCGATAAACAGATGCCCGTTATTGATGAGCTCGGCCATGTGGCGGAAGAAGAAGGTGAGCAGCAGGGTGCGGATGTGGGAGCCGTCGACGTCGGCGTCCGTCATCAGGATAACGCGGTGGTAGCGCAGCTTGGCGGGGTCGAACTCGTCGTCGATGCCCGCCCCCAGCGCGGTGATGATAGCCCTGATTTCTTCGTGGGAGAGCATCTTGTCGGGTGGCGCCTTCTCCACGTTGAGGATTTTACCCCGCAGCGGCAGGATGGCCTGGAAGCGGCGGTTGCGCCCCTCTTTAGCCGAGCCCCCCGCTGAGGGACCCTCCACGATATAGAGCTCGCAGTGGGCCGGCTCCTTCTCCGAACAGTCGGCGAGCTTGCCGGGCAGGGTGCCCGTCTCCAGGCTGCCCCGCTTAACGATAAGGTCGCGGGCCTTGCGGGCGGCTTCTCTGCCCTTGGCGGCGAGCAGGCACTTCTCGATGATTTTCTTGGCGTCGTCGGGGTGCTCCTCGAAGTAGAGGGCCAGTCCATCGACCACGGCGCTCTCCACGTGGCTCTTGACGTCGGGGTTGCCCAGCTTGCCCTTGGTCTGCCCCTCGAACTGGGGCTCGGCCAGCTTGACGCTGATAATGGCGGTAAGCCCCTCCCTGACGTCCTCACCGATGAGGTTAGGCTCGTCTTCCTTGAGCATCTTGTTCTTGCGGGCGTAGTCGTTAAGGACCCGGGTCAGCGCCGAGCGGAAGCCGGTAAGATGGGTGCCGCCGTCAACGGTGTTAACGCAGTTGGCGAAGCTGAAAGAGGACTCGGAAAAGCCGTCGTTATACTGCAGGGCGGCTTCGACGATGGTGCCGTTGACGGTGCTGGAGATATAGATGGGCCAGCGGTGGCGCACCACCCGGTTGCGGTTAAGGTGGCGGACAAAGCCGGTAATGCCCCCCTCGAAGTAGAAGGTCTGTTCCTCGTCGCTCCTCTCGTCGCGGATGTATATCTCCAGTTCCTTATTTAAGTAAGCCAGCTCGCGCAGGTGCTCGCTGACGGTGTTAAAATCGCACTTGGCCTCGCCGAATATGGCCTTGTCGGGGAGGAAGGTGATGGTGGTGCCGGTATTGGTGGCTTTACCCACCTCCTCCACCGCTCCGCTGGGTATGCCCTTTTTGTATTCCTGCTGGTACTGCTTGCCGTCGCGGCGGACGCTGGCGGTTAGCCAGGAAGAGAGGGCGTTGACCACCGATGCCCCCACCCCGTGCAGGCCGCCCGAAACGGTGTAGGTGTGCCCGCCGAACTTGGCGCCGGCGTGGAGGACGGTCATTACCGTCTCCAGGGCGGTGAGCTTGGTCGAGGGGTGAATGTCGATGGGGATGCCCCGCCCGTTATCCTCCACCTTGATGGTATTGTCCTGGCAGAGAGTGACCCAGATGTTGCTACAGAAGCCGGCCATGGCTTCGTCGATGCTGTTGTAGGTGATTTCATAGACCAGGTGGTGCAGCCCGCGCTGGTCGGTGCTGCCGATGTACATACCGGGGCGGCGGCGCACCGCCTCCCGCCCCTCCAGTACTTGGATGTCCTCCGCTTTGTATTCGTAGTCCTTGGGATTGACCGACGGTTTATCCTGTGTCATAGACGTTAGCTACTCCGTTGTGGTGAGGGGATTGCTAGGGGTGAAGAGGCCACCCAACTAGAGGCTATTGCTGATGATTGTAAGGCAGCCATACGTATACATTATAGCATAATTTAGCCGTGAAGTGAAGCTGGGGAAGCTAAGCACACAGGCAGTTCATCATCTCAGTAGCGATGCTGTCCAGTCTTGAAAAGCATTGAAATTCCCCTTGACGAAATCCGAATAGATTCTCTCTGAGTATTCCTGCCACGGAAGCTTGTCCCAGTCTATTCTTGATCGCAATTCAAGGGTTATCATTACAGGTAAGACTACTTTATACCCACTGTGAAAAATATATACAAAACGAAATCCCCGCCGCCCAACCCAACACTTGTATATCTTACCTTTTAGTTGCGGTATTGCTATACCGCGTAGTATTTCACCTGCTTCTGTTGGATGTAGACAAGCCTTTTTACATTGAGTATGAAATGCGTTCCAGTGAGCTTTATTGCGGTCAGCGAATGCTAGGCATTGCTCTTGAAAGGTATCATGTACGAGGAACCTAAACGGGGACTTCACCTTCTCTAACTCGCTCTAAATCTAGCTTGGAGTTATCCATGCCCTCGACGATTTTCTTCATGGCTGTTAAGAACTTCGGGCTGAGAGCCATCTCCAATTCCTCACATTCATCTTCACTTAAGTTGGGAGCTTCTAACAGATCCGGTAAATTAGATTCAAAGATAGTTTCTCCGAATTCTACTGCACTAAATTCTGGAAATGCGTAGCAACGCTCTATTAGTTCTTGCTCTGACAAATAGCCGAATGCCCTTATCGCGGAACGTACAGTAGCCACCCCCTCTGGTGATATGTTTCTGAAGGCTTGTTTAAAGAATGCTATAGCGTTCTGGTCATTGACTACGTAGCGCATGCCGCCCTCAAGCCACTCAATAGTCTTTTCATCCTGTGATTTAAGACTCATTTTTATACTGGTGTCTAGAGGTATCGGAACAACCAAGCCGATTGAAATAAGCTGTTCCTTAATCTCGTCTAAAGTTTCGCTGTATTGGCCGTAATGATATTTCTTAAAGTCGAAAGGTCGAAGTTTGCTCTGCTCCCGTTGGGCAATATATGTAATCTTGTGAAGTCTTTTCGAGCCGTATGATCCCCGTGAAAACGCGGCGATTACGTTTAGTAAGTAAAGGCGTTTGAATGTATCAGCAGAGATCATGCCTCCCCTTTCTTTTCGCAGTTCGTCTGCGGTACACTTCTGAACCATTATATCCCCTCCTTGCGGTCACACGCAACAATGTTAGCACATATGTTCTATTTTATCAATGCCCGAATGCCATTCTTTTCCATATTTTACAATTTTGTAATATAAATGTCAATCAGCCTTTATTTTACCCAGATGTTAGCATCGCTACTTGACAGATTTGTAAATATATGGTAAGTTGAGCTTCACCGGTTTTGTCTTGGGAAGGTATCATGGAACGGCAAAGTGCTAATTTTGGCCGGCAGAGGCAAATTGATTTTGGGCGTTACCTGAAGGATCTGCGGGAGCGCCGAGGACTGTCGCGGACACAGGTTGCTGAAGAATTTGGCATTCATATTTGGGATATTGAAAAGGGTAAAAGACTCGTTCCCGACCAACTATTGGTACAGCTTGCTGAGAAATACAGGGAACCGCTGGGGGCCATGCTAATGACTAAGTACTGTCCCCAACTTCCTCTCCTTGATGACATTATGGAACCCACCAAACTTGTAGCAGATCTTCATAAATATTTTTACCCCGATGAAGTCGAAGAAGTCATGGATTATATCGCTTCCATTCTCCACAAGCGTACTACGGCAAACAAGGGTTAGCCGTGTTTTTGTAGTAATTCTTTCAAGAGGCCAGCCGCCACGCTTTTCTGCTCGGCGCTAGTCATATCGCGCAAAACCACCGTGCCCGCCTTGACCTCTTCCTCCCCAATAATGACCGCGTAGCGCACGCCCAGGCTGTTGGCCTGCCGCAGCTGCGCCTTGAGGCTCTTATCCCCCATAGCTAGGATTACCCCCACCCCCGCCCCCCTCAGCTCGGCGGCCAGCTTGGTGGCGGTGTCTTTGGCTTCATCGCCCAGGCAGGCGATGAAAACCCGGGGCTTGGGTAGCGGCGGTACGGCCACCTGCTGCTCTTTAAGGTTAAGGATGAGCCGTTCCATGCCCGCGGCGAAGCCGATAGCCGGCGTCGGCTTGCCCCCCAGTTCCTCGATGAGGTCGTCGTAGCGCCCCCCGCCGGCCAGCGTGCTCTGGGCGCCGCCGCCTTCGGGCTGAATCTCGAAGACCGTCCGCGTGTAATAATCGAGCCCCCGCACCAGCCGGTGGTTGACGTTAAAGGGTAGCTTCAATAACTCCAGATAGCGCTTCAGCTGGTTAAAATGCTGGGCGCACTCATTACATAGATAGTCAATACTCTTGGGCGCTGACTCGGCCACCTTCTGGCAGGAAGCCTGCTTGCAATCCAACAGCCGCAGCGGGTTTCGCTTTAGTCGGGTCTGGCATTCGGGGCAAAGCTCCAAGGCATGGTCCACGTAGTAGCCTTTGAGAGAGTCCACGTAGTCGGGGCGGCACTTCTGGCAGCCGATGCTGTTCAGCAGCAGCGTCAGCTTGCTCAACTTCATGTCGGCGAAGAAGCGCCAGGCCATATCAATGACCTCGCCGTCGCGGGCGGGGTCGCCGTCGCCGATGGCCTCGTAGCCGAACTGGTAGTGCTGGCGGAACCGGCCCGCCTGGGGTCTTTCGTATCTAAAGATGGAGGCGATATAATACAATTTCACCGGCTGGGGCTGGTTGTGTAGGCCGTGCTCCAGGTAGGCGCGGCAGACCGAGGCCGTGCCCTCGGGCCTTAGCGTCAGCGAGCTGCTGCCCCGGTCTTCGAAGGTGTACATCTCCTTGGTGACGATGTCGGTGTCCTCACCGACGCTGCGGGCAAAGAGCTTGGTGTCCTCAAAGGCGGGGGTGTCGATGCGCTCGTAGCCGTAGAGCTGGGCGCTCAAATTCACCCTTTGCTCGATGAAGCGCCAGTAGGCCTGCTCTTCGGGCAGGATATCCGAGGTCCCGCGCGGTGCCTGATACAACATTTTCTCAAGGGTTAGAATACAGTATTAAATTGGGGTTGTAAAGGGATTTTTGCCCCACCCCTTTGTCATTCCTGTGAAGACAGGAATCCAGTCCCTTTGCCCCACCTTGTTTAGCGTAAGTCTTTCTGTCCCACCCTGCCCACCCCTGCCGAGCAGGGGGATTCTCCCTCTAGAATTCCTTCCGGGTTACGTGCCCCACCCCCAGGCTTTATTTCCCACACCAGCCCGCCCACAAACGTCTTTTCCAAGGGGGCTTCGCCCCCTTAAGAACCCCCCAAAATACGCAGGCTAGTGCCGCTAGGGGGTGTTTAAGAGGGGCGTAGCCCCTCTTTACCTTAAGGGGTGGGGTGGAAACCACTCCAAGTTAAGGAGTTTACTCATTAGGGTGGGCTGGGTTGGGACAGATAACGCACGTTCGCTAAGGCGGGGATGCGTGGCACCCCCTTATACCCCCTCTTTTTTGCACCCCCCGCCCCCTTGCGCTATACTTTAACCATGAGTCTGGCCGAGCTTATAGAGAAGGTAAAGAAGTACCTGCCTGAGGAAAAGCTGTCGCTGGTGGAGGACGCCTATGCCTTCGCCGCCAAGGCGCACGAGGGGCAGGTGCGTAAGTCGGGGGACGCCTACATCGAGCACCCGCTGCAGGTGGCGCTCATCCTGGCCGACCAGCAATTCGACGCCAGCACGCTGGCGGCAGCGCTGCTACACGATGTCCCCGAAAACTGTGATATATCCATCGACGAAATCAGGTCACGCTTCGGCCCCGAGGTCGCTCGGCTGGTGGACGGCACCACCAAGCTGAGCAAGCTCTCCCTGCACGCCCCCCGTGCCGCCAACCGCGCCTCGCAGGCCGAAAGCCTGAGGAAGATGCTGGTGGCGATGGCGGAAGACCTGCGCGTGGTCTTTATCAAGCTAGCCGACCGCCTGCACAACATGCGCACGCTCAAGGCGCTTTCACCGGAGATGCAGCACAGCATCGCCCAGGAAACCCTGGAAATCTATGCCCCCCTCGCCCACCGCCTGGGGATATGGGGACTCAAGTGGCACCTGGAGGACCTGTCCTTCCGCTACCTGGAGCCGGAGAAATACCGCCACGTGGCTAGCCTCATTGCCACCCGCCGCGCCCAGCGCGAGGAGTATATCGCCAAGATAATCAAGATCCTGGAGAAGGAGCTAAAGCGGGTGGGCTTGAAAGCCGAGATATCGGGCCGCCCCAAGCATATCTACAGCATCTACCGAAAAATGGAAAGGTACGAGAAGCTGGGCAAGGACTTCGACGATATCTACGACCTGCTCGCCCTGCGCATACTGGTGGACACGGTAGCCGATTGTTACAACGTCCTCGGCGTTATCCACAGCCTCTGGCGCCCCCTGCCCGGTGAGTTCGACGACTTCATCGCCAACCCCAAGCCCAACGGCTACCAGGCTTTGCATACGGCGGTGATGTCCTTGGGCAACATGCCCCTGGAGGTGCAGATTCGCACCCGCGAGATGCACCATGTCGCCGAATACGGCGTGGCGGCACACTGGCGCTACAAAGAGGGCGAAGAGAAAGACATCCACTTCGAGGAGAAAATATCTTGGCTGCGCCAGCTCATCGAATGGCACCGCGAGCTAGCCGGCGCCGAAGAGTTTCTGGAATCGGTCAAGACCGACATCTTTATCGACCAGGTCTTCGTCTATACCCCCAAGGGGGAGATAATCGACCTGCCCAAGGGGGCGACCCCCCTCGACTTTGCCTACCGCGTCCACACCGAGCTGGGCAACCGCTGCATCGGGGCTAAGGTCAACGGCAAGCTGGTGCCCTTAAACTACCAGCTCAACAACGGCGACGCCGTCGAGATTGTCGCCGCCAAGGGGGACAAAGGACCCAGCCGCGACTGGCTCAACCCCCACCTCAACTATACCAAGACCTCCCACGCCCGCACCAAGATCCGCCAGTGGTTTGCCCGCCAGGAGAGGGCGGAGAACATCGAGCGGGGCCGGGAGATGCTGGATAAAGAGATGCGCCACCTGGGGATAAGGCCCACCGAGCGCGAAGAGTTGGCTAAGATGTTCAAGTACGACAGCCTGGATGACTTCCTGGCGGCTATCGGCTACGGCGGCGTTTCCACCCACCAGATTGCCCTGAAACTATCCGCCCAAGCTCCCCCCCAGGCCAAGCCGGAAGCCGCCCCGCCCAAGCCCCCCGAGTCGGCGATACGGGTGCTGGGGGTGGGCAATCTGGTCACCCACCTCGCCCGCTGCTGCCGCCCGGTGCCCGGTGACAGAATCATCGGTTACGTCACCCGCAGCCGGGGGGTGACTATTCACCGCCGGGACTGCTACAATATAGTCCACGAGGATGAGAAGGAGAGGCTCATCGCCGTGGAGTGGGAGCCGACCGATTCCCTCTTCCCGGTCAACATACTGGTCGAAGCCTGGGACCGGGTGGGGCTCATCCGCGATATAACCACCATCGTGGCTGAGGAGGGGTTAAACATTACCACGATGACCTCGACCCCCCAGGACGGCAACAAGGTGACGGAAAACTTTACCCTGCAGGCCAGGGACCTGGCCCAGCTAAGTCGGCTTATGGCTAAAATAGACGGTATTCGAGGGGTGATTGGCGTTTCCCGCATCGGCGACGAAGCCACCACCAAGCCGAAAACCTAGAGCTTTAAGGAGGAAGAGATTGCCAAACATCAAGTCAGCGGAAAAAAGGGTACGGGTAACGCAAAGAAAGAGGCTGCGCAACAAGTCGGTGCGCACTATGTGCAAGACCAACATCACCAAGGCGGAGAGGCTCATTTTCCTGGGTGATACGGCCGCCGCCCAGGAAGCGGTGGCGGTGGCTATCACCTCCCTGGATAAAGCCGCCGAGAAGGGGATTATCCACCCCAACAACGCCGCCCGCCGCAAGTCGCGCCTGATGAAGAAGTTCAACGATCTGCAGGCGCAGTCGCCGGCCCCGGTCACGGCCAAGCCCAAGCCTAAGCCCAAAGCGGCTAAAGCCAAGACTAAGCCCAAAGCCAAGGCAAAGCCTAAGACCAAAGCCGCCGAAGCCAAGACCAAGGCCAAACCCAAGACGACCAAGGCTAAACCGAAAGCGGCTAAAGCTGAAGCCAAGCCCAAGGCAAAAGCGACCAAAGCCAAGCCCAAGAAGGCCGAAAAAGCCCCGGAAAAACTTGACTCGGAGGGCTAAAGGGGTTTATGCTCCGAGATGCAGTTTAGAGGGGGAGCATGATTCTATCTCAGTTTCAGACGGTGGGCCGCGACCTTTTCACCAAGGGGCTGGTATCCTCCCACAGCGGAAACCTGAGCATCAGGCTGGGGGAGCGCATTATCATTACCCGCCGCGGCAGCCGTCTGGGCTGTCTGGATGAAAACGACCTCATCGAAACAGGGCTAAACAAAAACGACCGCAACACCCCGCTGGCGTCGGTAGAGCTACCCGTCCACCGCGCCATCTACCGGGAAACCCCGGCCCAGGCTATCGTTCACGCCCACCCCCCTCACGCCGTCGCCCTTTCGCTCAGCGAGACCGAGATTGTGCCCATCGATACCGAGGGCCAGTCCATAATGGAAAGGGTGCCGGTGCTAGGCTGGGACGTGAAGGTCAAGCCCGGAGCCCTGGGGGAGGAGATCGCTCAGGCGCTGAAGAAGGGTCGGGCGGTCGTGGTTCACGGGCACGGCACCTTCGCTATCGGCCAGCTCCTTGAAGAAGCCCACAACTACACCACCACGCTGGAAGAAAGCTGCCAGGTAATCTGCCTGCTCAAGTCGCTGCGGGGAGAGAGTGCCCCCAAGAGGGGCGTGACCAGGCAGTAATCACTTCTTATAAACCGGTGTGCACCAGTCGAGGTATTTGGGATTTTCGCCCCGTATTACCTCGGAGTATAGCTTCTGCAGCTTCTTGGTTACCCCGCCGATTTCGCCGTCGCCTATCTTGCGGCCGTCTATCTCGGCGACGGGGGTGATGTGGGCGGCGGTGCCGGTTAAGAAACACTCCTCGGCGCTGAAAAGCTCGTCGAGCCCAACAGGCTTCTCAATAGTCTCCATCCCCAGTTCCTCTTTGGCCAGCTTTATGGCCGTATCGCGGGTAATCCCTTTGAGGATGTGGTTGTCGACGGCGGGCGTAACCAGCTTACCCTTGGTCACCAGGAAGAGGTTCTCGCCGCTGCCCTCGGAGATATGGCCGTCGGGGGCAAGCATGATGGCTTCGTCAAAGCCCTTCTCGGTGGCTTCGGTCTTGGCAAAGGCGTTGTTGACGTAGAGCCCGGTAATCTTGGCGCTGGGCGGGATTACGTTATATTCGGGCCGCCGCCAGGAAGAAATGCCGCAGCGGGCTTTATCCATATCTAGGTAGGGCCCCCAGGGAATGACAAAGGCCAGGAAATCGCTCTCCAGGTTGTGGAGGCGCACCCCCAGAGATTCCGAGCTCTTGTAAACCAAGGGGCGGATATATACGTCCTCCTCGAAGCGGCACATCTCCACCAGCTTGACCGTTATCCGGCAAAGCTCGTCAATGCTGTGGGGCAATTCCATCTTGAGGACACTGGCGCCGTCGAACAGCCGCTCGTAGTGCTCTCTGAGGCGGAAGATATAGATTTGCTTTTGCTTCTGGTTCCAGTTGCCCCGGATGCCCTCAAAGACGGCGGTGCCGTAGTGGAGGAAGTTGGTCATCACCCCCAGCTTGGCTTCGGCCAGGGGGACGAACTTTTTATTTATGTAGGCGTATGACGGCATTTGGCCTGCTCCTTTTAGATAGCGTCCATTATAGCTTTTCGTTTGCGGGAAGACAAGGGGAGTTACCTCTATAGGCTTCTCTTCCCCCCGCCCCACCTTGTTTGCGTACGTCTTTCTTTCCCACCCAAAACCCACCCTACAGGGGTTAGACCCCTATTTGGGGGACGCCTCCCCACCCCCAGGCTTTATTTCCCACACCAGCCCGCCCACAAATGTCTTTTATGAAGAGGGGGCAAAGCCCCCTCTTCAACTCCCCCAAAAACGGGGGGTAGGGTGGGTCAAAACAACGTTCGATAACACAGGTGGGGTGGGTGGGACTTGAAAGTTCAGCTTTAGACCCTTCGCTGTGCTCAGGGTGACAAAAAATGGAGTCGTGCCTTGACACAATGTGTCATTCTGAGGGAGTAGAGTGACCGAAGAATCTCGCTGTAAAAAGGGGGTGGGCCCTGAAGAGGGAGAACTACCCCTTTATTTTTTCTTGCCCAGCTTGGCGCCGCAGTGGGCGCAGAACTGGCTCTCCGGCAGGTTAATCCCCCCGCAGGCGGGGCAGGCCAATCCGCTGCTCCCCTTTTCATGGCCCATATAGAGCTTGATGTGCGGCCAGGGGATTTCGATACCTTCCTCGTCGAAGACCTTCTTGATTCTCCGCCTCAGTTCCCCCTCGACATTCCATTGTTTCATGGGCCTGGTGTCGCCGACGGCCCGGATAATAATGCCCGAGTCGCCGAATTGCTCGACCCGCAGCAGCCAGGGCGTTTCCGAGATTATCTTATCTTGCCACTCGGGGTCTTTAGCCATCTCCTCCCAGGTCTTCTTGACGAGGGCCATTACCCGGTCGAGGTCTTCTTTATAGGCGACGCCGACCTCGAAGAAGGCGCGGGATATCGAGCGGGTATAGTTTGAGGAGACCCTGATTTCGCCGTTGGGGACAATATGCAGGGTACCTTTGAGGTCTCTGAGCACAGTTCGCCGCAGGCCGAGCTCCTCCACTTCGCCCAATATATCGGCGATTTGAACCACATCGCCGATGTTATAGTGGTCTTCCATCATAATCACGAAGCCGCCGATGAAGTCCCGTATCGAGTTCTGGGCGGCGAAGCCGATAGCGATGCCGGCCACGCCGGCGCCGGCGAGCAGCGGGGTAATATCCAAACCCAGCTCGGAGAGAACCATAAAGAAGACGATTACCAGGATAAATATGCCCAGAGCCTGGGTGACGACTCTACCCAGTGTCTTTGACCGCTGCTCAATATACCCCTTGGTGCGGCGCTTCTTGCCTTTCTGGGTGACGTAGCGCCGGACGAAAATCGGCATTATTACGCCGAGTATCTTATAGACAAACCAGGCAACCAGGAGGATGGCAAAGATGCGGATGCCGTGGTCCAAAAACCAATTGCCAATCGCCGAAAAGGTCGGGCCGAGGTCCACGCCGTAGAAGGTGACGGCAACGGCGGTTATACCGAGGGCCAAAATAATGCCGCCGATAATGGCGATGGCCAGCCTAACCGCCCTTTCGGCGCTTTCCCTTTTCTCTTCTAGCTGCTCGGGCACCAGCTTGCTTACAATCCAGCGTGACCAGCGCATTAACAGGAAGAAGAGGCCGACGCCGACGGCCACGGCGACTAATATCCAATATCCCTTATCCAGGAACGATTCCCACATCTAAATCGCCTCTCCTTGGGGACGGTTTTTTTCATTATACCATATACCACTGGTGGCGCCTGATAATGACGTTGTATAATTAAACTAACGAAAATTGGGGGTGAGTTATGCTGGAAAAACTTTCCACAGAGACCATTGAAGCTATCTTCGACGCCCTGCCCGTAGATATAACCTTCGTCGATAAAGACGATACCGTCGGCTACTACAGCCGCCACAACGACCGCATCTTCCGCCGCACGCCGGGCATAATCGGCCGCAAGGTGCAAAACTGCCATCCCCAGCAGAGCATCCATAAGGTAAACGAGGTCGTAGCCGACTTAAAGAGCGGTAAGAGAAAGGTCGCCGAGTTCTGGATTGACCTTAAGGGGCAGAAGGTCTATATCCGCTATTTCCCGGTCAAAGACAAGGCGGGCAACTATATCGGCATCGTCGAGGTCAGCCAGGATATAACCGAAATCCAGAAGATAAAGGGACAGAAGAGATTGCTGGATTAGGGGGTGGGGTGGGTAAAGTGGATGAATTCATTCTACAGATCTTCATGCGCGAAGTCGAGCACCAGTGCAAATTTGCTATCCTTGCTTTCGTAGATATCAGGAATGCGCTGGGGCGAAGTAACGTTGATGCAGATAGAGTGTTCCTGTCAGCTCATGCTTTTCTCGTGGCGGTGGGTAATGTTTCTAAGTTGCTTTGGCCGACTAGGACGGGCGACCAAGCGCGGGGGGAACAACTGAGGGAGAAGTTGGGTGTAAGTGAAGCCTCCATAATACAATCTCGTCGTTTTAGGAACTACTTTGAGCACTTTGATGAGAGCTTGGATAAGTGGGCTAGGTCATCAGAACACAAAAACTTTGTAGACTCAAATATCGCTTCAGTTGGGGGTTCAGGTACCAGAGATATTATGCGGAATCTCGACCCAGATTCTCTCACGCTGACCTTTCATGGTGACAGCTATGAACTTCCTAGAATTGCGGAAGAATTGAAACCTATTCAGAAAGCTGCGGAGCGTGAAGTGGCACGCTTCCATCGCCGTTTTTTACCTCGACAAGCTCGGCGTCTGTAGGGTGTAGCCCCCGTCGTTTTCGGGGAAAATCTCTTTGAGCTTCAAGGTCCGGCCCGTCTGGATGGCGGTAAAGCCGTACTTCTTGCGGATGCGGTCGATGGCCCTGTTTAATTGCTCCTGGCGCTGGGCGGAACTGTCCATCATATCCAGCTGCCGCCCCGCCTCCACCAGTTCTGAGACACCGATGCCGATGAGGCGCACCGCCCGCTTTTCCCCGCTGAGCGCTTGTTTTAGCAGCCTCTTTCCCGTCTCAAAGATAAGCTGGTCGCTGTCCGTGCTCTGGCTCAACGTCCTTCGGCGGGTGATGGTGGTGAAGTCGCCGTATCTCAGCTTCAATGTTACGCAGCGCGCCCGTTTTCCCTTCTGGCGCAGGTCGGCGCCCACCCTCTCCCCCAGGTAGCGCAGCGTCGATTCGAGCCGGGCGGGGTCTTTGATGTCTTTAGCGAAGGTGGTCTCACGGCTGGTGGACTTGGCCGCCGCCGGCGGCTCTACCTCCCGCTCGTCAAGGCCGCTGGCGAAGCGTTTTAGAAGCTCACCAGACGCACCAAAATGGCTTTTTAAGGCTTTCAGCGACATGGCGGATAGTTTGCCTATGGTGTCTATCCCCAGGCTCTTTAATTTGGGCTCTGTCTTTTTGCCTATCCCCGGCAGCCTGGCGATGGGCAGCGGCGCTAAAAAGGCAGCCTCCTCCCCTTCTCCCACCTCCACTAACCCGTCGGGCTTGCTCATCTCTGAGGCAACCTTGGCTACTATCTTGCCGCTGGCGATGCCGATGGAGGCGTTTATGCTCAGCTCTTTCTTGACCCGCTGCTTTATCTTTTCCGCCATCTGTTTTATTGAGCCGTGGATGGACTCAAAGCCGGTGGCGTCCAGGTAGGCTTCGTCTAAGCCCATCGGCTCCAGGTAGGGGGAAAAGTCGGCCAGTATCTCCATGAACCTACGAGAAGCCTCGCGGTATTTGGGGAAGCTGCCCTGAATAAATATTGCCTGGGGGCAGAGTCGGCTGGCGGTGACCAGGGGCATGCCCGAATGTAATCCGAAGGCACGCGCTTCATAAGAAGCGGCGGCGACCACCCCCCGCCCCTTGGGTCTCCCCCCGACGACCACGGGCTTGCCCTTGAGGCTGGGGTCGGCCACCTGCTCCACGGAGACGAAGAAGGCGTCGAGGTCGATATGCATTATGCGGCGCGCCATAGCTCTTATGATACAGCTTATTCTTCGGGCGGCGGCGGCATGTTCTGCATCCAGTAGGGGTAGAGGGGCAACGGCTTAGTCGTCTCGTCGAGCCGTCCCACCTCTTCGGCGCTTATTTCCCATTCGACCGTTTTGAGGTTATCGGCCAGCTGCTCGGGCGTCCGCGCCCCGATGATGACCGAGGTTACCCCCTCTTTAGCCAGCAAATAGTTAAGCGCCGTCTGGGCGACGGTGGCTTTATGTGCTTTAGCGATTTTGTCCAGCGCCTCGACGATATCATATCCTTTTTCTATGTCGTGCGGTATAAAGCTCGGCTGCGGCCCACTGAGGCGGGTGCCCTTGGGCTGGGGCTTGCCCCGCCGGTATTTGCCGCTTAAAAAGCCGCCGCTAAGCGGGCTCCAGACCAGTATGCCCAGCCCTTGGTCGAGGCAGAGGGGCACCATCTCGTTTTCCAGCTCGCGCGCCAGCAACGAGTACAAGGCTTGCAGCGAGACGAACCTTTCCCAGCCGCGCTTATCGGAGATAGCCAGCGCCTTCATCAGCTGCCAGCCCGAAAAATTAGAACAGCCGATGTAGCGCACCTTCCCCTGGCGCACCAGGTCGTCCAGGGCGCGCATCGTTTCCTCCAGCGGCGTGTCGGGGTCGAAGTTGTGCACCTGGTAGAGGTCGATATAGTCCGTGCCCAGCCGTTTCAGGCTGGCGTTACACCCCTCGATGATATGGTGGCGGGAAAGCCCGACCTCGTTGGGTCCTGGGCCCATCTTAAGGCGCACCTTGGTGGCTAAAATAATGTCCTTTCGGCGCTTGCCCAGTGCCTTGCCCAGCAGCTCCTCGGAAAGCCCCTCGGAATAGACATCGGCGGTGTCGAAGAAGTTTATCCCCGCATAGAGCGACATATCCACCAGCTTGGTGGCTTCCGTCTGCCCCAACCCCCCGATGTGCTTGAAGAAGCTCCGCCCCCCGAAGGTCATCGTCCCGAAACACAGCTCGGAGACCTTGACCCCTGTTTTGCCTAAGAAACGCATTCTCATTTTTTATCTCCTTTACGCCCGATTATAAATTCCCCTCACCCCTTGAGATGAAGTCTTTGACCCGCCGCTCGAAGACCGCCCGTTCCAGGAGCACGCGGTGCTGGCACCCCAGGCACTTGATGCCGATATCCGCCCCCAGCCTCACCACCCGCCACTGGTCGCTGCCGCAGGGGTGCTTCTTCTTGAGGCGGACGACGTCGCCTAAGTTTATCTCCATAACCATGGCTGACTCCGGTGTTAAGGTAGCAAGTAAGGCGGCTTTATTTCTTCCGCTTGCTGGCGAGGTGTCTGATCTCTTCCCTAAGCGAGAGGGCGACCTGCCTAGCGGCCTGGGCGAAATCGCGCCTCCGGGAGGCGTAGATGACCTGCCGCGATGAGTTGAATATCGCCCCCTGCCCCCAGGCATCGACCCCGTTCTTGACGGCCGAGCTCAGGTCTCCCCCCTGGGCGCCGATACCGGGTATAAGCAGCAGCATCTTGGGGTGGTTGTGCCTTATCAGCTTCAGCTCCTCGGGGTTGGTGGCGCCCACCACCAGCCCGATGTTGTGGCCCTTGCCCTTCTTGTTCCACTGCTCGGCCTTGAGGGCGACAATCTCGAAGAGGGGCACCTCCTTGCCGTCCAGGATAAAGGGCAGGCTCTGGAAGTCGGCGGCGCCGGGGTTCGAGGTGCGGCAGAGGATAAATACCCCCTTCTCCCAGTAGTCGATAAAGGGCTCGATGGAGTCGAAGCCCATGTAGGGACTCACGGTGACGGCGTCGAAGCCGTGCACGGCGAACATGGCTTTGGCGTAGGCTTTAGAGGTGTTGCCGATGTCGCCCCGCTTGCAATCGCCGATGATGGGTATGTTTTTGGGTATGGCCTTGACGGTGCGCTTCAGGCTCTCCATCCCCTTGTCCAGCATCTCGTAAAAAGCGAGGTTGAGCTTGTAGGCGCAGACCAGGTCGGCGGTAGCCTCGATGATGGCCTTGTTGAATTTGGAGACGGCCATCCCCTCCCGCATCAGCTCCGGGTCGGGGTCGAGCCCGATGCAGAGCAGGCTCTGGTTCATCTTCATGGCATTTTTGAGTTTCTCGTTGAAAGTCACCGATTTATCCCCCTGCGTTGATAATAGCAATAGCGGGCGGTCAGGTCAAGATAGCAATTCATAACTAGTCAAAACCTAAATCGACTCAAGCGGAGGGGTATAGTGTGTCATGATGTCTAAGTTCGCTCTTAATTCATCACCCTCGACGATAACAAGATTTTGCCCTTTGAGAAAATTTATATCCCGGGATAGTGTCTTGTTTGTCAGTTCACGGTATAGTCGAGATAAAGT
>DAOUMR010000120.1:0-1563 GCA_034409905.1 Dehalococcoidales bacterium | reverse complement strand
ACCCCTCCCCCCACTTAAGCCTTACTTGCGCAGTCCAAGCTTATTAATCAGGCTGCGATATCGTTTAGCATCCTCTCGGCTCAGGTAGGACAAGAGCCTTCTTCTCTGTCCTACCAGCTTGACCAGCCCGAGCTGTGAGTGGTAATCGTGCCGAGGAGCCGTCATGTGCTCCGTCAGCTGGTTTATCCTCTCGGTGAGCACGGCTATCTGGACCTCGGTTGAGCCGGTGTCCGTTTTATTGAGTCTGAATTTGCTTATGAGTTCGCTCTTTTTTTCTTTGTCCAACTTAATCCTTTATTCCCGAAGCTATTTTAGCCAATATCAGCTATGCTGTAAATAACCGATTATAACATAAGTGGCTGCGGCTGTAAATCGGCTTGACTTTTGCTACCGACACAGGGTATAGTTTGGGCTGTAGTTGATACCTTGGTTTGGTGTCGTTTCTAAGCTTGCCCCCTGCGTAGGCAGGGAAACCGGTATGGTAATCCAGAGGGTTTTGTGGAGCCAAGAGACTGTATCCAACACGAGGGAAAACACAATATAGCAGGCCTGGGAGAATCTTAGGTTTTTCTGGGTGCGGGTAAAGGAGGTGCAGTAGTGGCTCTAGCAGACAAAACTCTGGTGTGCCGTGATTGTGGGCAAGAGTTCATTTTTACCGCTAACGAGCAGGAATTCTATCAGTCCCATGGCTTACAAAATGAGCCTCGGCGATGCCCTGAGTGTCGTGCCTCTCGACGTAGAGACCGCTGGGGTGGCTATAATCAGCCACGGCAGATGTTTACCGTAACGTGTGCTGAATGTGGTGCAGAAACCACCGTGCCGTTTGAGCCCAAGGAAGGGCGCCCGGTCTATTGCCGAGAGTGTTACGCTAAACAAAAAAACTCTGGCTAAGGTTCTGATTTATCTAATTTGCCAAAGAGCATGAATGTTGGGGTCTGTCGGGTTAAGCTCCGCTTCCCGGAGAACCTATTGCTTAAGGGTAAGCGGCAGATACTGAAATCCATTACCACTCGCCTCAGAAGCAAGTTTAACGTCTCCGTGGCTGAGGTTGATGACCATGAACTGTGGCAATTAGCCACCCTCGGCATTTGCTGCGTGAGCAACGATAGCCGCTATACCAATGAAGTCCTGTCCAAGGTGGCTGACTTCATTGTTAATGGTCGCTTTGAGGTGGAGATATTGGACTACGAGATTGAGGTCCTGGCTATTTCCTGAGCGGGGCGATGATGGATACCTCGGCCTTTGTTCATGCTCTTTTGGCTCAGCCCAGTTACCAGAGTCAGATAGTCCATATTGAGCATATTCCCCACCGCGATGCCGAGTATGCCGAGCTTGAGCAGCCTCTGGAGGAAAGCCTTCGCCGTTACCTTGAGGAGCACAGGCTGTTACCCCTATATACCCATCAGGCTGAAGCCATAAACTATGCCCGCCAGGGCATGAATGTCATGGTGGCGACCTCGTCGGCGAGCGGTAAGACCCTGTGCTATAACATCCCGGTTATGGAAGTAGTCTTAACCGAGCCGGCTAGCTGTGCCCTTTACCTTTTCCCGACTAAAGCCCTGG
>DAOUMR010000119.1:0-20363 GCA_034409905.1 Dehalococcoidales bacterium | reverse complement strand
CACCATCTACGTCACTCATGACCTGGCCGAAGCCGAGGAGATGGCCGACCGCATCGCCGTCATCCAGGAGGGGCAATTACAGCAGGTGGGTAAACCCGAGGAGGTCTTTTTCTACCCGGTAAACGAAGCCGTCTCCGACTTTATCGGCGCCCCCAACATACTGCACTGCGACCGCTGCCAGAGCCTGGGGCAGGGGGTGATGGAGGCCAGCTGCGGCACGATGAACATCGTTCTACCCGACGACGGCAGTCCCGTTAGGCGCATCGCCCTTTTCCCCCGCGATATCTACCTTTCCGAGACTATGCCACCAGGGCCTTCGGTGAACCGCTATAAGGGGGTAGTCACGGGCATTAAGCCCCTCGGCGACGGCGTCAGAATCGAGGTCAGGGTGGGCGAACACAGGCTATTGGCCGAGCTGCCCCACCATATTTTCGAGGACATGGACTTGCGTGTAGGCAAGGAGGTCTTCCTCATCCTGAAGCTGCGGCGAATTAAGGTCTATTAATAAAAGTATTTACTTAAATCTCTACTTCAAGTATAATTCCTGTTAACGCCTTGCGTGTCGTCACCTAAGTGTTGTTTGACCTTCAAAATTTGCAATCCTAGCCATATCTAGCTATAATTTCTATGCGGAAAGGGGGAAAGATGGCTAAACCTAAAGTCGCTTTTTACTGGTGCGCTTCCTGCGGCGGCTGTGAGGAGACGGTGGTTGACCTCAATGAGGATATTCTCAAGGTGGCGGACGCGGTGGATATCGTCCTCTGGCCGGTGGCGCTGGACTTCAAGCGCAAGGACATCGAAGCCATGAAGGATGGCGAAATAGCAGTGAGCTTTATCAACGGCTCGGTGAGGCTGGAGGAGCAGGAGGAGATGGTAAAGCTGTTGCGGCAAAAGTCCGGTCTGGTGGTTGCCTTCGGCGCCTGCGCCCACCTGGGCGGGATTCCGGGGCTGGGGAACTTCCATGACCGGGAGTCTATCTTTAACCGGGTCTATAAAGAAGTCCCCACCGTAGATAACCCCAAGGGAACTTTCCCCCAGGAAAAGACCAAGGTTAAAGAGGGCGAGCTTACCCTGCCCGAGTTCTACAACACGGTGAAGACACTGGACCAGACCATTGACGTTGATTATTACCTCCCCGGCTGTCCGCCGCCCCCCGATTTAATAATGGCGGCGGTAACGGCTATCCTCAAAGGGGAGTTGCCGGCGAAAGGGTCGGTGCTGGCGCCGAACAAGGCGCTTTGCGACACCTGCCCCAGGGCTGAGAGTAAACCCGATAAACTATCCATCACCGAGGTAAAACGACCCTGGCAGATTAAGATGGACCCCGAGCTGTGTTTCTTAGCCCAGGGGATAATCTGCATGGGGCCGGCGACACGAACCGGCTGCGGGGAGACCTGCATCCGCGCCAACCAGCCCTGCCGGGGTTGCTTCGGGCCGATAGACGGTGTGGTTGACCAGGGGGCTAAAGCCCTTTCCATGGTCGCCTCGATACTGGGGCTGGACGGTGAGCAGGATATGAGCGAGGAAGAGGTCAAAAAACTGATTGACAGCATTGCCGACCCGGCGGGAACGGTCTATCGCTTCGGCCTGGCGGCTTCCCTGCTGAGAAGAAAGAGAATGGAATAGGAGGCCGTAGTGAAAAAGATAACCATAGACCCGATAACTAGGCTTGAGGGACACGGCAAGATAGAAATATTCCTCGACGATAAGGGCAACTGCGAGAGGGCTACTCTCCAGATTCCCGAACTGAGGGGTTTCGAGAAGTTTTCCGAGGGCAGAGCCGCCGAGGAGATGCCCCGCATCACCACCATGATATGTGGCGTTTGCCCCACCGCCCACCACATGGCCTCAGCCAAGACGCTGGACGACCTCTTCAAGGTCGAGCCGACGTCGGCGGCTAAGAAGATAAGGGAGCTGATGTATAACGCCTTCACCGCCGAGGACCACATACTGCACTTCGTCTTTTTGGGCGGGCCCGACTTTGTCGTCGGTCCCTCGGCGCCCGCTGCCGAAAGGAACGTTCTGGGCGTTATCGGCAAGGTGGGGCTGGAGGTGGGAGGCAAGGTCATCGAGATGCGCAAAAGAATGCGGCAGGTGATGAGGATAATCGGCGGCAAACCGGTTATGCCCAGTTGCGCTTTGCCCGGAGGCGTATCCCGCAAAATTAGCGAAGACGAGCGCAAGACCATGATCGAAGCCGGCGAATACGGCGTTGAGTTCTGCAAGGTCGCTCTCGGGCTTTTTGATGACGTGGTGCTCAAAAACAAGGAATATGTTGACCTGATCACCGGTGATGTCTATGCCCACAAGACCTACTACATGGGGCTGGTGGACGATAAGAACCGGGTCAACTTCTACGACGGCATGATAAGGGTGGTCGACCCCACGGGCAAGGAGTTCGCCAAATTCAAGGTGCAGGACTACCTTGACCACATCCGCGAGCATGTCGAGCCCTGGACCTATGTCCGCTTCTCCTTCCTTAAGAAAGTGGGCTGGAAGGGCTTCGTTGACGGCAAGGAGAGCGGCGTTTACCGCGTAGCTCCCTTAGCCCGTTTGAATGCCTCAGACGGGATGGCCACGCCGCTGGCCCAGGAGGCCTACGAAAAGATGTTCTCGACATTGGGTGGCAAGCCGGTGCACAGCACGCTGGCTTTCCACTGGGCCAGGCTGGTTGAGGCGCTCTACGCCGCGGAAAGGATGCTGGAACTGTCCAAAGACCCTGAGATTACCTCGGACGATATCGTCAACCTGCCTACCGAGACCCCCAAAGAGGGGATGGGGGTGGTGGAAGCCCCCCGGGGCACCCTTATCCACCACTACCAGACCGACGATAACGGGATTATAACCAAGGCAAACCTGATTGTAGCCACCCAGAACAACTCGGCGGCAATCAACATGTCGGTGGAGAAGGCGGCCAAGGCGCTGATAAAGAAGGGGAATGTGCCCGACGGCATCCTCAACATGATTGAGATGGCTTTTAGGGCTTACGACCCCTGCCACGCCTGTGCCACCCATTCCCTGCCGGGACGGACGCCGCTTGAGGTCAGCGTTTATGACGCTGACGGTGAACTGGTAAAGAAACTGGTGAACTAAGGGATTAGGGCGTTAGCCTGAACCTGACTATACGGTAGTATTTTACTGGCTAGAAAGACTTAAAGAAGATGAAGCCGATACTGGTAGTTGACGACGAAGCTATCATGCGGGAGTCGCTGCGGGACTGGTTGACCGACGACGGCTATCAGGTGGAGATTGCTGAGGACGGGGACGCCGCCCTTAAGGCTATTGACCAGCAGGACTTTGGCGTGGCTATTGTCGACCTGATGCTGCCCGGCAGGAACGGCATTGAGGTATTACGTGCGGCCAGGGAAAAGAGGCCCTATCTAAAGGGAATAATTATCACCGCTTACGCCTCGGTGCCGACGGCGGTGGAGGCGATGAAGGAGGGGGCGGTTGACTATCTATCTAAACCAGTCCAGCTTAACCATCTGGAGGCGTTAATCCGCGACGCCCTCGGCCCGGTTCAGGTGGAGGTTAAGCCTAAGGCTACCATAGCCCCGGCTAAGGTTGAACCACCGGCGGTGGAGCTAGCGGAACCGGCCGGGGTTGAGGAAGCGATTGATGAGGCTACGGGGAAGATTTATTTACCGCCCTGTCAGATAGCCTGCCCGGTTGGCGAGGACATCCAGCGCACCAATGCCATGATGGCGCTGCTGCCCCTGGATGCTGAGGAGGCTCATGGCCAGATAATCAAAATAGGCGACGAAATCTATAAAAAGAACCCCTTATTCCCGATATGCAGCTATATTTGCGGGCTTTGTGAAAAAGAGTGTAACTATAAAGACCACACCGGCGCCATAAGAAGAAAAATGCTCAAACGATTTATCAGCGACTATTACCTTCCCTATCTGGAAACCAAGCCCGCCCTGTCCCCTCCCACCCTGGAAAAAGTGGCCGTCATCGGCGGGGGGCCGGGGGGATTGATGTGCGCTTATATGCTGGGGCAAAGGGGTTATAAAGTAACCGTCCTGGAGAGGAGTTCCTGGCTGGGGGGTGCCCTGAGATACATCCCCCAATATCGTCTCCCCAGCCGGATTATGAATAGCACCTTAAACAACCTGGTGAGGATTGCCCATATTGAGGTCAGGTTCGGCGTGGAGATGGGTGAGGACGGGAACACGCTGGATAATCTTTACCGTGATGGCTGTAAGGCGGTGTTTGTTGCCACCGGCACCCACGCTCCCCGCCCCCTCACCCTGGAGAGGGAGACGGTGCTGGGGGCCGACCTGGACGGGGTTATCTCCGGCCTCTATCTCCTCTACGACATAAACCAGGGGAAGGTGCCGGCCCAGCTCTATCGCCAGCTCTTCCGTCACAAGAAGGTCATCGTGGTCGGCGGTGGTAACGTCGCCTTCGACGTCGCCCGGACCGCCCGGAGGCTGGGGGGAGACGTGGCTATGGTCTGCCTGGAGAATGCGGACAAGTCTTCCAAGGACGGGATTCCGGCCGATGTTGAGGAGATTGAAGGGGCGGTGCAAGAGGGCATCATGATAAACTACAGCCGGGGGGTGGAGAGTATTATCGGGGAGGAGGGCAGGTTTAAGGCAATAAAGTGCCCCCGCTGCACCTCGGTCTTTGATGCCAAGGGATTTAACCCCAAGTTTGACCGGAATGACGTGGTCTATCTGGAAGGGGATGTGTTGCTGGTTACCATCGGCCAGGGTGCCGAGCGGACATTCTTCCGGCGGGAAGGCTTGCTGGATGAGGATGGCCGGCTTGATGTTGACCCGCTTACCCTCATGAGCCAGCGCCAGGAGGGGGTTTTCATCGGGGGCGATGTGAAGCGGGTGGGCTTTGCCGCCGAGGCGATGAGAGACGGCATAGTTGCCGCCGAGTCTATAGGCCGCTACCTGAGGGGTAAGGACTTGAAGGCGGGGAGAGAAAAAGAGTATGAAGACGCCGCTTTCCCCTGGCACTCAGAATACAAGCCTCAGCCCGAGGTCTTGTGGTCGCCGGCTGAGGACAGGCTGAATTTTGAACCTTTTGAAAAGGGGTACAGCCTGGAAGAAGCGGTCGCCGAGGCCAGAAGGTGTCTCTGCTGCGGCCCGTGCTCCAGCTGTAAGGCCTGCGTGGTAATGGGGCTTCAGTCTGAGATACCACCGATTGCGCTCAACCAGGATTTGTGTAGCGGCTGCGGCGTTTGTGTCGCCGTATGTCCTTATGACGCCCTTAAACTTGCCCCGGCCGAAGATGGCCGAGTGGCCGTTATGGATACCGTTAAGTGCAAGCGGTGCGGCCTGTGCGTTAGCGCCTGCCCCAGCGGGGCGGTAGCTATAAGCGATAGCCTGTTGGAAACTATCGCCAGCAGTTACCTATTTTTATCATAAGGAGGTGTGTTGTGAAGGAAAAAGTAGAACAAGCCTTAGCTAAGATAAAACCGGCTTTGCAAGCCGACGGTGGAGACGTAGAACTTGTGTCTGTGGAGGATGGGGTGGTTAAGGTAAAGCTGACCGGAGCCTGCGCGGGTTGCCCGGTAGCCAGTATAACCTTAAAGCAGGGCATCGAGCGCATACTCAAGGAGCAGATTGCTGAGGTCAAGGAAGTAGTGGCCGTATAAACGGCTTTTACGGGGCTAATAATGCCGATATACGAATATGTTTGTGATAAGTGCCATTTGAAGTTCGAACAGCTTAAGCCGATGAGCCAGTCGGGGGAGGATGCCCCCTGCCCGAAGTGCGGAACTAGTGCTCGGCGGGCGCTTTCATCATTCGCCAGAAGCTCTGACGGCTCGGAGTCTTCAGGGAACGGAAGCCCTTGCAGCACCTGTAGCGCTGGTTCCTGTAGCTCCTGTTCTCTATAGACGTAAGGGAGAAATGAGAAAGCCGGAAACGCAGTTTGCCTGCCACTCCTGTGGTAAGATTGCCGAGGGCCCACCCGGGGCGACGCCCTGCGAGGCGCTCCAGGGCTGGCTGACTGTTTCTTCCTGGGAGAGGCCGGGGGTGGTGGAGCACTATAACTTCTGTTCCTTTAGCTGCCTGGAGGCCTGGGCTGACGCCCAGGTGCCCAAGGTGCCCGAGGTTTTTCTGGACTCGTTTAGGGAAGATAAGACTGAATAAATATGAAGACGCTGGTTCTGGGAATGGGTAACACCATTCTCACCGACGACGGGGTTGGTATCGAGATTGCCCGCAAGCTCAAGGAGAGGAAGCCTGAACTAGAAGTGGTGGAAACCAGCGAGGCCGGGCTTGCCCTCCTTGACTTTATCGTGGGCTACGATAGGCTTATCATCGTCGATTCGGTAAAGACGGAAAAGGGGAAGCCCGGAGAGTTATACAAGATTGAGATGGGGGCGCTAAAGCCCACCGCTCATCTCACTTCTTTACACGGCGTGGATATGGCCACTGCCTTCGAGCTCGGGCAGAAGCTGGGCTATCATATGCCCCAGCAGGTGAGCATATACGCCGTGGAGGTTAAGGATAATACCTCGTTCGGTGAGGAGTGCACCGAGGAGGTGGGGGGGAAGGTATCACTCGTTGTTGAGCAAATAATAGGGGAGGAAAAGCTGTGACCGAACAAGCTGTGAAGGAAAAACCTACCAAGGAAAAAGCGGCTATGGGATTTAAGCCCAAGATTATAGTTTTCTGCTGCAACTGGTGCTCCTATGCCGGCGCCGATTTGGCGGGCACCTCCAGGCTCAAGATTAACCCCAATTTCCGGGTCATCCGAACCATGTGCTCGGGCCGGGTAGAGCCTGCCTTTGTCTTCCACGCCTTTGCCAAGGGAGCCGACGGGGTGATGATAGCCGGCTGTCATCCCGGTGACTGCCACTACAGTAGCGGCAACTATAAGGCGAGACGCCGCATGATGCTGCTCAAGAAAACGCTTCCCCAGCTTGGCATAGAGCCGGAGCGATTAAGACTGGAATGGATTTCCGCCTCCGAAGGAACCAAGTTCCAGAGCACGATTAACCAGTTCGTTGACGAGGTCACAGCGCTGGGTCCCCTCCACAATCAGAAATAATCAGTCCTCCCCCTAAAGGCAGATATGCTGACCAAACTAGGGAGATTGGCGAGAATAAGCGTGCGTGGGGTGGTGCAGGGAGTCGGCTTCAGACCCTTTATCTACCGCCTGGCCCAGGAGCATGACCTTAAAGGCTGGGTGCGCAATACCTCGGGGAACGTGGAGATAGAGGTTGAGGGGGATGAGGACAAGATAAACCTTTTCCTCAAAGAGCTTAAGACCGAAGCCCCGCCCATGTCCCGCATCGAGAATATCGAGGTCAGCTTTGCCCCAGCCAAGGGCTACCGCGATTTCAGCATTAAAGAGAGCCTGAGCCGCCAGGGGCACTACCAGCTGGTCTCGCCCGATATCGCCACCTGCCCCGAATGCCGACAGGAGATTTTTTCCTCTACTGACCGCCGCTTTCGTTACGCCTTTACCAACTGTACCAACTGCGGGCCCCGGTTTACCATCATCGAGGATATTCCCTATGACCGCCCCAAGACCACGATGCGTAGCTTCAAGATGTGTCCGCTTTGCCAGAAAGAATACGATGACCCGCTGGACAGGCGCTTTCACGCCCAGCCCAACGCCTGCCCCGTCTGTGGGCCCAAGTTAGAATTAGTCGATAGCGAAGGTAAAACCTTCGACTGCGAGGACGTTATCAATGCCGCTGCACGATTGCTCAAAGAGGGCAAAATACTGGCGGTTAAGGGGTTGGGGGGTTTTCAGCTCGCCTGTAATGCCACTGACGATGGCGTAGTCAATTCTTTGAGAGAAAGAAAAAGACGCCCCTCAAAGCCTTTAGCAGTAATGATAAGTAGTATTGAAGAGATTGAAAAGCACTGCCTCGTTTCCGCCGAAGAACGCAAGCTGCTCGAATCACCCCAGGCGCCCATCGTGCTTTTGCGCTGGAAAGAAGGCTCTGATATTACCCGTGCGGTAGCTCCCAATCTAAAATACCTGGGGGTGATGCTGCCCTATACGTCGTTACACCACCTTTTGCTGCAAGAGACCGCTTTACCCTTGGTAATGACCAGCGGTAATTTGAGTGAGGAGCCCATCGCCAAGGACAACGACGAGGCTTTAAGAAGGCTCAAGGGCATCGCCGACTATTTTCTGGTCCATAACCGCGATATCTACGCCCGCTACGACGACAGCGTTTACATGGTCGAGGATGGTAAGGCGCGGGCGTTAAGAAGAGCGCGGGGCTATGCCCCTTATCCCATCTTTCTGCCCTTCAAGGCCAGGCAGATTTTAGCCTGCGGTGCCGAGGACAAGAACACCTTTTGCCTGACCCGTGACGAGCACGCTTTCCTAAGCCAGCATATCGGCGACATGGAGAACGAGGAAACCCTGGAGCACTTCGAGAATACCATTGAGCTCTACAAAAAGCTCTTTCGAGTCGAGCCGGAGATTATCGCCTATGACCTGCACCCCGAATACCTGGCGACTAAATATGCACTTGAGCTCGGTGCTAAGAAGAGTCTGAAAATGGTGCCCGTCCAGCACCACCACGCCCATATCGTGAGCTGTATGGTGGAAAACAACGTAAAAGAGCCGGTTATCGGCGTCGCCTTCGACGGGACGGGCTACGGCCGCGACGGGACTATCTGGGGCGGAGAATTTCTGTTGGCCGACTGGAAAGGTTTTAAACGGGTGGGGCACTTCGAATACGTGCCATTGGTGGGTGGGGCGGCGGCCATAAAAAAGCCCTACCGGATGGCTTTGAGCTACCTATACACCCTGCTGGGCGAAGGCTTTTCTCTGGATGGGCTGCCTTTTGCCAAAGTCAATGCCGATGAGCTTTCGGTCATAAAACAGCAGCTAAAGAAGAAGATAAACTCGCCGCTGACCTCAAGCGCGGGGCGGCTCTTCGACGCTGTCTCGGCGCTGTTGGGGGTGAGGGGGGAGATTGACTATGAGGCGCAGGCGGCTATCGAGCTGGAGATGTTAGCCGCCGATACAATGGATACAAAAGCCTACCCCTTTGTTATCGATAGTGAGGAGGGGATGGGTGTAGTGGGGTTAAGGGAGCTATGGTCGGCTTTAGTACAGGATGTTAAGGATAAGGTGCCTGTTCCCATTATCTCGCTCAAGTTTCATAATACTGTTGCTGAGATAACCGCCGAGATGTGCAAGTCCATCGCTAAAGAGAGTAAGATAAAGCGGGTGGCTTTGAGCGGCGGCGTCTTTCAGAACAGGTTGCTTTTGAAGTTGACGATGGCGGCTCTGAAGCGGGAAGGCTTTGACGTGCTCAGCCACCGCCTGGTGCCGCCCAACGACGGCGGCATATCACTGGGGCAGGCGGTGATTGCCCATTATTATGAATATTATGAAGGAGAGGTAAGACAATGAAAAAGATGAAGATGGGGCCCATACCGATGCTCTGGGCACACCCCACCACCCTGGTCGGGGCCGATGTCGATGGCAAACCCGACTTTGCCGCTGTGGCCTGGGCGGGCGTCGCCGCCAGCACACCGCCGGCCGTTTCCATCGCCCTGCAGCACCCCCGCTATTCGCTCAAGGGCATCCGCCAGAACCTGACCTTCTCGGTCAATATCCCTTCCCGCGAGCTGGTCAAGGAGACCGATTACTGCGGGCTTATCTCGGGGTCGAAAACCGATAAGGTAAAGGACTGCAACTTCAAGGTCTTCTACGGCAAGACGCCCAACGCACCGCTTATCGAGCAATGCCCCATCAACCTGGAGTGCGAGGTCCGGCACATACTTAATATGGGGAGCCACGCGCTGGTCATCGGCGAGGTGATGGAGACGCACGTCTCCGAGGACTGCCTGACCGAGGGCAAGCCCGATGTAGCCAAGGTCAAGCCCTTCGCCTTTGTTCTTCCAAAGTATCATGCCATCGGCGAAGCCTTCGCCGACGCCTTCAGTATCGGTAGGGAGATTAAGAAGGTCTAGCTATGTGTCTGGCGATACCGGCATTAATCACCTCAATAAATGATAAAGAGGCCGAGGTCGAAATCGGCGGCATCAGCCGCCGCATTAGCCTCTGGCTTACCCCCGAAGCCAAAGTGGGGGACTACGTGCTGGTGCACACCGGCTACGCCATAAACGTCCTCGACCAGGAGCAGGCTAAAGAGACGCTTCAGCTTTTGCGCGAGATAGCCGAGGGGGTGGAGGATTGAAGTACATCACCGAATTCCGCAGCTCGGAGCTGGGGGAGGGGCTTGTCTCGCGGATTAAAGAGCGCTCTCAAAAAAAGGCGCGTTTCATGGAGTTCTGCGGCGGGCATACCGTGACTATCTTCCGCTACGGTATCCGCCAGCTTTTGCCGCCGACCATCGAGATGGTCTCGGGGCCGGGCTGTCCCATCTGCGTTACCGCCAACGCCGACCTGGACAGAGCGATTGCCCTGTCCAAAATCCCCGGGGTAATAATCACTACCTTCGGCGATATGCTTAAAGTGCCGGGGAGCTATTCCAGCCTGGAGAAGGCTAAGGCCGAGGGCGCCGAGGTGCAGACGGTCTATTCCGCCATGGACGCCCTCGATATCGCTCAGGCTAACCGGGATAAATCGGTGGTTTTCCTGGGCATAGGCTTTGAGACCACCGCCCCCACCATCGCCGCCTCGATTCTTCAGGCGGAGGAGAGGGGACTAGAGAACTACTTCGTGCTTTCTTTACATAAAGTTTGTCCGCCGGTAATCAAGGCACTGCTCGATTCGGGCGAGGTCGAGCTTCAGGGATTAGTTTGCCCGGGGCACGTCAGCGCTGTCATCGGCTCCCACCCCTGGGAGTTTATTGCTAACGAATACGGCATTCCCTGCGTCATCTCCGGCTTTGAGCCACTAGATATACTCCAGTGCGTTGAGATGCTGGTGGAACAGGTGGAGAAGGGCGAATCGCGCGTTGAGATTGCCTACAGGCGGGGGGTAAAACCCGAGGGTAACCAGATAGCCCTTAAGCTGATGGAAAGCGTCTTTGAGCCTTCTCCGGCGCGCTGGCGGGGGATGGGGGAGATTGCCCAAAGCGGGCTGAAGCTGAAGGAAGAATATAAGAGCTTCGATGCTGAAATAGCCTTCGATATCAAAACAGCGCCCGCCGTCGAGCATAAGGGCTGCATCTGCGGCGAAATACTGCGCGGCGTCAAGACGCCCGCCGACTGCAAATTATTCGCTAAAGCCTGCACGCCCGAAAACCCGGTGGGGCCCTGCATGGTCTCCGCCGAGGGCAGCTGCTCGGCCTATTACCTCTACGGAGGCGAGCGTGGATAAGATTCTCTTGGCTCACGGCAGCGGCGGCAAGCTGGCCCATGACCTTGTCGAGAAGAGTTTTGTGCGGGCGTTGGCTAACCCGCTTCTGGATAAGCTCGACGACTCCGCCGTCTTCGATATTAGCGGCAGGCTGGCTTTCACCACCGACAGCTACGTGGTCAGCCCTATATTTTTCCCCGGCGGGGATATCGGCAAGCTGGCCGTCTGCGGCACGGTCAACGACCTGGCCACCAGCGGCGCTAAGCCATTGTATCTGAGCCTTTCCTTTATTATCGAGGAAGGGCTTTTAGTCAGTGAGCTTGAGAAAATCGTAGAATCGGTACAGAAAGCGGTTGATGAAGCAGGGGTAAAAATCGTCACGGGGGACACCAAGGTGGTGACGCGGGGCAGCGCCGACAAGCTGTTCATAAATACCGCTGGCGTGGGCGTAATACCCGAGGGCGTCAATGTCTCCGGAAATAACGCTAAACCGGGAGATAAGGTGCTCTTAAGCGGTACCATCGGCGACCACGGTATCGCCGTGGTCAGTAAGCGTGAGGGCTTGAGCTTCGCCACCAAACTTAAAAGCGACTGTGCCCCTCTCGGCGATTTAGCCGCTGACATGCTCAAAGCCAGCCCAAATATCCACGCCCTGCGCGACCCGACCAGGGGGGGACTGGCCACCAGCCTTAACGAGTTAGCCAAACAATCGAAGGTAAGTATCAGAATCGAGGAAGCGAAAATCCCGGTGCGGGAGGAGGTCTTAGCCGCCTGCGAGATGCTCGGCTTCGACCCGCTCTATGTCGCCAACGAGGGTAAGATGATTGCCATCGTCCCGCCTGGAGACGCTGACAAAGTCCTCGCCGCTATGCGTAAGAATAAGTACGGCAAGAATGCCGCCATAATCGGTGAGGTTATGGCCGAAAACCCGGGACGGGTGGTAATGAAAACCGTTCTGGGGTCTTCTCGCATCGTCGATATGCTGGTGGGCGATTTGCTACCTAGGATTTGCTAGATATGCACGAACTATCTATCACTCAAAGTATGCTCGACCTGGTTTTGGAGCAGGCGAAAAAAGCCGGCGCTAAAGAGATAGGCAGAATCAACCTGGTCCTGGGGGAGATGACGGGGGTGGTGGATCGAGCCGTCCAGTTTTACTTCGATTTCCTGAGCAAGGGGACGGCGGCGGAGGGGGCGACGCTTTCCTTCAAGGTGATACCGACCACCGCCCGCTGCCATAAATGCGCTAAAGAGTTCGAGCTGGGGGAGTTCGACTGGACTTGTCCCCACTGCAAGGGTAATAATATAGAGATTGTCGGCGGCAAAGAACTATTCGTAGAAAGCATTGAGGTGGAATAGATGGAAATAAAGGTAGTCAAGGACATCATGGGCGCTAACGACCAGATAGCGCAGAAAAACCGCCAGCTCTTTGACCAGAACAAGGTCTTCGTGGTCAACGTGATGGCTTCACCGGGGGCGGGCAAGACCAGCCTTATCCTGGAGACCATCAAGAGGCTGAAGGGCAAGGTTAAGGTTGGCGTGGTCGAGGGCGACATCAGTTCCAGCCTGGACGCCGAAGCCATCGGCCAGGAGGACGTCCCCGTCGTCCAGATAAATACGGGTGGGGAGTGCCACCTCGACGCCAACATGACCGCCAGCGCCCTGGGCAGCCTGCCGCTGGATAAAATCGAGCTGCTGCTTATTGAGAACGTGGGAAACCTGGTCTGTCCCGCCGAGTTCAGAATCGGCGAGGACATCAGAATCCTCATTGCCAGCACGCCCGAGGGCGACGACAAGCCCTTCAAGTATCCCCTGATGTTCCACGAAGCCGACGCCGTGCTCATCAACAAAATCGACCTGCTGCCCTACCTCAAGTTCGACGTGGACGCCTTTACTAAAGCCATCAAGGGTATAAACCAGAAGGCGAAAATCTTCCCTATCTCCTGCACCACCGGCCAAGGCATCGACGAGTGGGTTTCCTGGCTTTCGGGGCAGGTCAGGGGCTAGGCTTTTTAAGAGTATTGACGCTATTCAATGTCAGGTAGTATACTCGCCCATAGGTTTCGCTCTAAATACTGCGGGAGGTAATATTCAATGGCAAAACAATGGCAGGATATGACACCGGCCGAAAAGCAGGAAGAGCTGTTTCAGCAGTGGCTTTCGCCCAAAGATGCCGAGGGGAAGTCCCTTAAATTCCAGAGCCCCCAGGCCGAGAAAGCCTACAAGGAGAGGGCAACCAGGATAAAGGACGCCGTCCAGTTAAAGAAAACGCCCGACCGGGTGCCGGTGCTGCCCATGCTCAGCTTTTTCCCAACCTATTATGCCGGCGTAAGTCCCCGGGAAGCCATGTACGACTATGATAAGCTGGCCAAGGCCGGCAAGAAATACATCCTCGACTTCGAGCCCGATGTGCACTCCGGCATCGGTATCGCCTCTTCGGGCCGGGTCTTCGATATCCTCGACTACAAGCTCTACGCCTGGCCGGGACACGGCGTTTCCCCAAATCACACCTACCAGTGTCTCGAAAAAGAATACATGATGGCCGATGAATACGACGCCCTGATTCAGGACCCCTCCTATTTCTTCACCGCCACCTACCTCCCGCGCATATTCGGCAGCCTGCAGGGCTTCAAGATGCTGCCCAATCTTTCTACCATGCAGGAACTGCCCTTTGTCGGCCCCAACGTCATACCCTTCGGCATGCCCGAGGTGCAAGCCGCCTATAAGGCTCTCTTCGAGGCCGGGGAGGAAGCGCTGAAGTGGGCGGGGGTGGTTGGTGCCTTCGGTAACGAAATGGCAGCGCTGGGCTTTCCCGGAGCCGCCGGCGGCTTTAGCAAGGTCCCCTTCGACGTCATCGGCGATACCCTGCGGGGCACCCGGGGGATAATGGTAGACCTCTACCGCCAGCCCGATAAAGTCCTCGAAGCCATGGAAGCGCTGACGCCCCTGATGATTAATATGGGGATATCGGCGACGAAGATGGCGGGCAACCCGATGGTGATGATACCGCTGCATAAGGGCGCCGACGGCTTCCTCTCCGATGAGCAGTTCAAGAAGTTCTACTGGCCCCACTTCAGGAAGGTCCTCATGGGGCTAATCAATGAGGGCTGCATCCCCTTCTCCTTCGTGGAGGGGGGCTACAATACACGCCTGGAGGTTATCCGGGACATACCCAAGGGCACTACCTTCTGGACCTTCGATACCACCGACATGGCCAGGGCCAAAAAGATAATGGGCAAGGTCGCCTGTATCGGCGGTAATGTGCCCACCGCCCTGCTGGCGGTAGGCACGCCCCAGCAGGTAAAGGACTGCGTCAAGAACCTCATCGACACCTGCGCCGAGGGCGGCGGTTACGTGGTGGCTAACGGTGTTGCCGCCGACGAAATCAAGCCGGAAAACATGAAGGTGATGATTGACTTCACCAAGGAGTACGGCGTCTACAAATAGCCGCTCAGCTCTGCAGAGACTATATTATAATTGATACGTGGCCCGGAGATAGTTTCTCCGGGTTACTTTTTGGCCGTCTTCTCGGGCTCCTTCTGGTATATGGAGGTATGCACCCCGGCGGCATCGGCGCCCACATAGCTGAAGCCGGTGTTCTCACCGACACCGTTGGGGTCAAAGGCTTGTTTGAGCTTACCGAACCAGATGTGGTAGTTGGATACCTTTTTGCCGACGACATCAATGGGCAGGACGCCCATCGAGGGCACGGCAAAGCAGCCGTCTAAAGCCCTCTTGCCCACCCTCTCCATCCATTTCTGCACCGCCGCCGAGGATTTTTCGTCGTAGGGGTTATAGCGGCAGAAGATTTCGGTGTGCCCCAAATGCCCCTGCTCCTCCCCCCAGCCGAACTGCTGCCCGTCATCAGCGATGACCAGCCCCTTGGCTATCAGCTCCCGCTTCCATACCGCCGCTTCCTCCAGCCACCTGACGTGGTTATCATATCGCTGGCCCTGTACCATCATCGAGGAGAACATGCCGCCGGCGCGGAAGGTCTCCCGGATGGAGGCGCTGACCCGCGTGCATTGGAACAAAAGGGTGGCTTCGACATCGGGGTCTTCCACCGCTTTCAGGGACTGGCCGTTGGTCTCCTTTATTATCTGCGTCAGCACCTTCTTCTTATAGGCGAAGTCCTCGTCGTAGTTGCCGGCGATGATGACCATAAAGCCGGGCCCCTGCACCTCTTTGGTGAATTTGTCCAGGGTGGCAAAGTCCTCCTCGTTGCTGGTGGTGATGTTGGAGGACACCATCGAGGGGTTGAAGCCCATGAGCTCGAAGGCTATCTCGGCTTCACCTATCTTGAGCTCGGCTTCAATCAGCTTTTCAATCGAGGGGAAGGAGAAATAGCGCACCATCATGTTCAGCTCCGATGGCTTTTTACTCAACTTATAGCGCGGTGATAACCCTTCCAGCGGGTATTCCGAGGGCCCCGGCCAGTGATAGACCTTGGTCGCCTGTTTGGTGATGACGCCCCCGCCCCGCAATATCCCCCTCAGAGAGGGTCCCGGGCCGTCGCCGCAGAACCACTCGTCCGAAGCCCCCAGCGTCCCTATCCTGATTATCTCGCCTTCATCGGTCACCCATTCCGTGGCCAGCTCGTTGCGGTCTCCGGTGCTGGTGGTCAGGCCCATATGCCCATGCCCGGACATGGCCAGCGCGGTGCAGGTGGAGCCCGAACCCTTGACGTTACAGATCATACCCCTCTTGAAGAGCTCGCCCTGCAGTTCGGCCGAGATGACGAAAGGCTCGACCACGGCGTACATGTTCTTCTCGTTGATTTCGATGATGCGGTTCATCCTTCTCAGGTCTAAAAATATGAAATCGTAGGTGGGCGCAAAAAGCAGCCAGCCCGTGCTCTGCGCCTTGTAGGGTATCTTGTGCTTGTTGCAGAGCCTGATGACAGCGGCCACCTCTTCCGTGTTCCCGGGGAGAATTACGGTTAGGTCCGGCGAGCGATAGGCGTGTTTTATAGCGATATCGTCGGAGATATTATCCGCCCCCACCACATCCTCGAATTCCTTATAGACAGCTTTGCTTATAGCCATGATTTCTTGACCGCCTTTCTTAGATTGCCTTCTCGACCAGTTCCACGATATCGTAAACTTTCAAGCCGCCGCCGCTCTCCTTAATAGCTTCGTTGAAGTTCTTCTCGCACCAGGGGCAGGCGGTAGCGATGGCCTCGGCACCGGTGGACTCAGCCTCTTCGATTCTCTCCAGCGCCGTCCACATGGCGAACTCGGGGTTGGACTCGTTGACGCCGCCCCCTGCCCCGCAGCACCAGGCGTACTCCTTAATCCTGTCCATTTCAGAGAGTTTCAGCCCGGGAATGCTCTTGAGCACCTCCCTGGGGGGTTCGTAAACGCCGTTGGTACCCCGACGGTATTCCTTGGGCGGGTCGAAGACGAACTTGTAGCCCGGTATCCTCTTGCCTTTCCAGTGTATCCATGGCTCGCCCAGCCGGCCCAGATAGCAGGGGTCGTGGTAGGTGACGGTCATGTTCACCTTCTTGTTGAGCTTGAGCCTGCCTTCTTTAATCAGGCGGGCCAGATATTCGGTGATATGCAATACCTCCAGGTCGCCCTTGAGGTCGTACCTGTCGTAAAGCACCTTGAAGGCCTGATAGCCGTCGGCGCAGCTGGTCACCAGCGTCTTAATACCGGCTTTCTTGAGCATAGCCATGTTCTTTTTGGCCTGTTTGAGGAAGTCATCCTTATATCCCATCTGGAAGGCTCTGCCACCGCAGCAGGTCTCGTTTTCGTAGCCGATGCCGAAGTCAACCCCGGCCTTTTTCAGTATCTTGGCCGTGGCCTTAGCCAGTTTCTGGTAATTCTTATCATAGCTGGCCAGGCAGCCGACATGATAATAGACATCCACCTTTTCCTTGGTGGCGTCTTTTAAGCCCAGCCCCTGCGCCCAGGCGGCGCGCTTGCCCTTAGCCCCCGGCACCATCGTGCCCTGCTTGCGCAGGCTGGTAATCACCTTGTCCAGGGCGGGGTGGGTGTGACCGGTCTCGACGCACTTGATGCGGAACTCCTTGATGGGCAGGAGCACCTCCATGTCCATGGCGTATTTGCAGGATATATCGCAGGCGCCGCACATCTGGCAGTTATAGACGATATCAAGCAGCTTATCGGTGTATTGAAAGCCTTTGGTCAGCATTTCCTTGGCGATAAGCAGTCGGCCGCTGCCCGAGTAGGCGTGGAAGTTATACCTTGATATGCTGGGACAGGCGTAGGAATGCTCGATTCCCTTTACCTTTTGCAGGGGTATATGCTTACAGGCCCCGCACCGGCAGCACATCTCGACATCACCACGGTAATCTTCTATTGCCATCTTGACTCCTTCCTGACTTTATTCATGTGAGTCTCTCTTAAAAGCAAAGCTTCCCCGGGTTCATGACCCTGTTGGGGTCAACTATCTCCTTGACCCGGGTCAGGGCTTCAACATAAGCGGCGTCCCGGTTGACAATCATCCGGGCGCTCTTATCATAGGGCCGGGAGAAGTAGGCGCCTGTGGCCATCAGCGAAGTGACGGCGAAGGAGGCTAACTCCTCGACCCTCTCTACCTCACTGGGGTTTTCGGGGTCATAAAACAGGTTGAACTCGCAGTGGCAGTTTGCCCCCTGCACGATGGGCTGGAGGTAGATACCCATATCCGTAGCCGGATAGCCCAACTCGTTGGCCAGCTCGTACATGACGCTTATCTGGCCCTCGAGCTTCTCGTAGGTGGTGATAAAGAATATGTCGTGGCAGGCCCCCTTGTAGCGCAGCTTCCAGTAGGGCTCGGCGGAGGGACGCTGCACTATCTTCAGCATCTCAACGGCGGAGACCCAGCCCACGGCTCTTTCCGCCTCCAACCCTATCCTGTTGGTCAAGTCCGAGATGCCCTTCATCAGGGAGCTCACCCTTTCTTCAGGGAAATAGTCATAGCCGACCACGTTGAAGAAGAGCACCCAGGGGGGCAGGCTTTCCTTGATGTCCAGGTAATCGACGGGCCATTTCTTGGCTACCAGCGCTGCCAGATTGACGTTATTGAGCACCAGGCACTCGTTGACCATTCTCAGCCTTATCAGCCAGTGGACCAGCTCGAAAAGCCGGTTAAGGTCAGCGGAGCCGACAAAGAAAGGCTCTTCAAGCTTGGGCAATAGCTCGCACCGCAAAGATGCCCAGGTTACGATGCCCATTGTCCCCTGTGCCCCCTGGATGAGGCGGTTCCATTGCGCCGGGCCCGGCCCGTATGGTGTCTTTTGCGCCCCGCCCGCCGCCCACTGCTCCTCGATTGTCCCCGGGCCCGCAGCCTGCCCGGTGCGGAACGTCTCGCCGCTGCCGAAGACGACCTCGACGCAGGCCATCGGGTCGGAGATATCCCACTGGTACTTGGGCATGACCACCGGCTCCCTTTCCAGCATACTGCCGACGACGGTCTTCGACTTCCTCGGCGCTAAGGGCATATTGAGCCTTAAACCCGCTTTTTCTACGGCCGGTATCAATTCGCCGAAGGTTACCCCCGGCTCGACCATAGCCACGCGGTGAAAACGGTCAACGCGGATAATCTTTTTCATCCTGGTTAAATCAACGATAACGGCGCCTCCCGTGCCGGGAACGGTGTCGCCCCGAAAGTGGGGCGGGCCCGAGCTCACCGGCACCAGCGGCGTTAGCGTCCTGTTAGCCAGCTTGACCAGCTTGGCGATATCGTCACTGTTTCTGGGTTTGACCACGTAAGCGGGCCTTACCGTGTTGACGAAGCTCATATCGGCGGAGTATTCCTCCAGTACCGAAGGCTTCTGGCTCACGTTAGCCGCGCCGACTATCTTGGCCAGTTTCTTTTCGTCAATCATTTACGCCTCCTCTCTGGTTTTGACCGGATTTTTGGCTAGTCCTTGTAGGGCTCAGGGGGTGGTGGGGGGAATATGTTTATCCGGTAGCGGCTGTAGGGCAGGTAGTTGGCAGCTGGTTTGTCGGGCGTGTTATCGGGCAGCCCGGCGATGCTCCCCGTTATCGGTTCCTCCACCCAGTTCGAACTGAGGGGGTACATGTAGGCGATGCGGTAGGCGAGGCGGAAGAATTTCCACTCGCCGTCTTCCTTGACATAGTCCATATCGTACTTGCCCAGGCAGGACATACAGTCCAGTTTGCCGTTGCGCATGCCGCTGACGCTGCCATGCGAGAACCAGACTCCCCGGGCTTTGGTGCCGGCCTTGTTTATCTCAATGATGGGGTTGCAGGTCATGTGTACCGCCAGCCAGCCCGGCGCGGCTTTGTAGCGCTTTTCGCTAAGCACAGTGTTCCAGAAGCGCTTGACCCCTTCGAGGCCCTCGTAGATGCCGGCATCCTCAATATCCAGCGAGACACCGGGCGTCTTCTGGGCGAAGAGGGAGGGGATTTCCGAGTTGCGCATCATGAAGTAGAGGTGTGAGTAGCGGGACTGGAGCTTCCAGATTTCGAGGTAGTCCTTGAGCTTGGAGAGTTCGGCGACCTGTTTTTTGAGTTGGACGATTTCGTGTGAACACTATTCACAATCATCGTGGAAACAATAATCTTTGGAATGAACAGAGGAAGCCCTTCCATCAGTTTTGTGCTCATGAAGAGATTGGTCCCCCCGCCGATGGATAGGGCACCCGAGACAGGCTTCCCTTCCATGATCTTTTTCAATCTTTCCTTAGCCTGAGAAACGGTATGGCTGACGACGGTATCCCTTGTCCCCTTGATTTTCTTTGTTGATAAGTCCAACTTGATGGGATGGTGAGACCTTTTTTTAATCTTCTCGCAAATGAATTCCAATTCTTCGCGTTTTGTATCCCACGTTCCCATGACGATAAAGTTAGCCATTTTGCAGACCTTTTCTGTAATGATTTTGTACTTCATTATATTCCATCCCATCTTGTTATTCTACCTTTTCCTTTGAAACATTCTCTCCCCAGAAAAAACAAATGACCTCTTGCCCTAAACTTTCTTTCAGAATATACTATGTCGAAAATCCCGGGGAGGTAACCTGATGTGAAAAGGTTCGGATTGTTCCTCCTTTCAGCGACATCCTTGTGCGTTCTCTCTTTCTTCTATCCCACCCTGATTCCGTCCCAGGTCCCTCTGCATGAAAAGATCGTTCTGAAAGGATTCGATGGAAGTCCTCTCACCACCGATAGCAAAGTGCCT
>DAOUMR010000118.1:0-9640 GCA_034409905.1 Dehalococcoidales bacterium | reverse complement strand
TCACGCCGTAATCGTGGCCCGGGAGTACGGTATTCCGGCGGTCACCGGCTGTGTTGAGGCCACCAAAAAGATTAGGACTGGCGACAAGGTAAAGGTTGACGGCAACCTCGGCGTGGTCTATATCGTGCGAGGAAAATAACCGGTTTAATCGGGAGGAGCTGCGGTGGGCCAGGCTAATAACCAGCTGACGGTTCAGGCCGAGCCAGAGCCTTTGGAGATAGACCTCTCAAGGACGGCCGTCATTGTGGTTGATATGCAGAATGCCTTTGTCAGCCGGGGCGGCTACTGGGAGCTGGCCGGCTGGGATATCTCGGCGGCCCGTAAAATCATCAGACCCTGCCGGGAGATAGTCGGCGCGGCGCGGCAGAAGGGGATCAAAGTCATATACCTGCAGATGGGCTTTCGCCCCGACCTGGCCGACATAGGTAGCTCGGACTCACCCAACCGGCGTAAATCGAAGGGGCTAGCCTTGCTCCACCAGCGCCCCGAAATTAGGGACAAACTCTATATCTCCGGCAGCTGGGGAGCCGATATCATTGAGGAATTGGCCCCGGAACCAGGAGAAATAGTTATCCAGAAGCCGAAGTATGACGGTTTTATCGGCACCAACCTGGACATCGTTTTACGGACCTGTGGACTGAAGTACCTAGTATTTGTCGGAACCGCCACCAACATCTGTGTTGAGTCCACACTCAGGCATGCATTTTTTCTTGAGTACTTCCCCATCCTGGTAGCTGACGCGGTCAGTCAGCTGGGCCCGGGCAAAACCCAGGAAGCAACTATTTTCAACGTCCAGTCCTTTTTAGGCTGGGTGACAACCTCGGAAAAGCTTCTGAACGCTATCAATCTGGCCGAGAAGCCTTAGTAGAAGGTGGACTTTGTCAAAGAATTGGGTTATCTGGTTTGAGGAGTTAGACCGGGAGGACAACGACCTGGTGGGCAAGAAGTGCGCAAACCTGGGTGAGATGACCAAGATGGGACTGAAAGTCCCTCCCGGGTTTGCCATCTCCATAGATGCCTATCGTGATTTTATGGATATGACCGGGGCTATTGAGGAAATACGTAAATACCTAGCCAGAGCTAGGCCTGAGGACATTACGCAGTTCAACCAGTCCAGCGCGGATATACGACAGATTTTGCAGTCTAAAGTCATACCCAAGGAGATGGAAAAGGCGATAGTCTCACACTACAAGGAGCTCTGCCGGAGATGTGCCACCAAGGTGCCTGTCTCAACGCGCTCCTCCGGCCCCTCCAGCCACCCTGGCCAGTATGAGACCTATCTTAATGTCGTCGGTGAGTTGGACCTGGTGGATAAAATCAAGAAGGTATGGGCCAGCACCTTTAACCTCCGTTCCCTGGCTTTTCGTAGCCGGAATAAGATGTCCCTTGTGAGCGACCCTATCGGTGTCGCTGTGCTTGAGATGGTGGATGCCCGAGCGGCTGGGGTTATCTTCACCGCCGACCCCAACACCGGCAATACTAGACGGATGATAATCGAGGCCAACTGGGGGTTGGGGGAAAGCGTGGTCAGCGGTGATTCCACCCCCGATGTTTACATCCTGGACGAGGAAGGCTTGGAGATAAAGGAAAGGAAGCTGGGACCGAAGTGCCGCTACGTGACCATCAAAGAGGTGGGCGTGGCTGAGGAGGAACTGCCGCCGGAGAAGACCGGCCAGTTCTGTTTGAGCGATGATGAAGCTAGGGAGATAGGCAGATTGGGCAAGGTGCTGGAAGAGCATTTCGGCAAGCCTCAGGACGTGGAGTGGGTGGTAGAAGAGGGCGTCCCACTGCCGGAGAGCATCGTACTACTGCAGACACGGCCCGAGGTTATCGCCAAAACCAAGCCCCCCGTTGACAAGATTGTTGACCTGATGTTGGACCGCATCTCAAATGGGGCGGGGTTTGAAGGGCTTGATATGTAACATCTGGCAAACTAGAAGCCAAGTTTTTTAATTGAGTTTAGATTTAGAGGAAGGAGCAGCTTTGAAAAAAATAGTCATCATTGGTACCCTGCATAACAGAGCTGAAGAGAACAGCTACCTAAAGGAACTTATCTCGAGGCGGGGGCACCAGCCTTTCATCGTTGATATCGGCTATAGGGGAGAGCCCGGTCTAGAAGCAGACATTACTGCTGACGAAGTGGCCCGGGCTGCCGGTGCAGAGATAAAGAAGCTACGGGATTACCAAGAAAGGGCGAAAGGAAGCGAGGTGATGATTAAGGGGGCAATAGCTAAACTTAACGCCCTCTGTCAGACGGGGGATGTGGAAGGGATGATTTCCATCGGTGGCGTGAGTACTATGGTGATGGCTGCTAGCATTATGAGAGAAATGCCTTACAGTATTCCCAAGCTTATCCTCTCTAGTGCTGCCTCCGCGCCCGGTGCCGTCCGCCTTTTCGGCCCTACGGGCATAACCTTGATGCCTTCCCTGATTGATACCAGAGGCCTTAATAGCTTGCTCAAAGTCCAGCTGAGCAGAGCGGCTGGGGCCATCTGCGGGATGGTGGAGGGTGATATTTCCCTTACCCACCCCACGGGAGGAAAGCCGATGGTAGCCATGTCTACCTACGGATATGTGGAAAACTGTGCCCGCTATATCAGAGAGATGTTAGGAGAAAAATACGAGCTTATCGGCTTCCACGCCAGCGGAATGCAAGAGGTAGCCATGGAGAAGCTCATCGAGGAAGACTTTTTCAGCGGCGTTATTGACTTGGTGCCCTCTAGCATAACTAATGAGAAATTCGACGGTGGGCGAATCTCTTGGCCCCGACGGTTAGAGGTAGCCGGGGGAAAAGGCATCCCGCAGGTAGTAGCCCCAGCCGGGGTGGACACCATTTCCCGCACCGGACTTACTGCCGAAGAACTGGCCCCTGAGCTCAAGAAACGCAAACACTATTTTATGGATGCACTACGGGTAACAGTGTGGCTAAATGTCGAGGAATTAAAGAATATCGCCGGGGTCTACGCTGAGAAGCTTAACAAGGCAGTAGGCCCGACCAAGTTTCTCATCCCCAAGCGAGGCTGGCTCTCCATCGAAAAAGAAGGTAGCGACTTCTATGACCCCCAAGGCATTCAGGCCTTTGTTGATGGGCTTAAAGAGAAGTTGAAGGCAGATATTGAAATAAGAGAGGTGGATGCCAATATCGATGACCCGGTTTTCGCCCAGGCCGTTGTTACCGCCTTCGAGGAAGTAATTAGGCTAAAGGATAGTGGCTAGAATGACTAGCTATCCCTCCCGTCCAAGAAGTTTGCCTTGAGGTAGATTAGCCATGGCTAATAAAGAGATATACTTTGTTGACGTAACCACACGAGATGGCAATCAGAGCCTGTGGGATGCCACTGGTATTAAGACTGGCATGATACTCCCCATTGCCCCGGTAATGGATAAGGTTGGCTTTAGGGCCATCGACTTTGCCGCCAGCGTAAGTATGGGGGTATCGGTACGCTGGCACAAGGAGAACCCCTGGGAAAGAATAAGGCTCTGTTCCAAAGCTATGCCCAACACCATCCTCAGCTTTGGCACTACCGGCCGGCGCTTCATCGGCTTTAAGCGTATGCCAGACTCTATCCAAGCACTGGTGCTGAAGACGGTAAAGGCCTGCGGCATAAGACGCGTCTGGATACTGGACGCTGCCCACGAGACAGACCACCTCCTACGTACCGCGCGAATGGCGAAGGAAGCTGGCATCGATGAGGTCATGATTGCCCTGTCTTATTCCATTAGCCCAGTGCATAACGATGATTTCTACGCCCAGAAGGCAAGAGCAGTAGCCAATTCTCCCGATGTTGACCTCATATACCTCAAAGACCAGGGAGGGTTGCTTACTATTGACCGGGTGCGGACTCTGGTACCAATCATTCAACAGAATATCAGGGGCCTGCCCTTAGAGATTCACTCCCATTGCAACACAGGACTGGCTACCTTATGCTATCTGGAGGCGATGAAGCTTGGTATTAAGACCTTCCACGTAGCTGTCCCGCCCCTGGCCTACGGCTCCTCATTACCCTCAGCGCTGAACATTATGCACAACGCCCGTCACCTTGGTTATGCCGTGAAGGCAGACGAAGAAGCCCTAAAAGCCTACTCAGCCCACTTCCAGATGGTTGCCGAAAAGGAGCACCGCTCGCCAGGAGTACCAGTGGAGCATGACGTATATTACTACCAGCACCAGATACCCGGGGGAATGCTGTCTACCCTGAAACGTCAGCTGGCAGAAGTGAAGATGGGACATCGCCTGGAAGAGGTCCTGGAGGAGGTGGTGAGGGTACGTCAGGAACTGGGGTATCCTATTATGGTCACTCCCTTTTCCCAGTTTGTCGGTACCCAGGCCACTATGAATATCATGTCCGGCGGGCGCTACAAGCAAGTTCCCGATGGCGTATTTCAATATGTGGCCGGCTGGTTTGGTGAGCCTAATATGCCAATAGACCCCGACGTGCTGGACAAGATAACCAGCCAGCTTCGAGCCAAGGAATTTCTAAACAAGGAGCTTGCCCAGCCAACGGTTAAGGAAATTAGAAAGAAAATGGGCATCGGCCCTGAAGTCTCCGATGAGGAGTTCCTCCTGCGTTACTCCATGTCAGACAGAGAGGTTGACGAGATGCTGTCCGCTGGCCCGATGAAGACCACTTACCCCTGAAGATAGCTATCTTATTAGAGCACTGGATAAGCAAGGAGCCCCGAAGTAAAAAGGAGGTTGTTATGCAACTGGAAGGCAAGATAGCCGTTATCACCGGCGGTGGCAGGGGGTTGGGGAAAGGCATCGCCCTGACTTTTGCTGCGGAGGGCTCCGATGTGGTGATAGCCGCCAGGACCGAGACGGCTTTAAAGGAAACAGCCGCCGAAATCGAGGCAATGGGCCGCAAATGCCTAGCTATAGTCACCGACCAGTCCCTTCCCGAGCAGGTGCGCAACATGGTTGATAGAACCCTGGAGCGGTTCGGTAGGGTGGACGTTTTAGTCAATAACGCCGGAGTAGGCGGCCCTACCTTGAGCGTGGCCGATATGGATTTGGAAGCCTGGAAACAGACGCTGGCGATAAATCTTACTGGGGCCATGCTTTGTACCAAGTATATCCTCAAGGATGACATGATTCCCCGTAGAAGCGGCAACATCATCAATATATCCTCGGTTTCGGGGAGGATGGGGCATACCAACAGAAGCCCCTACAGCGCCTCTAAGTGGGGGCTGATCGGCCTCACCCAGAGCCTGGCTCTAGAGGTAGGGAAATACGGCATTAGGGTAAACTGCATCTCTCCCGGACCAGTGGTGGGCGAGCGAATTGAGTGGGCGATGCGGCAGGTGAGCAAGGACCAGGGCATCAGCTACGAACAGGCGGTGGCCAACGAGGTCGCCCGTACTGCCCTAGGCCGGATGATCAAGCCGGAAGAGGTGGGCTACCTAGCCGTGTTTCTGGCTTCGGATAAGTCGGCTGGCATTACCGGCCAGACCATCAACTGCTCCGCCGGGCTGAGGATGGACTGACCCTATTTGATCACAACTCCTACTCTCGGTTTATTTAAAGAGTGCTGAAAGAGTAGGACTAAATAAGGCTTGACTTGAAAGGAGACTCTGAATGAGCAACATCCAGAAAGAGCTGGCTATATTTAAGAAGTTTGATTTTGAGATACCCCCGGTGGGGGTTAAATTCCTGGCGGCTAAACCGGAGGGAATCAAAAAGCTGGACCAGATACTGGATTTCTGTGAGATGCTGGCTGAGGCTCAGCACGGCCTGGTATTTTACGCTGCCAGCGACAATTTCACCTGCGTCGGCCCGCTGCTGCTGGGCATGGTTGAATCCGAGCCGGTTTTTGAGAGCGGTATGGTCGGTCCCGAGCTGGAGATATTTAGAGACGCCCGGGCCAACAAGAGGCTCTACCCGCTTGTTCCCAGATTGGATAGGGGCACCGTCAACTACGTCGCTTTCGCCCCTCTGAATAAGCTCACTTTCGAGCCGGATGTGCTGGTCATTACCGCCGAGGCAAAGAAGGCCGAGATTATACTGAGGGCGCACAGCTATTCTGCAGGCAAAGTCTGGACTGCCAGGGGCTCCACGGTGATGGCCTGTGCCTGGATGTTCATCTATCCTTATTTAACTGGCGATATAAATTTTACCGTGGCTGGCTTTCCCTTCGGTCCGACCGCCAGGAGATTGTTTCCGGAGGGGATGATAGTACTTTCCATCCCCTGGGATCAGCTTCCCGCTATCGTGACCAACCTAGGTGAGATGAATTGGGTGCCCCCCTCCTACACCATCGGCAGAGAGGCCCATAAAGTCAAGGTCAAAAAAGTAGCTGTTGAGTTGAAGAAGAGGCTTGCTGCTGATAAGTAAACCTTCCCGCCTATCACATCATTGAGTTTAAGTGGCAGAAAACAGTAAAATCAGGGTGTCGGTTGACCTAGTGTTTTGACACCCTGATTCTTCCGCAATACCCCGGTCAGGGTAGGCCTTCCAGCTTTGGTAGGCCGTGCAGGTCTCGAACCTGCGACCTTTGGGTTGCTGCATGACCATTCAGCCCAGATATATCTAATTTGGGGAGACTACTCCAATGACGTCTCAATGTCAGATAAAATAGAATCCGGGCAAGTAAGCGATATACTATTTGCCGTGAAACTGTCTTGTAGAAACTGGGATCATTATAATTAGCGATACCTTGCTTGGCTGCCCAATCAAACAGACTATTCTTGAATTTAGCATCGCTCCCAACCTTGTCGGTTAGGGAATCCTGCATATGTGGGGATAGCTTCTCAACGGCACTATTAAGCCTACCGACAAAATAGGTAGCATCGACTTCTATTAAGTGAAGATGGCCTTCTTGTTGCAGTATGGTTAGGTCATCTAATATTTCCCTCATTGCACGATTACTCATTTTGTTCAACGAGCCAGCGCTGCACGATTTAACGGATTGATCAGTCTACTAATCCCCAACATGCACCCTGCCCCAGATAGCGATAGCCCGGGCCAGAGATTCAACATCGACACACTCAGGCGCCGTCTCACCTTCGAAGCAAATCTTCATGTAGTTTTTCAACATAAGACCAGCGATGCCCTCAATGGCAGAGCGTACTGCCGCCAACTGGGTAATAATAGCTTCACACTCGCGACCACTCTCAATCATATTTTGGATACCGCGAATTTGGCCCTCCGCCCTTTTTAGACGCTGTTGTAATGTTTCTTTAGATACTGGTTCTTCGACCATTTCACCTCTCACTTAATATTTTATTGTAAATATTGACATGCTATACCCCCGTAGGGTATTATGCCCTTGGCTGGCACTATTTGGTTCCTCAATTTTACCACATCCCGTAACCAAATAAGCAAGCTATAATTTTGTGCCTGAGAAGTGCGATAGTGGGCGAATTTGAGCCAAAAATAGTCGGGTTCCTCTGTAACTGGTGCTCCTACGCTGGTGCTGACCTGGCTGGCACCTCCCGCCTAAAATATCCCCCCAATGTAAGAGTGATAAGGGTGATGTGCTCCGGCAGGGTCGATGAGAGATTAATACTGAAAGCATTTATCGCCGGTGCTGACGGCGTTCTAATCTGCGGTTGCCACCCTGGAGACTGCCACTATCAGAAAGGCAACCTCAATGCCCGCCGCAAAATGACGGGGCTGATTCCCTTCCTGGAAGCGGTGGGTATCGGTAAAGACAGGCTCAGATTAGAATGGATAGCCGCCTCCGAAGCCCCCAAGATGGCTGAAACAGTGAAAAGTTTTACCCAGACCATAAAGGAGCTGGGCCCCAATCCGATTGTAAGGAAAGCATCTAAGGATAGCGATAGAAAGCAGGAAGCGACGGTCAGCTGAAGCGTTTTTGGCATCTAGCCTGGACATAACAGAAGATTCTTAAAAGGAGGATTTACATGGCTAAAGTAGCAATTACTGTCAACGGCGCGGCACCACCCAACATTTATCCCCCCATGATTCTGGGTTCCAGCGCGGCCGCCAGCGGGGACGATGTCACTATATTCTGCTGCCCCGGCGGCGCCCCTACCATGGTGAAAGGCGAGCTGGAGAAAATCTCCGGCAAGGGCCTGCCCAACATCGTAGAGCTTTACGACGGTATACTCTCACTGGGCGGCAAGATTTACGTCTGTGAGCTGGCGCTGGAGAACAAAGACCTTAAACGCGGAGATTTTAGAGAAGGCGTGGAAATCGTAGGCGCCACTACGTTTATGGCCTCGATTTCGGATGCTACTATAACCTTCTCTTTCTAAAATAGATAAAATAAATGCCAGCGTAATTAAGGAGGTTATTATGGCACTACATACCTTGGATGTTTTGGGGCTTAAATGCCCGCAGCCGGTGCTCAAACTGGCGACCATGGCTAGAGATATCCCGGCGGGAGACACCGTAGAGGTTCTGGCTGACTGCGAGTCTTTCCCCAAGGATGTCGAAGCCTGGTGCGGCAAGATGAAGAAGACGCTACTTTTTTGCGTAGACGAAGGTGGGGGGAAACACAAGGCGCAAATCCAGTTTTAGCCCGGAGGTTTTATGGAGGAAGGTTTCACCCCTAGAATAGTTGGCTTCCTTTGTAACTGGTGTTCCTATGCCGGCGCCGACCTGGCCGGGGCAACCAAGCTGGAAGTGCCTTCATCCCTATCCGTTATCAGGGTGATGTGCTCCGGTCGCGTTGACCCGGTTCTGGTGGCCACGGCGCTACTGCATGGCGCCGACGGCGTGCTCGTTGCCGGATGCCACCCCGGTGACTGCCATTACCGGGAGGGGAACTATTATGCCCGCCGCCGGTTCGCTCTCCTCAAGAAAACCTTTGAAACCCTGGGACTGGACTCGGACCGGCTCATGCTCGCCTGGGTATCGGCGTCGGAAGGGCAAAGATTCAAGGAAGTCGCTACCGAATTCGCTCAGCAGATTACGGAAATGGGGCCCAACCCCATGAAGACAAAGACTTCGCTATAGATGGTGGAAACGAAATGACTAATAAGGGACAGAATACCCCGGTACTGGTTATCGGGGGTGGTATTGCCGGCATTGAAACAAGCCTGCTATTGGCTAACTCGGGCCGGAAGGTTTACCTGGTTGAAAAGACCTCGTATATCGGCGGTAACGTCATAAAGTTCGAAGAAGTATTCCCCAATATGGACTGCGCCACCTGTATGATAGCGCCCAAACAGCAGGAGCTATTAGCCGACGAGAATATCGAACTGCTGAGACTCAGCCAAGTTGAATCCGTTAGCGGCTCGGCGGGCGATTTTTCGGTGAAGGTAAGGAAAAAGGCGAGCTACGTCGACCTGGACAACTGTATTGGCTGTAATGCCTGCTTTGACCCCTGCCCGGTGGAGGTGGACAACGAATTCGAGGAAGGGCTGGCCAAGAGGAAAGCGATATATATTCCCTGCGCCGGGGCGCTGCCCAATGTCCCCGTCATCGACACCGATAACTGCCTGCGCTTCAAGGGGAAGGAGTGTCAAGCCTGCCAGGAAGCCTGTATGTTCGAGGCTATCGACTATAGCCAGAAGGACGAGGAAATCGAACTCAAGGTCGGTGCCATCGTCGTCGCTACTGGTTTCGAATCGTTCGACGTTGCCCAGACCACTCAGTACGGGTATAAGAAGCTCAGCGACGTTTACTCCGCCATGGAGGTGGAAAGAATATGCGCCTCCAATGGGCCCACTCAGG
>DAOUMR010000117.1:0-10282 GCA_034409905.1 Dehalococcoidales bacterium | reverse complement strand
TGACATCAGCTCGGACATTGGCAACGCCACGCAGGTGCGTTTCGAGTTCGCTGGCTATGATTATGCCATCGACGACTGGTACGTGGATGATGTGAAAATTTGTGGTGAAGGGTTGGAACGGCCCGACCTGGTGGTTGAGAAGTCGGTCACATTCGATGACTATGGCAATTTCATCGTCAGCTACAATGTAACCAATCAGGGGACAGTCGAGGCAGGTCCGAGCACAACGGCCAAGTATGTGAATAGCACATGGCAGGACAGCCAGAGTTGCCCGTCATTGGGTCCAGGTGAGAGCCACAACGGCACATTTTCATCCGAGCCTTGCTCTGACTTCGCCTCCTGCGGCGGCACTTTTGATGTCGCGGTCTGCGCCGACGACTACTGGATTGTCGAAGAGACCAATGATTACAATAACTGCGATGTGAACATCATCGACCGTCCCTGCCCTGACCTGGTGGTTGAGAAGTGGGTGACATTTGATGGCTATGGCAATTTCACCGTCAGCTACAATGTAACCAATGTGGGAACGGTCTGGGCAGCTACAAGCTTAACGGCCAAGTATGTAAATGGCGTGTGGCAGGACGGCGAATCTTGCCCACCACTGGAAAGATAACCCGGGCTCAGCTCCGCGAGATAGCCGAGCTTAAAGCCAAGGACTTAAACGCGACCACTATCGAGGGGGCGGAGCGCATTATCGAGGGCACCGCCCGCAGTATGGGGATTGAGGTAGAAAAATGACCAAACACGGCAAGAAATACGCCGAGGCGCTGAAACTGGTGGATAGGGACAAGAGCTATTCCCCGGAAGAGGCTATCGGCATCGCCAAGAAGGCGGCTTTTAGCAAATTCGACGAGACGGTTGAGCTTCACCTCCGCATGGGGATTGACCCGCGCGACGCCACCCAGCAGGTGCGCGGCGTGGCTCTCCTGCCCTATGGTCTGGGCAAGCAGGTGCGCGTGCTGGTTTTTGCCCAGGGTGAAGCCGCCCGGGCCGCCGAGGAAGCCGGCGCCGATGCCGTCGGCGCCGAAGATATGGTCAAGAAAATCGAGGAAGGCTGGCTGGAGTTCGATACCGCTATCGCCACCCCCGATATGATGGGCAAGGTCGGCAAGCTGGGTAAAATCCTGGGGAGGAAGGGGCTGATGCCCAACCCCAAGTCGGGGACGGTGGTTGCCGCCGACGACGTCCCCCGCGCCATTGAGGAAGCCCGCAAGGGGCGGGTGGAGTTTAAACTTGACCGCCAGGCTATCATTCACGTTGTCCTGGGTAAGGTCAGCTTTGAGGAAGAAAAGCTGCTGGCTAACCTGACGGCGGTCATCGAAGCGGTGATGAAGGCTAAGCCCAGCGGCGCCAAGGGACAGTACGTTAGGACGGCTTCTTTAACCACTACCATGGGGCCGGGGATAAGGCTCGACCTTAGACCAGCCCTTTCTCTATCGGCCAGTTAACAGTCTAGATGGAAAGGGGATATCTGATGGCGGACATTGCTATTGTCGGTGCCGGCCAGACTGCGTTTTCTCGTAACTGCGGCGTATCTATCCGGGAGCTGGCTTTTCAGGCTTTTCAGGAGGCGCTGGAGGGGGTGGCTATCACCACCGCTGATATCGAAGCCTCCATTATCTGTTCCGCACCCGAATACGATAAACAGCGCTCACCGGCCGGCTTGATATCGGAGTACCTGGAGCTGACCCCCAAGCCGAGCTTCTACGTGGAGACGGTCTGTTCCTCCAGCAGCACGGGGCTGCGCATCGCCTGGTCGCTGGTAAAAGCGGGCCTGCATAAAGTCGTGGCGGTAATCGGTTTTCAGAAGATGTCCGAGCTTTCCTCCCGCGACGCTGCCGAAAGAATGGGGCGGGGGGCGGATATAATCTGGGAATCGCCCTTCGGGCTGACCATGCCCGCGGGTTACGCCATGTACGCCCGCGCTCATATGGACAAGTACGGCACTACCGAGGAGCACCTGGCTAAGGTGCGGGTCAAGAACTCTCACTACGGGGCGACCAATCCCAAGGCGAACTACCGCAAGGAGTTGAGCCTGGAGGAAATCCTTAATTCGGATATGATAACCAGCCCCTTGAAGAAATTCGACTGCTGCGCCAACGCCGACGGCGCTTCCTGCGTTATCGTCGCCCGCGGCGATGTGGCTAAGGGCATAACCGAAAAGCCTATCTGGATTATCGGGCTGGGGGCGGCTACCGATACCATGACCATGGCCGGACGGAAGCTGCTCACCGGCCTGCAGTGCGCTCAGGAAGCTGCCAAGCAGGCCTACAAGATGGCTGGCGTCAAGCCGCAGGATATCGACGTCGCCGAGGTCCACGATTGCTTTACCATCTCCGAGATTCTAGCCTACGAAGACCTGGGCTTCGCCAAGCCCGGGGAGGGGGTGGGTTTGCTTGAAGATAAAGCGACCTACGTTGACGGCAAGATACCGGTCAATGTTGACGGCGGCTTACTCTCCAAGGGGCATCCTATCGGCGCCACCGGTGGCTCCCAGCTCAGAACAATTGTTCGACAATTACGGGGCCAGGCTACCGAGGCCCAGGTTAAAGGGGCTGAGATAGGGCTGGTGCATAATATCGGTGGCATCGGGCAATACGGCAATGTAACCATCTTGAGGAGGTAGCCTAATGGGCTTTGAGAACTTCGGCACGGTCAGCTTTACCACGGAAGCCAAGGCGGCTGATTTCATCACCTACCTGGAACAGGGCAAGGTGATGGCCACCCGCTGCCCCAGGTGCGGGGTGAGCTATTTCCCGCCCAAAGCCGATTGCCCCAGCTGTCTTTCGGGCGATGTGGAGTGGTTCGAGGTTAAGGGCAAGGGTAAGCTGACTACCTACACCATAGTCAATTACGGGCCGTCGGGCTTTGAGAACGACGCCCCTTACACTCTGGCGCTGGGCGAGTTTGAGGGGGGCTTACAGATTATGGCCCGCCTGAGTAAGGATATTTTCCCCAACGACATCAAGGCGGGCATGAGCCTGGTGGTCGTTCCCCTGAAGCGGCCTGACGGCAGAATCAGCTTCGAATTTAAAAAAGGCTAGGTAAGATAAGGAGGTCAAAAATGGCGGAGAGAAGGGTCTGTATTCTCGGCGGCGGCATGAGCAAGTGGGGGGTGCGGGAGGCCAGCATCATAGATATGGCCCAGGAAGCGGCTAAGGACTGTTTTGACGACATTCCCGCGCTTAAAAAAGAGGAGATAGATGGTCTCCTGTTCGCCTCTTCTTACTGCGGGCGGCGCTCTTTCCAGGTCAACGCGGCTCCGGTCATCGCCGAGCGCATCGGCATCAAGCCGACCAGCATGTGCACCCGGGTGGATACGCTTTGCGCCGGTGGTAGCTCGGGCATTATCCTGGCTACGGGGCTGATAACGTCCGGGATGGCCGACATCGTGATGGTTGCCGGCGGCGAGAAGCTCTATACGCCACAGCGGTGGGAGACCTATTACAGCGAGCTGGCTTCCATCGACCATGACTGGGACGGTGCCCAGGGCATAGGTCTGCCGCCTCCTTTCTTCAGCATGACCGCCCAGGAGCATATGAAACGCTACGGAACGACCAAAGAACAGCTTGCGGCCGTATCGGTGAAGAACCGCCGTAACGGCTCCAACAACCCCAAGGGGCATTTCCAGAAAGAGGTTACCCTGGAAGAGGTTATGGCCGCTAGGCCGATAGCTCCGCCACTGGGCCTCTTCGACTGTACCCCGGTTACCGACGGCTGTGCTGCGGTCATCCTGACTCATGAAGATAAAGCCAAGGAGCTCAGCAAATACCCGCTGGTCTATATCCGGGGGACGGCTCAGGCCACCCTGCACAGTATGTCGATGAACTGGCCGGGCGAACACCTGGCTGACTGGGTTCACCTGAGAACAGCGGCTAAGACAGCTTACGAAAGAGCCCGGGTTGGCCCCAAAGATATTGACGTTGCCCAGACCCACGACTGCTTTACCATCTCTGAGATTGTCGAGATGGAGGACCTGGGCTTCTGCAAGAAGGGGGAGGGGGGACCCTTCGTCGAGTCGGGACAGAACGATTTCGGCGGCAAGATCCCGGTAAATACCGACGGCGGCCTTCTCTCCTGTGGGCATCCCTTCGGCGGCACCGGCATCCGCCAGGCACGCGAGATAACCTACCAGCTGCAGGGCAGAGCCATCAGGCAGGTGGAAGGCGCTAAGATAGGGCTGACGCATAATTTGAGCGGACTTAACGTCGAGCATACCATACTCATCTACGGACGAGAGCCCTAGAGTATTTAAGAAAACTATAATAAGGGGGGAGTTATGACAGTACTGGGAGTACCGATTTTAGAGGGTTTGTACCCGTCAACGATGGACCTTTATCCCTTGCAGGCCAAGGAGTTCAACCGGATTCACCCCTTTTACGAGAACCTGAGGCAGAACCGCTTCACCACCACCAAGTGTAAGAAGTGCGGCACTACGCCTTTCCCGCCGCGGGTCGTCTGCCCCAAGTGCAACTCTGACGACCTGGAGTGGGTGGACCTGCCCACACAGGGAAAGGTGCTGCGCTTCACGGAAGAGGTAGCTGGAGTGCCCCACGGCTTTGAAGCGCCCCTGATTCACGCCCTGGTTGACCTGGGTGGGGGACGCAAGCTTATCTCCCGCGTCGTTAACTGCAAGGAGGGGGAGCTTAAAGTAGGGGCTGCCGTCAAGCTGTCCGTCTTTGAGATACCAGCCATGATAGTCGAGAAAAGGGGGGTGATGGAGGAGGTACCGAGGGTATTTTTTGCTTTTGAGCCGATAAAGTAGTATAATACAAAATCGAATAAAATATTTCCGGAGACAGCGGGTGCCCTTAGGGCTCAAATTAAATGCCTGCCGAGGATAATCAAGGATAAGAATATTTAAGTCCTTGTGCGGCAGGCGCAAGGACTTAGTTTTTTATAAGGGGGTGATGAATAGTGGCTACCAGGGAACAGAAGGCGCAGTTTATCGATAGTCTGCAGGAGATTTTCTCCAAATGCAGCGTCGGCGTTCTCACCGACTATCGTGGGCTGACGGCGGCTGAGATGACCGAGCTGCGCCGCCAGTTCAGGGAAGCCGGCGTTGAGTACCGGGTGGTCAAGAATACGCTGGCGCGCTTTGCCGCCGAGAGGGCGGGCAAGGACGAGCTGGTCGGCTTATTCGAGGGGCCGGTGGCGATTGCCTTCGGCTACGGCGATATAACCGAGCCGGCCAGAGCCTTAGCCGCCTATATTGAAGATGCCAAGGTAGAGATGACAATCAAGGGCGGCTTTTTGCCCGACAGGATGCTCACTCCTGAGGAGGTCGAAACCCTGTCGAAGCTACCATCAAGGGAGATTCTGCTGGCCAGGGTCGTGGGCGGAATAAAGAGCCCGCTATCGGCTTTGGTCGGTCGTCTCAGCGCCCCGATGACGGGACTGGTGGGGGTGCTGCAATCAAGGATTAAACAATTGGAGGGAGAATAAGATGACAGAAGAAGCCAAGGGCAAGAAAGAAGAGAAGCCCGAAGCTGCCGCGAAGGAACCCGAGGCCAAGGCTGAAGCCAAAGAGCCCGAAGTTAAACCGGAAGCCAAAGCTGAAGCTAAAAAGCCCGAAGCTCAACCGGAAGCCAAGGCTGAAGTGAAAAAGCCCGAAGCTAAACCGGAGCCCAAGCCTGAAGTCAAGGCGGAGAAACCACCGGCCAAGGCTGAGGAGAAGAAGCCGCCCAAGAAGTTATCCAAGGGCGTCGAGGACATCATGAATACCATCAAGAAGATGACCGTCCTCGAGCTTTCCGAGCTGGTGCAGGCTCTGGAGGCTGAGTTTGGCGTCAGCGCGGCGGTAGCGGTAGCGGCCCCAGCCGCGGGTGGGGCGGCGGCTCCAGCAGCGGCTGAAGAGCAGACGGAGTTCAGCGTTATCCTCAAGGACATCGGCGCCAATAAGATTAACGTTATCCGTGCCGTCAGGGAGATGACGACACTGGGCTTAAAGGAAGCCAAAGACTTCGTCGAGAGCGCTCCGCAGACGGTGAAAGAGGGAGTTACCAAAGAAGAAGCCGCCACGATGAAGCAGAAACTGGAAGCGGCCGGCGCTACCGTTGAAGTAAAATAAGGCGGGAGTTTTTCGGTGACTTCTGGCGAATATTTTATACCTATCGGTATAGGTGGCTTTTTTGCCATCGTGGGCATCATCCTGATTTTTCTGGGCCGGGGAGAAGAGCACCGTTACTACGATTCCCTGGCCCGTCGCCCTGACGCCAGAGAGTTCCTGGAGCGATGGCCGGCGCGCCCCCGGCTGGGGGCGCTTAAGATAGGCGGCTGGATAGCCTTAACCGTTGGCGTGCTGCTGATGGTCATGGGAGGCATATTCTGGCTCTGGGGCTAGAAAAGCCCGGACGGCTTCTTTCTCACTATAAGGGTCGTTTAACCCGACGTGCTATTCTATATTGACGGGTCTTTTTAATGGAGAACGTAGTTAGTAGTCAAAACGGCGGCAAAAGTTTCCGCTTGTACGTGCTCACCCTGGCGGCATTGACCTTCACCTTTACCGTCGCCATGCAGCAGATTTGCATGTCGGTCCTCTTTAAGGAGATAGCCGGGGACCTGGGCATGAACCTGGTGCAGATGGGCTTAGTCTGGGGCACGCCGGCCATTGCCGGTGTGCTTGTTGTCTTCTTCGCCGGTATGCTCTCTGACCGCTATGGAGCCCCGCGCGTCATGGGCATTGCCTGTATCCTGGCTGGAATCTTCGGCGCCCTCAGGGGCACCACCGATGGCTTTTTAAGCCTGGCCTTAGTCACCTTCCTCTTTGCGCTTCCCATGTGGGTTATCCCCAGCAGCGTCTTCAAGGTCACCGCCACCTGGTTTTCGGGGCGGAGGTTGGTCGTTGCCAACGGCGTGGTATCGGCGGGCATGGGGCTGGGCTTTACCGTGGGCGCCCTGATTAGCGCCACCAGGCTTTCGCCATTGCTGGGCAGCTGGCGGGGTGTATTATTCCTCTACGGTGGTATATCGATTCTCATGGGGCTGCTCTGGCTGCTCACCGTGAGGGAGCACCACCAGCTGCGCCTAGGGGCTTCGCCGACCAAGGTGCCGTTGCGCCAGTCAATCGCGCGCGTTTTTCCTATCAAGACTCTCTGGCTGCTCGGTTTGACCATGTTGGGCTTTTCGGGCTGCGTTCTGGGGGTGATTGGCTATCTGCCTACCTACCTGCGCGATATCGGCTGGACGGCCGCCAGCGCCGACGGCGCTCTGACCGTCTTTAATGGCTTAAGCACGATGGGGGTTATCCCCCTGGCTTTATTATCGGCCAAGATTGGATTGAGGAAAGCGGTGCTTTTCCCGGTGCTGATAGTCACTATTGTTGGTGTCGCCCTGCTGCCCCTGGTGGGCGGCGCCATGGTCTGGGTGATAATGATAATGGTTGGCGTTTCCCGTGACGGCTTTATGGCCGTCGCCCTGACCATAAGCACCGAGACCGAGGGGGTGGGGGTGGTCTATGCCGGCACGGCTATGGGGCTGACGCAGACCCTTATGAATGTGGGCGGCCTTAGCTCCCCCGCCCTGGGCAACAGCCTGGCCGACCCCGCCAACCCCGCCGCCCCGTATCCCTTTTTCGTCTGGGCGGCTTTCGGGCTGCTGGCGCTAATCGCCTTCTGCTTCGTCAAGGAAACGGGCTGGCGGAACAAACCTCAACTATGAAATGGTGGTCAGAGAGCTGCCCTACCTCCCGTACTTTAGCTTGGCGTAGATGAGGGCAGAGCCGAGAAAGACGGAAACCGAGCTCCACAGCACTACCGAGGTTAGCTGGAGCAGAATGCCGTAGCTGAGCCAGCAGCCAGTCCCGACCATGAAAGAAAAGTTCCAGAGCAGGCTTATCTCATGGGCGCTTTTGAGCTTGAGGACACGAATGATTTGAGGTAGAAAACCAATGGTGCCGATGGCACCACCGATGAGTCCTAACCATTCCGCAGCTAGCAAGTTCGATGCCTCCTTCTTCGTTGTATCCTTCGGTTATACTAAACTTCGAGGCCGATACTGAATAGCCTCGGCGATATGATTTGCCTTGATGATATCGGTGTTTTCCAGGTCGGCGAGGGTGCGGCCAATCTTGAGGATGCGGTGAAAGGCGCGGGCGGAGAGATATAGCTGCTTCATGGCCGCCTTGAGCAGGCTCTGGGCCGATTCCTCGGTTTTACAGTATTCCCTGACCTCGGTGGGCGTCATCTCGGCGTTGCAGGCTAAACTCGTCCCCTTAAAGCGCTGGCGCTGGATAGAGCGCGCCGCCTTGACCCTGGCCTGCACCTTCTCCGATTCTTCCCCCAGCCTGTCGTCAGCCAGCTTCTCGTAGTCGATGTGGGGCACCTCGACAAAGATATCCACCCTGTCGATGAAGGGCCCGCTCATTCGCTTCTGGTAGCGGCTAACCAGGCTCGGCGAGCAGGTGCACTGCTTGAAGGGGTCGCCGTAGTAGCCGCAGGGGCAGGGGTTCATCGCCCCCACCAGCATAAAGTTGGCTGGAAAGGTGACACTCCCCTGGGCGCGGCTGATGGTGATTACCCTGTCTTCCAGGGGCTGGCGCAGTACCTCAAGGATGGCGTGGCCGAATTCGGGCAGCTCGTCCAAGAATAGCACCCCCCGGTGGCTGAGGCTTATCTCACCGGGGCGGGGCCATTGGCCCCCGCCCACCAGCCCGGCATTGGAGATGCTGTGGTGGGGGGAGCGGAAGGGACGCTGCTTAATCAGGGGGGTGTTGGCTGGCAAAAGTCCGCTGACGCTATAGACCTTGGTCACCTCCAGGGCTTCTTCGTCGGTCATCGGCGGTAATAATGAAGGCAGGGAGCGCGCCAGCAGCGTCTTGCCGCTGCCCGGTGGCCCCATCATGATGACGTTGTGTCCCCCCGCCGCCGCCACCTCCAATGCCCGCTTGACGTGCTCCTGCCCCTTGACGTAGGCCAGGTCGGTGGGGGGCAGGGTGGTGGGGTTATATTCCTCAGCGCTCGCCTTATCGAACTCGGGGGCGTCTATCTCCCCCCTAAAGTAGCTGACCAGCTGGGCCAGAGAAGTCACCGGGATGATTTCGGTGCCCTCTATTAGCGACGCCTCTCTGGCGTCCATTTCGGGTACGATAACGGTACCAATCTTCTCCTGGTGAGCCAGAGCCACCATGGGCAGGATGCCGTTGGTGTGGCGCAGGCTGCCGTCCAGCGAAAGCTCGCCCAGGATGACGGTCTGAGAAACATCGGCCGATATCTGCTCCGAGCTGAGCAGGATGCCCACGGCGATGGGCAAATCGTAGGCGGGTCCGGCTTTCTTGAGATAGGCGGGGGCCAGGTTGACCACGATGCGGCGGGTGGGGAAGGCACAGCCCGAGTTCCTGATGGCGGCGCGCACCCGTTCCTTGGCTTCCTGGACGGCGGTATCGGGCAGCCCCACGATGGTGAAGGAGGGCAGGCCGGGGGCAATATCTACCTCTACCTCGACAATGGCGCCTTCCAGCCCGACTACGGCGCAGGTGATTACTTTGGCCAGCATGCTTTACATACTATAGCACAAACACCTTGCCTGCGGAATGAGCTTGGAATAAAGAGGCGATAAAAAGGCCTCAAATACAGGTAGCGGGTCAATTTAACTTTACTATAATAGAATTGAGCAATCTCCTAATAGGATGGGTAGGTATTCTTCTAATAGGAGCTTGACTTTTGGTAATTAATAGGATATCCTATTAATTAGATACCACGAAGGAGAACGGCGTAAGGTTCTGTCCTTACGAGGTTCTCCTTCGCTATTTAAGATATTCCAATTTGTTTCTAAGGTCATCAAGATAACAGATAAAAGTGCCGGACGCTTTTTCTAACAAGTGGGAACATTTTTCTCTTTTTGACGCTATAACACTACGTAATTTATTCTTCTTTATCAAATATTCAACAAGGCAAGCGAAATCCCCATCACTCGTTACAATTACTGCTTCCTTATAAATCCTATACTGCGTCATAGCTTTAAGAACTAAGTCAGCATCAATATTTCCCTTTATTTCACCATCCACGATAGAAATCTTTTTATATACCATTTCGTAGCCTTCAGACGTAAGCCTTTCATATAGCCCTTTGTTAGATTCCATAAAACCTATACAGTAATAAGCCTTATCAACGCCATACATTTCTTTAAGATATCGCCTAAATCTCTTCGTGTTTAATTTCCAACCTGTATCTTCTTTTGCCTTGTATAAGTTGTTACCGTCAATAAAAGCGGCGTTAACTAATAGTTTTTTCATATATATAAATTATACTCTTGATACCAATTCTATAGAAGAGGGTAAGAGGAC
>DAOUMR010000116.1:0-8817 GCA_034409905.1 Dehalococcoidales bacterium | reverse complement strand
TGTAATTAAAAAAGTTAGTCTCCATAAACTGTACACGCTTTTTTGCAAATTGAATATGTTTTGATGACGAAAATTTATCGATAAGGAGCTTATAATTCTTGTATGCCTTCTGTACATCCCTGAGACTTCCTGGACTGTCATATATTGTAGCTATCCTGAACAGAACCTCATCATCAATCCTGCCCTGCTCCTTGAGCTCTTCATAAATATCAAGTGCATTCTCGTAATTGTTTAGAACGTTATCGATTCTCTCCTGCATCACTACGTCAATATCCGCAAACTTCCTCTGCGCTCTGGTAATCCAATACTGGAATCTATTGTAAATGCCTATCCACGCTTTGACCGAGAGGCCAAGCACTATAAGAATTACCAAGCCTGCTATCAGCCAGATTATTGTCGATGTTTCCATAATTCACCTCCCTAGACTTGGAAATAGTCTTTATTTTCCAGTTTTTTAGGCTTGATTTCAGCCTCAAAATAACTAATCATCTGCTTGATTGCCTCTTCTTTCGTTCTCAGGTCGTGCACGAGTTTGTAAATCTCGACAATCTTATCTTCTTCATTTGAAAGGTTAATTTGAATCTTAGCCATACTCACCCCACATTACATATATTTATCATACTGTATCATATCATATAATGCCATATTATATGATATACTAAGATGTTTGTCAAGTAGTAAGTGACATAAAATGCCCCCGAACGCTTGTTTTAGGGGGGTATCTGTGCTATTATTCAGCTAGGCGAATATGACCACAGAAAAGGTTAAGGCGCTGGAGCTGGCTATCAGCCAGATTGAAAAGCGATTTGGCAAGGGCGCGGTGATGAAGCTGGGGGAAGGCGCGCTGGTAAAGGTGCCGGCAATCCCCAGCGGCTCGCTGGCGCTGGACATAGCGCTGGGTGTAGGCGGCATCCCCAAAGGTAGGATTACCGAGATATTCGGCCCCGAGTCCTCGGGGAAGACCACCCTCGCCCAGCACATAATTGCCGAAGCGCAAAAACTGGGTGGCACGGTGGCCTATATCGATGCCGAGCACGCTCTAGACCCTTCCTATGCCGCCAATTGCGGTGTCAATGTTGATGAACTGCTCATCTCGCAACCCGATACCGGCGAACAGGCCCTGGAAATCACCGAAGCGCTGGTAAGGAGCGGGGCTGTTGATGTCATCGTGATTGACAGTGTAGCGGCGCTGGTACCCCAGGCTGAGATTGAGGGGCAGATGGGGGACGCCCATGTCGGCCTACAGGCCCGCCTCATGTCTCAAGCCCTGAGGAAACTGGCGGCCGCTATCGGCAAAGCGGGCACGGCAGTGGTATTCATCAACCAGCTGAGAGAGAAGGTGGGTATTATCTTCGGCAACCCCGAGGTAACGCCGGGGGGCAGGGCTCTCAAATTCTACAGCTCGGTGAGGATAGACCTAAGGCGCACCGAGACCATCAAACAGGGCGATACCGCCATCGGCAGCGTAGTGCGGGCCAAGGTGGTCAAGAACAAGATTGCCCCTCCCTTCAAAACGGCTCAGTTTGACATCATGTTCGACCACGGCATAAGCCAAGAGGGCAATCTTATCGACATGGGTACGGAGCTGGGGATAGTCAAAAAGTCCGGTGCCTTTTTCTCCTATGGTGATGTTCGCCTGGGGCAAGGGAGGGAGAACGCCAAACACTACTTGAGCGAGAATCCCAAGCTTGCCGAGGAGATCGAGCAGCAGGTCAGAGCCTCAGCCGTCATCACCCATAACCCTTAAAAAGTTAATTTTAATAATATAACCGAATATAAATAGGGCTGAGGCGTAATGCCTTGGCCTTATGTCTTTTATAAGGGGTAAAAAATGAAAAGGGTCACCGCCATCGAGGAGGGGAAGCGGAGAAAAAGGCGGGTCAATATATTTTTGGACGATAAGTTCGCCTTCAGCCTGGAAGCCGAGGTCGCCCTCAAAGAGGGGATAATGGTGGGCCAGGAACTCTCCGAGGGCGATATCAAGGCGCTGACCGGCGCCGAGCTTTCCCAGCGCTGCTATGACGCCGCCCTCCGCTACCTTGATTACCGTCCCCGCAGCCAGGCCGAGCTAAAGCAAAGGCTGGCCCGGCGCGGCTTTGACGGCGAGAATGTCGAGGCGACCCTGGCCAGGCTTCAAGAGCAGGGCTTGGTGGACGACCTAGTTTTCGCCCGGTTCTGGCAGGAAAACCGCCAGGCTTTTAACCCGCGCAGCCGGTGGCTGGTGCGGCGGGAGCTTAAAGCCAAGGGCGTCGCCGACGAGGTCATCGAAAGGGTGGTGGCTGATGTCGACGACGAAAACAGCGCCTACCAGGCAGCGCTAACCAAAGCGCGGAGCCTTTCGCTGGCCGATTACGAGAGCTTTCGCCGCCGCTTAGGTGAATATCTCAAGCGCCGTGGCTTCGGCTACGGAGTGATAAAAAATACCTTTAAAAAGGTCTGGGAGGAAGTGAAGGAGTAGGTTATAGATAAATTCTCACCTTGACCCCGAAGGGGCAAACTGGTTAGTATCTATCCGTAGCCTATTCCCGGGGGAGGTATTAAAAATAAGGGGGGATTAATAAAATGACAATGACGGGAATACTGGCTGTTTTCTTCGCCTTCGTCATCGGCGTCGTCTTCGGCGGCATGGCTATCTTCCTCTTCCGCCGGTTTGCGGTCAACCGCCAGATTCGCTTGGCGCAAAGAAAAGCCGCCAAGATAGAGTCCGAAGCCAGCGAAGAGGCCAAGAAAGCACTCATCGAGGCAAGACGGGAAGCCGACAAGGTAAAGTCGGCGGCCGATGCCGATTACCGGGAACGGCGTTCCGAACTGCAACGCCAAGAGAGCCGCCTGTCGCAAAAGACGGAAGCCCTGGACAGAAAGCTGGAAGGCGTGGAGCAGCGGGAGCGCAACCTGACCAACAAGGAAAAGGAGGCGACGGCTGTCCGCGAGGAACTGGAGGAAATCAGGGCCAAGCAGCTCAAGCAACTGGAGACGATTTCGGGTATGTCCACCGCCGAGGCGAAAAAGATGTTCCTCGATGCCATAGAGGCCGAGATGGAAAAGGAGACCTCGCGGCGCCTGCGGGAATGGGAAGCCAACTTCAGGGAGGAAGCCGACAAGAAGGCTCAGGACATCCTTTCCCAGGCGATACAGCGCTGTGCCTCCGAGGTGGTCTCGGAGACAACGGTGGCGGCGGTTCCCCTACCCAGCGACGAGATGAAGGGGAGGCTTATCGGCCGCGAGGGGCGCAACATCCGGGCTCTAGAGCAGGCCACGGGCGTCGACCTCATCGTTGACGATACCCCGGAAGCGGTAACGCTCTCCAGCTTCGACCCGGTGCGGCGGGAGATAGCCCGCCTAGCGCTGACCAAGCTCATCCAGGACGGGCGCATCCACCCCGCCCGCATCGAAGAGGTGGTGGCCAAGACCAAGGAAGAGGTGGAGACGGCCATCCAGAACGCGGGCGAGCAGGCGGCCTACCAGGTCGGTGTGCACGGCCTGCGCCCCGAATTGATTAAGCTGCTGGGGCGGCTCAAATACCGCACCAGCTACGGGCAGAACGTGCTCAACCACTCCCTAGAGGTCGCCCACCTGGCGGGTATGATTGCCGGGGAACTGGGCGTCAACGTGGCTACCGCCAAGAAGGCAGGATTGCTGCACGACATCGGTAAAGCGGTGGACAGAGAGGTGGAAGGTCCCCACGCCGCTATCGGCGCCGACCTGGTCAAGCAGTGGGATAAGTCGCCCGAGGTCGTCCAGGGCGTCGGCGAGCACCACTTCGAGACCGATACCACCAGCGTCTGGGGCTTTATCGTGGCCGCGGCTGACGCCATCAGCAGCGCCCGACCCGGAGCCAGGCGCGAGTCCCTGGAAAACTACCTCAAGCGCCTGAAGGAGCTGGAGGACATCGCCAACGAATTCAAGGGCGTGGAAAAGTCCTACGCCATTCAGGCCGGCCGCGAAATCCGCATCCTGGTCAAGCCCGAGGAGATTGACGACCTGGGGGCGATGAGGCTGGCGCGGGACATCGTCAAGAAGATAGAAGAGGGCTTGGAATACCCGGGGCAAATCAAGGTTACCGTACTCCGGGAGACGCGGGCCGTAGATTACGCCAAATAGAAAAATGCTGATATTAGCTATCGGTGATATCGTGGGCAAGCCGGGCCGGAAGGCGCTGAGCCAGCTCCTGCCCGACCTCCGCCAGCAATACGGCTTAGACCTGGTTATCGCCAACGGCGAAAACGCCGCCGGCGGCATCGGGCTGACCCCGGATACCGCTAAGGAACTGCTTGATGCCGGCACCGACGTGATAACCTCAGGCAACCACATCTGGGCGCAGAAGGAGATTTTCCCTTACCTTGAGGGCCAGATGCCCATCCTGCGCCCGCTCAACTACCCGCCCGGGGTGCCGGGGCGGGGCTATATCGTTATCAAAGAGGTAGCCGTGGTCAATATAATGGGGCGGACCTTCATGGGCGACCTCGACTGCCCCTTCCGGGCTATGGACAGGCTGCTTAGCGAACTCGAGGAAAAGATTATCGTCGTCGATTTCCACGCCGAGGCGACCTCGGAGAAGATGGCTATGGGCCGCTATCTGGACGGGCGCGTCAGCGCCGTCCTGGGCACCCATACCCATGTGGGCACCATTGACAGCCAGATTCTGGCCGGGGGCACCGCCTACGTCACCGATATCGGCATGACCGGCCCCACGGACTCGGTTATCGGCGACGATGCCGACGCCGTCCTCCAGCGCTTTTTGACGGGTATCCACCACCGCCTCTCGGTGGGCAAGGGCAAGCCTGTCCTCAACGCCGTGATGGTGGATATTGACGACAGCGGGCGGGCCCGGAGTATCGAAAGAATCTACCGGGAGGTGGACTAGCCTTGGGCCGGGTCGACCTCCACGTCCACTCCACCGCCTCCGACGGCAGGCTCACCCCCGCCGAGGTTATTAGGGAGGCGGCGGAAAAGGGGTTAAGCTATATCGCCCTGGCCGACCACGACAGTGTGGACGGTATCGCCGCCGCCAAGGCGGCGGCGCAGCGTTTTCACAATCTTACCGTCATTCCGGGAATCGAAATCAGTACCGATATCCCCCAGGGCGAGGTGCACATCCTGGGCTATTTCATTGACTATACCGACGCCGAGCTTCTGGCCAGGCTGGAGGATTTCAAGAACTCCCGCCTGAGGCGGGCCGAGCAGATGGTGGCGAAATTGGAGAACTTAGGCGTGCCTGTCGAATGGCGGCGCGTCCTGGAGATAGCTGGCACCAGCACCATTGGCCGCCCCCACATCGCCCAGGCTATGCTGGAAAAGGGCCTTGTCCCCTCCTTCAAAGAGGCTTTTGACGAATACCTGGGGCACGGCAAACCCGCCTACGTCGAGCGGGAAAAGATGCTCCCCGCCGAGGCGGTGGGCATAATCGTCAAGGCTAAAGGCTTAGCCGTGCTGGCCCACCCCCTCACCACCGAAGACCCCGAGGGGCTGATATTGGAGCTTAAGCCAGCGGGGCTGGTGGGTCTGGAGGCCTACTATAACGGCTATAGTGATGAGGAGGTCAAGGGCCTTCTGGCGCTGGCGCAAAAGCACGGCCTTATCGCTACGGGCGGCAGCGACTTTCACGGCATTGAGCCCGACGAGGAGACCCCCATCGGCGGCGCTAACGTCCCCTTAGAAGCGGTGGAACGGCTCATCGCCCTGGCTAAAGAGAGAGAACCCAAGCTTATCTTATGAGGAGAGTTTATGCCCGAAGTTGTTAAGTTCATCCTGCTGATTATCGGCGGCTACCTTATGGGCGCCATTCCCGCCGCCTATCTCGTCGCCCGGTGGCGGCGGCGGATAGACATCAGGCAGTATGGCAGCGGTAATGTCGGTGGCGCCAACCTGGTCAAGGTCGGTGCCCGCTGGATGGCCGCAGTCGTCGTTATCTTTGACATCGGCAAGGCGATGCCGGCGGTCTGGGTAGCCCAGCTGGTCGGGCTGGACATCACCCAGCAGGTAGTTATCGGCCTGGCCGCCGTTATCGGGCACAACTGGCCCGTCTTTCTCCGCTTCAGCGGCGGTCGGGGCATCTCCACCATTATGGGCGTGGCGCTGATAGTCCCTGTGGTCAACGGACTGGTTCCCTGGTCGTTTATAACCTTTATGGCCATTATGATTCTCAATGTGCTTACCGTGCGCAACATACCGATAGGAATAGGCATCGCCGTGGCCGTTATGCCCATCGTCAGCTGGCTGACCATCGAGCCTGAGTCGGGACAGCTAGCGCTGACTATGGGCTTTGTCGCCATGTTTATCATTATGGTCATCCGGCGGCTGACCCCGCGCCGAACCCCGGCTTCGGCCTCGGTACCGACAGGGGAACTGTTGCTCAACCGTTTTCTCTTTGACCGCGACATCAGGGACCGGGAAGCCTGGATACACCGCCGACCGGTAAAGCCCAAAGAGGGGAAGGACTAAGCTCCAAAGATGAAATGCGCCTATCACCCCGACGTTGAAACGAATTTAAGCTGCGGCAAGTGCGGCAAGCCGATATGTCCCAAGTGCATGGTGCAGACACCGGTAGGCGCCCGCTGCCCCGACTGCGCCAAAACGACCAAGCTGCCCACCTTCCGCCTTTCCCCTAAGTATTATTTGATTGCGGCCGGAACGGCGCTGGGCATGGCTATCGCTACCGGCCTGGTCTGGGGACTGCTGCGGGGTTTTTTGCCCTATATCTACGTCAACCTGATAGTGGCCGGCGGCGTCGGCTACGCCGTCGGCGAAGTGGTCAGCCGTGCCGTCAACCGCAAGCGCGGCAAATGGCTGGCCCTGATTGGCGGTGTGGCCATACCCCTAAGCTACCTGGCCAGCATCCCCTTCAACATGATGTTCCGGTATGAAGCCGTCTTCCACCCGCTCGACATACTGGCCATAGCCATAGGCATATTTGTCGCCGTTCTAAGATTACGCTAAAATATACCAGCCGATAAGGAACTAGATAGGAGAAATCAAGTCAATGGATAGCTTTATGCCAGGAACGACCCTATTTTACGCACTTTTCTGGGGAGTGTTACTAATCACCCTGGGGCTGTTTTTCTACCGTCTCCGGCAGCTCTGGCAATACATGTTCCTGGGACAGAAGGAAACCACTTCAAAAAATCGGCTCAAAGAGCTATGGGATACGCTGGTCTATGTCTTCAGCCAGCTCTGCCAGCTCAAGAATTTCCGGCGCAAAGACCGGGCGCCCTTAGGTCACGCCCTGATGGTATGGGGCTTCTTTATCTCCGTCATTTTCTATTTCTTTTTCATCATCCTAACGGAAGGCATCGGCCTGATTGGCCTGGAAGATAGCAATTTCTACTTTTACTCGGTCTGGGTAATGGACTTCTTTGCCATCTTCATTTTCATCGGCGCCGCCTGGGGTATTATCCGGCGCTATATCATCCGGCCCGACCGGCTCAAGGGGGAACAGACCACCGAGGCTATGATTATCCTCCTCTCCGTGCTGGCCCACCCGGTGACCTACGTCTTCGAGATAGCTACCAAGATTTCGCTGGGACATGCGCCGGCGGGGCTGGGGCACACCCTGCTGCCCCCGGTGAGCGCCTGGCTCAGCAACCTTTTCACCGCTGGTGCCGGCACCGAGGGCTGGTACCTCGGCTTCCTCTGGGCGCACTGGCTGACCGTGGTCTTCGTCCTGGCCATCATCCCCTACACCCGCTACCTGCACATCATCGCCGCCATATTCAACGGCATCCTGCGCAAACGACCGCGCAGCGCCCTGCAGCCCATCGACCTGGAGAAGGCGGAAACCCTGGGCGTGGCTACCATCGACCAGCTCACCTGGAAACAGAACCTTGACCTCTACTCCTGCGTGGTCTGCGGTAACTGCCAGGAGCTCTGTCCGGCTAACCTAAGCGGTAAACAGCTTAACCCCAAGAAGGTTATCCAGGACCTAAAGAATCACCTGCTCAAGGTAGGCCCCGAGCTGGTGAAGGCTAAAGCTAAGGGCGAACCAGCCCCGGCTAATCCTAACGTTCCCCTGGTGGAAAATGTCATCAAGCTCGATGAAATCTGGGCGTGCACTACCTGTGGCGCCTGTGACGAAGTCTGCCCGGTCTGGGTTGACCACATCGACAAGATAGTGGACTTAAGGCGAAACCTGGTCATGGAGCAGGCGTCCATGCCGGAAACGGCCGAGGGGGCCTTGCGCAGTATCGAAGACCGCGGCCACCCCTGGCGGGGCACGACGCTTTCGCGGACGGACTGGGCGGAGGGGCTGGAGATTAAGGTTATGGCCGAGGACAGCGATGTCGATATCCTCTTCTGGGTGGGCTGCACCGGCGCCCTGGAGGAGAGGAGCACCAAGATATCTCAGTCGGTGGCTAAGCTGCTAAAAAGCGCCGGCATTAATTTCGGCATCCTGGGCACGGAGGAAAGCTGCTGCGGCGAGCCGGCCCGCCTGCATACTTGGTCATCCATGCCTACTCAAACACTTTCGATTATTCTCCATACCTGCAACGAAGCAATATCCGAGGAAGCGACAGAAGGAAGAATTTTCTTGAAAGGCTCGGATTCGTATACTATGAATCATGTAACATACTTGGCGGTCCATGCTACTACAAGGTAATTGAAGAAGTTCCACGAGAAGCTTACGGCGAGGATTTTATGGGGCATCAGCGAAGAGTGGAATTAGCTCACAGGAAATTTGACCAACTTGCTAGTCGATTTGGTGAGATTTTTCAGAACATGTTTGAAGTAGACAGAACTCTTTTTGAAGCTGGATTTGATTGCTGTTAGGCCTGATGTTGCGATTGCGGCGCCGACACTCTGTCCTGGGGACAGTTTGTATTT
>DAOUMR010000115.1:0-2858 GCA_034409905.1 Dehalococcoidales bacterium | reverse complement strand
GCCGATGCTAAAGCTCAAGCCAAAGGCAGGCCAAATACTGGCCGACTACGGTTTTCAGGAAGTCATCACCTTTTCTATGATGGGCGGTGAGGCCCTTAATAAGCTCTCGCCCCAGCCATCGGAACTGGTGCGCCTGGCCAACCCCATGACCGCCGAGCAGGAGTATATGCGCCCGACGCTGCGGGCTAATCTCTTAACGGCCCTGGAGTCCAATCTGCGTCACGAAGAGAACGGCGTCAGGCTATTCGAACTGGGCCGGGTCTATCTCCAGCGAAAGAACGACTTGCCCAGTGAGCCAGAGATACTGTGCGGCGTACTTACGGGGCCCAGGTTCGAGCCGTCCTGGCGGGGTGGCAACGAGGCGCTCGATTTCTACGACGCCAAGGGAATAATCGAAGGCTTATTCGGGCAATTGGGCATCGAAATTAATTTCGAGGCGGGCTCGGACGAGAGCCTTCATCCCTTCAAGCAGGCGGCCATCATCGTTGGGGGGAAGAGGCTGGGGGTGGTCGGCGAACTGCACCCCAAGGTCGCCGATGCCTTTGAGCTTCCCGGAGAGGTCTATCTCTTCGAGGTCGATTTGACAGCGCTCTTCCCCTTTACTCTGGGGCACAAGATGTACCAGCCGATTTCGCGCTTCCCGGCCGTGGTCAGGGACATGGCGCTGGTGGTGGATGCGGGCGTGACTAACGCTCAAGTTCAGTCAGTTATGCGGGGCTTTCCGCTGGTGACTGATGTCAGTCTCTTTGACCTCTACAGTGGGGAGCAGTTGCCGGCGGGAAAGAAGTCTTTGGCTTACCGCATCACTTATCAGTCGCCGAAGCACACGCTGACCGACGACGAGGTCAACAAGGTGCAGAAGCAGATACTGGATAAGCTGGCCAAACAGCTTGGGGCGAGCTTAAGGGGTTAGGGGAGGCTTTTCTCCCCCATCCCCACCCCACCTTGTTAGCGTACGTTTTTCTTTCCCACCCAATACCCACCCTATAGAGGTTAGACCTCTATAAACTCCTTATTTGGGATTTTGTGCCTCCCCTCCCCGTTTTATATCTATTCCCGCCTGCCACCCTTTTAATGTAGAAAGGGGGCAGAGCCCCCTTTCAAACCCCTGGAGGGGAGGTTATCTCCATATGTTTTGGGGGGTTCTTAAGGGGGGCGAAGCCCCCCTTGAAAGACGTTTGTGGGCGGGTTGGTGTGGGAATAATAACTTGGGTGGGGTGGTTTAGACGAAGAGATTGCTTCACTTCGCTCGCAATGACAGTAGGGTTTGGGAAGCCGCTAATTACCAACAAGCTCTTTGAGCCTTTTGGCTACCTCCGCCAGCGGCACCAGCTCCGAATCTTTCTCCGCGCGTTTCTTTATTTCAACGCTATTCTTTTCTAAAGTCCGGGGGCTGACAGTAACTCGTAAAGGCATCCCCAGGAGGTCGGCGTCGTTGAACTTGACCCCGGGCGATTCCTGGCGGTCGTCGAAGAGGACTTCAAAGCCGGCTGCCTCCAGTTTGGCGTAGAGCTTTTCGGTGACCTCTTCTACCTTGGTATTATCCTTATAAAGCGGGCAGAGATAGAGCTGGTAGGGGGCCAGAGAAGAAGGCCAGATAATGCCCTTTTCGTCGTGGTTTTGCTCAATGACGGCCGCCATCAGTCGGCTCAAGCCCAGTCCGTAGCAGCCCATGACCAGGGGATGGGACTCGCCCTTCTCATCGATAAAGGAGGCGCCGAACTTCTGGCTGTAGGTGGTGCCCAGCTTGAAGATATGCCCGACTTCAATGCCGTGGGTCGATTCCAGTTTGCCACCGCATTCGGGGCACTTGTCTCCTGCCTTGGCTTGAGCGATATCGGCGACGATATCCGCCTTGAAGTCCCTGGGGTAGTTGACGTTTTTGAGGTGGATATCGGGCTTGTTGCCGCCAGCCACGAAGTTGGTCCCCGCATTTACCGAGTCGTCGGTGATGACCTTGAAGCCTTTCAGTCCCACTGGCGATGCCGCACCAGCGACAATACCCGTCTCGATGACCTCGGCTTCGGTAGCCATACGCAGCTCGCTGGCCTTGAGCTGGTTATTCAGCTTTACCTCGTTGACACCGAGGTCGCCGCGAATGACCACGAAGACGAGCCTGCCGTCGGCGATGTAAAAGACTGCCTTCAGGGTGTGGCTCTGAGGTATCTTAAGGAAACTGGCCACTTCTTCGATAGAGCCGGCGCCGGGGGTGGCTACTTCCTCAACGGCTAAAGGTTTGCCGTTATCTATTTTCTCCTTAACGCTCACCGCCTTTTCGGCGTTAGCGGCATAGTGACACTTTTTGCAATAGATAATCTCGTCCTCGCCGTTTTCGGCGACGACCATGAACTCGCGGGAGTCCTTGCCGCCGATAGCGCCGCTGTCGGCTTCGACCAGCATGGTGGGCAGCCCGCAGCGCTCAAAGATTTTGCGGTAGGCCTGGTCCATCTTCTGGTAGCTTATATCCAGCCCGGCCTCGTCGGCGTCGAAGCTGTAGAGGTCTTTCATAAGGAACTCGCGCACCCTGATCAAGCCGCCGCGGGGGCGGGGCTCGTCGCGGAACTTGACCTGAATCTGGTAGAGGAGGAGGGGCAGGTCGCGGTAGCTCTGCACGTTATATTTGGCCAGCTCGGTGATGACCTCTTCGTGGGTGGGGCCTAAAGCCAGCTTCCTTTCCCGGCGGTCGGAGAGGGTGAAGAGGACTTTGCCCAGAGCCTGGTCGCGGCCCGACTGCTGCCACATCTCGAAAGGCTGGAGTACGGGCAGGTTGACCTCCTGTCCGCCCGCTTTGTCCATCTCGTCGCGGATGATATTCTCTATCTTCTTGAGCACCCGCCAGCCCAAAGGCAAATAGGAAT
>DAOUMR010000114.1:0-9534 GCA_034409905.1 Dehalococcoidales bacterium | reverse complement strand
GACGCTTATAACCCAGCGGGGCAGCTGTGCCCTCTACCTCTTCCCGACCAAGGCCCTGGCCCAGGACCAGCTGCGTACCCTTTGGGAGCTTTTCCACCCCAGGCTTTTGTCAACCGGGGACTTCGCCACCTTCGACGGCGACACCCCTAAAGCAGAGAGGGGCGACATCAGGAGGCGGGCGCGGCTCATCCTGACCAACCCCGATATGCTCCATGTGGGCATACTGCCCAACCACCAGCAGTGGTCGCGTCTTCTACGCCGCCTGCGCTACGTGGTGGTTGACGAAGCCCATATTTATCGCGGCGTCTTCGGCTCCCACGTGGCCTGTGTGCTCCGCCGCCTGCGAAGATTATGCCGTTTCTACGGCTCAAATCCCAAGTTCATCTGCTGCTCGGCGACTATCGCCAACCCCGGAGAGCACGCCGAAAAGCTGGTGGGCTTGCCCTTCAGTGTGGTCGATGACGACGGCTCGCCCCACGGCGGTAAGGAGTTCGTCTTCTGGAACCCGCCGCTAATTGATACTGCCCGGAGTGTGCGCCGCAGCGCCAACGGCGAGGCGTCTAACCTTTTCGCCGAGCTGGTAATGCAAAATATCCGCACGCTGACCTTCGTCCGCACCCGCCAGCTCACCGAGGTCATCTATAACTACACAAGGCACAAGCTGGCCGAAACCGACTCGGCTCTGGCTAAGAAGATAAAGCCCTATCGGGCGGGCTACCTGCCCGAGGAAAGGCGTAAAATCGAGAAGGAGCTTTTCAGCGGGCAGTTGCTGGGGGTGGTGGCAACCACGGCCCTAGAATTGGGCATAGACATCGGCGACCTGGAGGCGACCGTGCTCACCGGCTATCCGGGGAGCATCGCCAGCACCTGGCAGCAGGCGGGCCGAAGCGGGCGGAGTAAAGAGAGATCATTGAGCTTTCTCATCGGGCTGGACAATCCACTCGACCAGTATTTTATGCGCCATCCCGAGTCCTTTTTCGGCAAGAGCTTCGAGAACGCCCTGGTCAACCCGGCCAACCCCTATATACTGCGCGCCCACCTGCTCTGTGCCGCCTGGGAATTGCCCCTGACCAATCTGGACGAGGAGTTCTTCGGCTCCACCTTAGTCCAAGAGAGGGCTGAATTAGAAGAACAGGGCTTACTTCGGGAGGTTAAAGGCAGGTGGCACGTTGCCCCGTCCATTGCCTACCCCGCCGAGAATGTGAACATCCGCGCCGCTTTCGGGGAGAACTACGCCATTATCAATAGCTCCAGCGGCGCCCTTCTGGAGACGATAGATTCCAGCACGGCCCTGTTTTTTATCTTTCCCGGCGCCATCTACCTGCATCAGGGCGAGTCCTACCTGGTCGAGGAGCTCGACCTTTCGGCGCGCACCGCCTACGCCAAGCCGGTAGAGGTCAACTACTACACTCAGGATAAAGAGCTCACCGACCTTAGTATCACCAAAGTAATCAAAGATAAGGAATGTCATGGGACTAAAGTCTATTTGGGCGAGGTCGAGGTCACCACGCGGGTGGTCGGCTTCAAGAAGAAGGCGCAGTTCACCGAGGAGGTCATTGGAGAAGAGCCCCTCGACCTCCCCCCGATGCGCTTCCCCACCATCGCCCTCTGGTTCGACCTGCCCAAGGAGACGGTGAGGCGGGTGGATGAGGATGAGGTGGGGCTCGATTTTGCCGGCGGGCTGCACGCCGTCGAGCACGCCGCCATCGCTATCCTGCCCATGTTCGCCCTCTGCGACCGCAACGATATCGGCGGCGTCTCCACCCCCCTCCACCCCGATACGGGTAAGCCCCAGATATTCATCTACGACGCCTATCCCGGCGGCATCGGCATCAGTGAGAAGGGTTTTGACCTGGTCGAGGAATTGTGGCAAACTACACTGAAGGCGATTGAAGAATGCCCCTGCGAGGACGGCTGCCCCAGTTGCATTCAGTCGCCCAAGTGTGGCAATAATAATAAGCCCCTGGATAAAAAGGCAGCCCAGATACTATTAGAAGGGCTGCTGGGCAAATAAAGGGAGTCCAAGAGGGACGCAGTCCCTCTTATAGAATCCCTTCCCCCTTTCCTTGATAGGAGAGGGGGTAAAGGGGAGAGGTAGATAGAAACTCATTTATTTAACATAACTCTAAAAGCAATTCCCAGGCATGGCCTGTGCCTGAATTGTTTCCCGGGATTTTTTGGTGTCGTTTTTGTCGCCTATTCGTAGCGGAATAGGTGCAAAGCAAAGGGAGTCCAAGAGGGGCGAAGCCCCTCTTAAGAAAAAATAACTTCCCCCTCTCCTTGATAGGAGAGGGGGATACAGGGGGTGAGGTAGATAACAAATATCGAAAAGGCCTTAAAACCCAGCCGCGATAGCTGGTTCAAGCGGGCGATGCGCCTCTTCGACCGCGCCGCCGTTGACGAGACGGTGTGGACAGAATTAGAAGAGCTGCTCATCTCCGCCGACGTGGGCTTTGGCACCACCGAAAAGCTGCTGGAAAGGGTGAAGCAGAGAGCCAAAGAAGAAAAGTTTGCCGAAGGCTCGGCGGTGCGCGAGGCTTTACAGCAGGAGATGGTCAAAATCCTCACTATCGAAGTCCCGCCCTCGGCTCCTGCCTCACCACCAAAAGTCGTTATGGCGGTAGGCGTTAACGGCAGCGGCAAGACCACCTCTATCGCCAAGCTGGCCTATAAGTCCAAGAAAGAGGGGAAAAACGTTATTCTGGTGGCGGCGGATACCTTCCGGGCGGCGGCTATCGACCAGCTCAAGAAACTGGCCGAGAAGGTCGGCGTTGATGTTGTCGCCCACCAGCCGGGTGGGGATGCCGGGGCGGTGGTCTACGACGCCCTGGAGGCAGCGCGCAGCCGCAACGCCGACGAGGTAATCATTGACACCGCGGGCAGGTTGCACACCAAGTTCAACCTGATGGAAGAATTAAAGAAAATTAGGCGGGTGGCGGCTAAGGTCGACGATACCGCCCCCCACGAGGTATTACTGGTGCTTGACGCCACCACCGGCCAGAACGGCTTGATCCAGGCGCGGTACTTCACCGAGGCGGTGGGGGTAACCGACATCTTTCTGGCCAAGCTGGACGGCACGGCCAAGGGGGGCATAGTGCTGGCTATCTGCGATGAGCTCAAGATACCCATCCGCTTCGTCGGTATTGGCGACGGGCTGGATGATGTGACTGCTTTCGACGCCGAGAGCTTTGTGCGGGCATTATGTTCCTGATGATTGGAGGTAGCCCTTGATAACCATAAGTATAAATCCGATAGCCTTTAGCATAGGCTCGTTCAGCGTCCGCTGGTACGGCATCATGGTCGCCCTGGCGGTGCTGGTGGTGGTGCTCTGGCTTTTCTGGGAGATTAAGAAGGGGGCTAAGGTCTCCTACGATACCCTCGTTACTGCCGCCTTGGTGGGCATTCCCTCGGGTATAATCTTCTCCCGTTTGCTCCACGTTATTGACCTTTGGGACTACTACAGAGCTCACCCGGGGCAGATAGTCGGCTTTTCCGGGCTTACCATCTACGGGGCTATTTTAGGCGCGGTTCTGGGCATCTGGATTTACAGCCGCTTCAGCCATTTTCGCTTCGGTTACGTCATGGACCTGGTGGCTCCGGGCGTCCTGCTGGCTCAGGCAATAGGTAGGGTAGGCTGCACTATAAACGGCTGCTGCTACGGCGCAGAAGCCCCGTCCTGGCTGCCCTGGTCGGTGGTCTATACCAATCCACAGAGCTATGCCCCGCTGGGGGTAGCCGTTCACCCCACCCAGGTCTATGAGATTGTCTTTCTGCTCATAGCCTTCGGCGTGTTGTTCCCGTTGAGGAAAAGGTTCAAGCCCGATGGCTCTCTGTTTCTCATCTACCTGGGCACGTATTCCGCGTGGCGAGTGGGCGTCGGTTTCCTACGGGACGGAACGTCCTTCCTCTTCGGCCTGCATCAGGCGCAGGTGATAGGCATAATCGTCCTGCTTATCGTTGTCCCGATATTAATCTGGCGGACGCGCTGGGTGAAGACGCCAAGTCCGACCTAGAGCTCTTCCGAGTCGCAGATTTTCCACTCGCCGTCAATCTTGACTAGGTCATAGGTGATATGCCGGTCGGGCAGGACGGGGACGATGAGCTTTATCTGTATGACCACTATTCCTTCGGGGGTTACGACAGGCTCCGCTTCCTCTTCCAGTCCCAGGGTGACACCGGCGGCTTCCATCTGGCCAATCTCACCGGGGATTTCATTGGCTCTTACCTGGCAATAAGACTCTTCCAGGCAAGCCAGGACACCCTCGACGTCATAGGCATTGAAGGCTTCCCAGTAGTCGTAAACGACCTGCCGGGCGGCGTCTATCTCTTCCTGGGAGAGGGCGCCGGCCACCGAGCCGTTATCCGTCGGGGCACCGTTGCCGACCGGTTCTTCGGCAGGGGCACCATTTTCCGTCGGGGCGCCGTTGCCGACTGGTTCTTCGGCCGCCTGCCCGCAGGCGGCGAACAATACCAGAATCGGAATCAGTAGTAAAATGAGCGTTAGTTTCATTGACGGCCTCCGTTATGATACCTAGTTAGTTAGAATACATAGTGAAACTAGGTATATTTTAACGATTAACCGTCATTTGTCAAGTGAGGTAGTTAAAGTGAGTTAAAGATAGGTATAGTAATGTTGACCGTTTGTTGGGGGAATCAGGGGGATACTATTTGCCCAGCCGCCGGCGCCGGGCGTTCTTCTTGGCCTTCAGGCGGGCGGCTTCTCTCTTGGATACGAAATGGCGGCGTGATTTCGCCTCCCTGAGGACGCCGTCCATCTGCACCATCCTCTGGAAGCGCTTCAGCAGGGAATCTTCTGTTTCACCTTCACGTTTGGATACTTTCAGCGGCATGATAAATCAACTCATTTCATTATAGTAACACACGTAGGCCAGGTATACCCCGGCCTACGTATGTTTTTTAAGTCAAACTAACTTTATCTATTCTGTCTGACTTTGCTGTAGCAATCGCTACAGTATACCGGTCTGCCTTCTCGAGGCTCGAACGGGACTTCGGTTTCCTTACCGCACTCGGCGCATACCGCTGGGAACATCTGACGCCGGGACCTGTAGCCGTAGCTATCATTACCGTAGCGTTGGGATTTCCGGGCTTCGCGGCAGGCGGGACAGCGCTTGGGCTCGTTGGTGTAGCCCTTGGATTGGAAGAACTCTTGTTCCTCGGCGCTGAAGGTAAACTCGGCTCCACAATCGGAGCAGGTGAGTTGCTTGTCCTCAAAACTCATTGAATGACCTCCTCTCTTGTTATTAGTTGGTTAGAGTTGCGGTCATCCAATACTTGAGTAAATCTAAACTAGTTTAACTAAGTTTGTGATAACCTGAACCTTAAACCACTAATAGCTAGTGTACAACGCGCCTGGGCAATTGTCAAGTTTTCCTGTCTTTAGCTAGGCGGGGCGAAGTCAATCAGGTTGAGCCTGAGCCTCTCCTTGTCCCCCCAGCGGTCTATCTCCAGGTTATAGACGATGTCTAGCTGGGGGGATATCTCGCCCAGGTAGCCGCCCAGCCGGAAGCCCACCCCATCCCAGACCGTGCCCCCCTGCTTCAGCTTCAGCCTCAGGTGCTCGGCGCCGTTGCCCATGGTGCGGCAATCAATTACCTCGGTGCGCTGGCTGAGGAAGGTGGGGGAGGGGTTACCCCGGCCGAAGGGGGCCAGCTGTTGAATGGTGCTGAAGGTGTCGCCACTCAGGTCAGGCAGGGCGACTCTGGCGTCAATATCAAGCTGGGGACGAAGGTCGGCGTCGGCAAGCTGCTCGGTAGCAAGTTTGGCGAGGTTTTCCTGGAGCTGGGGCAGGTTCTGGGTGGGTAGGGTAAAGCCAGCCGCCTGGGAATGACCGCCGAAATGGGAAAGTAGCTGGCGGCACTGAGTCAGCGCCTTGATGATATTAAACTCGGGTATGCTGCGGCCGCTGCCGCTGCTTACTGTCTCTCCTACGCGGACGACGACGGCCGGTCGGTAAAACTCCTCGGCCAGCCTGCCGGCAATCAGCCCAGCGATGCCCAGGGGATAGTCCTTGTCGGCGGCAACCAGCAGGGGTTTAATGCCCTGAGCCACTACCTGCTCTCTGGCGGTGGCTAAGACCCTGGTGGTCAGCCTCTGCCGCTCGCTGTTCTTCTCCTCAAGCCAGCTCGCCAGGTCGCGCGCTTCCTGGGGCGATTCCGTTATCAGGAGCTTGTAGCTGGTCATAGCGTGCGCCAGTCTTCCCGCCGCGTTAAGGCGCGGTGCAATAGCCCAGGAGATGCTCTCGGCGCTTAAGTTGCCTGGCTTTAAGCCTGCCTGAGAGATAATCTCCCCCAGCCCCAGGCGGGGGTTAGTATTCATCAGCTTCAGCCCCTCTTTGACCAGGTAGCGGTTCTCTCCCGAAAGGGGGGCTATATCGGCCACCGTGCCGATGGCGGCCAGGTCCATAAGCTCCTCCAGCTGTCCTTCTTTGCCCAGGTTCTGGAACAGTGCCTGAAGCAGCTTTAAGGCGACGCCGGCCCCGGTCAGCTCGGAGAAGCCGTAGCTGGAATCGGCCCGCTTGGGGTTGATGATGGCCATGGCGGACGGCATTTCGGGCAGGGGGGAGTGGTGGTCGGTGATGATTATATCCAGTCCCAGCCGCTTGGCCCGCTCAACCTCGTTGAGGGCGGTAATGCCGCAGTCAACGGTGATAACCAGGCTGACGCCCTGCTTGTGCAGGCTCTCCAGCGCCGTCGTGTTAAGCCCGTAGCCCTCGGTGAGACGGTGGGGTATGTAGGGAACAGTCTTGCCCCCCAGCTTCGATAATCCTCGGGCGAGTATGGCCGTGCCGGTGATGCCGTCGGCGTCGAAGTCGCCGTAGATGGCGATGGTCTCCCCGGAGAGCAGCGCCCGGTAAATCCTGCCTACCGCCGGCTCGATATCGGGGAGGCGGAAGGGGTCGCCGGCTAGGCGCTTATCGCCGCTTAAGAAGGCTTCCAGCTGCGCAGGCTGGCTGATACCGCGATTATACAAAAGCTGGGCGATTAAAGGGGAGAGGCCGCTGGTGCACAGGCGCTCTTCTGGCGCTGGCGGCAGAATGTTCCAGCGGTAGCGGTTCAATTCATTCCTCGGTGTACTCTCGAAAGATAAGGACTGAGTTATGCCCGCCGAAGCCGAAGGAGTTGGACAGGGCGGTCCTGACCCTGGCTTTGCGGGCTACGTTAGGCACATAGTCCAGGTCGCACTCGGGGTCGGGGTGAGTGAGGTTTATCGTCGGCGGTATGACGTCGTTGCCGATAGCCATAATACAGATGGCCGCCTCGACGGCGCCGGCGCTGCCCACCAGGTGTCCCATCATCGACTTGGTCGAGCTTATCGGGACCTTGTAGGCGTAGTCGCCGAAGACCTTCTTTATCGCCTTAGTCTCCATCTTATCGTTGAGCTCGGTGGAGGTGCCATGGGCGTTGATATAGTCAATCTCATTGGGCTTGATGCCGGCCTTGTCCAGCGCCCGCTGCACCGCCATGGCCGCACCCTCGCCCGTTTCCAGCGGGGCGGTAATGTGGTAGGCATCGGCGCTGGTGCCGTAAGCCAGCATCTCGGCCAGTATCTTAACCCCCCGCTTTTTAGCGTAAGACAGGCTTTCCAGGATGAGGACGCTAGCCCCCTCGCCGATGACAAAGCCATCGCGCTCAGCATCGAAGGGGCGGGAGGCTAATTGCGGCTCGTCGTTTCGGGTCGAGATGGCCTTCAGGGCGTTGAAGGCGCTGACGCCCACCGGGTTGATTATGGCCTCGCTGCCGCCGCTTATCATGGCTTTGGCGTCGCCGCGCTTGATGGTCTCGTAGGCGATGCCGACGGCATCCGAGCCGCTGGAGCAGGCCGAGGTGGTGCAGAGGTTGGGCCCCCTGGCCCCCAGCGTGATGGATGCCTGCGCCGAGGCTATGTTGGGCATCATCATCGGGATGAGGAAGGGGCTGACCCGGTCGGGGCCCCTCTCCAGCAGAACCTTGGTCTGCTCGAAAAGGGTGGTCAGTCCCCCTATGCCGCTGCCGATAATGATGCCGATATCGTTTTTGTTGCTATCGTCTATCTTCAGGTTAGCCTGTTTGGTCGCCTCAAGGCTGGCGGCTACCGCCATCTGGGAAAAGCGGTCGTTGCGGCGGGCTTCCTTGAGGTTCATATAATTAGCGGCGTCGAAGCCCTTGACCTCGCCGGCAATCTTGGTCTCGAAGCCATCGGTATCGAATAGGGTAATGCGGGCAACGCCGGACTTGCCCGCAACCAGCGCTTCCCAGCTTTCGGCGGCATTAAGACCGAGGGGGCAGATAACCCCGATACCGGTAACTACGACTCTGCTGTCTAAAGTTGACATAACATTAAAAGGGGAAAAGGATTTTGATTAGCTATTTTTACCATAAATTTGACTTATCTGCAAGGAGAGACTCCTGAGCCCCACCCCACAGGTCTTTTTCCCCACCCAATACCCTCCCTATAGAGGTGTCACCTCTATAGACTTCTCTCTACGCCCCTCCATACATTTGACCAGCTTGAAAAGTCGCCATATAATTTTATGGAGATGGTTAAAAGTTCGCAAGCACCCAGCATCGCCCTGGATACGGTGGGCTGTAAGCTCAACCAGGCGGAGAGCCAGCTTTTCGCCCGTCAGTTTGCCGAAAAGGGCTATCGGCTGGTGCCGGCCGATAACGGGGCCGATGTCTATATCCTCAATACCTGCACCGTTACCCATAGTGCCGACGGCAAGTGCCGCAAACTCTTGCATCAGGCCCGTCGCCGCAACCCCGACGTCCTGGTGGTGGCGGTGGGTTGCTATGTTGAGCGCGCCCGCCAGGATTTGGCCCGGCTCGAGGGCGTTGACCTGGTCTTTGATAACAGCCAGAAAATGAAGCTGGTTTCCTTGCTTGAGGAGTCGGGCTACCTGAGCCCGCCTTCGGTGCCAGCTCCAGCTAAAGCCGATTTCAGGACACGCGCCTTTGTTCGGGTTCAGGACGGTTGTAATAACTTCTGCTCCTACTGCATCGTTCCCCTGGTGCGGGGTAGGGAGAGGAGTCAGCCCACTGACGGTGTTCTCTCCGAAATCAAGCAGCGCGTCGCCGACGGCGACAAAGAAGTTGTGCTCACCGGCACCGAAATCGGCGCCTATAACTGCAAAGACGTTGGCCTGGCAGGACTACTAAAGCGTATCCTGGCCGAGACCGAAATCGCCCGGTTAAGGCTCTCTTCACTACAGCCGCAGGAAATAACCCCCGAGCTTCTGGAGTTGTGGCGGGACGAAAGGCTTTGCCGCCATTTTCATCTATCGCTGCAAAGCGGCAGTGACGACGTGCTCGAAAGAATGGGCAGGCGCTACACCACCGCTGACTACAGGCGGGCGGTGGAGCAAATCAGGAAAGCCGTGCCCGGGGTGGCGGTCACCACCGATATTGTCGTCGGCTTTCCCGGCGAGACCGACGACGAGTTTGAGGCGAGCTATGATTTTGTCAAGCAGATGCGCTTTGCCCGTATTCATGTCTTTCCTTACTCACCGCGCCCGGGGACTCAGGCGGCGGCTATGCC
>DAOUMR010000113.1:0-1813 GCA_034409905.1 Dehalococcoidales bacterium | reverse complement strand
GTGGGCGAAATGTAGAAGAGAAGGCGGGGTGCTACTTGCCCGATTACAGCTGAGGCTACCCACACGGGAGGGGGAGAAACAAGATTTAAACCAGGCAGGAAAAAGAATAAAACCCCCTGGCACCTCAGTTTCCCCTGACAGAGCCCGCCCTCTCCTCTACAAAAAGGAGGAGAGTCTCTTCTTTATTCAATTTTAGCCACCAGTGATTCCGCCCAGGCTGGTATGCGCCGACCACGGTGATAACGAAGGGCAGTGATAAACAGGGCTATAATCATGAGCAGAGTCAGCCCCAGGCCGCCGAAGGTGACCGCCAGCGACGCCGTTTCGAGCCAGTCCGCCCCCTCCAGCAGAACATTAGATAGCTTCAGGATGGCACCCGCGGCGAATAAAAGGGCCGAAACGCCCAGCACTATTCTCACCGATATGCCCCGCACATAGCGGGTAACCGATGCCCCGAACTGAACCCCAATGCTGGACGCCATCAGAATAATGAAAGCGGCGAAGATAATAACGTTGCCGCTGAGGGTATGCCGGATGGAACCGTAAGCCGCCGAAAAGATAATCTGGAATAAAGAGGTACCCACCGCCATGAAGGACGATAGTCCGACCAGATAGACCAGAGAGGGCACCATAATAATGCCGCCGCCGACACCGATAATGCCCGACAGCAAGCCAATTAAGAAGCCGATAGCCAGCAGAATCCAGAGGGACATAGTCACCTCCGACCCGGCGAAATGCAGCCTCGGGGGCAGATTAATCCCCTGGAATTTCCGCGATAAAGAGGCGGCTCTCACATCAGGGGGCAGTTCTTCCTTTCGGGCGAGCATTTTGTCGAGCTCTTTCTTCTTCATGATGCTCTCCGAAAGCGTATAGATACCCACGACGAGAAGTATAAATATCGAGATAGAGAGCACGGCTTCATCAGCCAGACCGATAGCCCTGGCGCCGTTGAGGATTCTCACCCCCACCTCCACCCCGCCTATGGCTGCCACCAGGAGCACCACTCCCAGCTTCATATCGACGTTGCCTAGCTTCCCGTGTCGAAAGGCGCCGATAACGGCGTTGCCCAGCACCCAGACCAGACTGGTGCCGACGGCGAAGCTGGCCGGAAAGCCGAGCACAATCAGCGCCGGCGTTATGACAAAGGCACCGCCGACACCGGTAAAGCCGCTTAAGACGCCGGCACCAAGGCCAGTCAGGATAAGCAGGAAAAGGTTAAACTCGACGCCCGGCATTACTGGGAAGGTTATCATCGTCCTTCACCCGTCTCGGTTTCATCGTCGAGGTTTTTTGTCTGGCTATTCTCAGAACCTATCAGCTCGGCTACCTTGTCCATGAGGAAGCCCAAGCTGACACCCAGCGCCAGCATCAACGCCAGGTTATAGAACACGGTAATGACGCCCCGGCCGGTTCCCAGCCAGTTGAACATCTCCAGGTACATCCCGCTGAGATGCCAGTGGACGGCGTGCCAGACTATCAGCCCGCAGACAATGGAAAGAGCGGCCACGGAGATAGCCGCCGTTCTTTTCTTCCCCACTTTATCGCCTCCCCTCTTAAGCTGGCTTGTTTTGAGGTTACATGTAACCCAGCTTGCGCAGTCTCTCCATCATCTGTTCCTTGTCCTGCCTCCTCCCCGCCCTCTCCATGGTGTGTTCCAGGTCCTGTTCCCAGGCGGGGACGCCCGCTACGGCAATCTGGCTGGTCGTCTTTGCCCCCAGCGAGCGATAGCCCTGTTCATAGAGGACGCAGTAAGGAATCTTGTTTATCATGATGTTGTCCCAGATGTCCCTCTCGGTAAAGTGCAGTATCGGCT
>DAOUMR010000112.1:0-3966 GCA_034409905.1 Dehalococcoidales bacterium | reverse complement strand
AGGGGGTCGTGAGCCACGTTGACCCCGACGTGCTTCATCGCGGCCATGGCTCTCACCCCGCAGATGGAAGCCGCCAGGGCGACCTCGAAGGCTACCTTCTCGTTGACCGACCACTCCACGTACATCCCCAGCTCTTTGGCCACCCCGGACAGGGTTTCCACTATCTCGCTGGAGGGGGTGCCGGGGTAGGCGGCGGCAACCTGGACGCCGGCCTCTATAGCCCCCCGGGCGATGGCTTCGTTGCCCAGGACGAAGAGTCTTTCTCCCGGGGCATCGGCGGTTATGGTTAGTTCTTTCAATTTACCCTCCTAAGTGGGCGTATTTTTGTCTTAGCTTCGGTTTTTCTATCTTACCGGTGGGGTTACGGGGTACTTTATCAAATATGACGCGCCTCGGTCTCTTGTAGCGGGGCAGGTTCTGTTCGCAGAACTGATGCACCTCTTCCTCACTCAGGGTGGTGCCTGGCTTGGTGTCAATGACAGCGGCGACTATCTCACCGAGCCTGTCGTCGGGGAGGCCAAACACTCCGGCATCGTAGACCTTGGGATGGCGCCGCAGGGTCTCTTCTACCTCCACCGGGAAAATGTTCTCGCCGCCGGTGATGACCAAGTCTTTCTTCCTATCAACAATGTAGATAAAGCCCTCTTCATCCTGTCTGGCCATATCGCCGGTGTAGAGCCAGCCGCCTTTTAAGGTCTCTGCCGTCTTTTCGGGATTACCGTAATACTCCTTCATCACACCATTGCCCCTGACGATCAGCTCGCCGACCCCGCCACGGGGGACACCTTCACCCTTATCATTGACAATGCGGGTCTCCCAGTTAAATCCAGGCTTGCCGGTGGCCTCCAGCTTGTGATAGTTCTCTATTCCCAGGTTTACGCACCCTGGACCGGTAGCTTCGCTCAGCCCGTAGCTAGTATCGTACTGCATATCGGGGAAGTATTGTTTCCAGCGCTTGATAAGGCTTGGGGGTATGGGCTGTGCCCCCATGTGCATCAGCCGCCAGGAACTCAGGTCATAGTCTTCCTTCTTTAGTTCTCCCCTGTCCAGGGCCAGCAGAATATCCTGAGCCCAGGGCACCAGCAACCAGACTATCGTCCCTCTCTCTTTTTGGACAGCTTCTAAAATATACTGGGGGCTTACCTCATTGAGTATGGTGGCCCGGCCGCCTACAATCAGGCTGCCGAACCAGTGCATCTTTGCCCCGGTATGGTATAGGGGAGGAATAAGGATAAAGTTATCTTCATGAGTCTGATAGTGGTGGCGGTTCTCGGTGATGGCGGCACATTCCAGATTCCCGTGGGTGAGCAGTATCGGCTTTGGCGCTCCTGTGGTTCCTGAGGTGAAATAGAGCCCGCACTCATCCTCTTCGCTCAATTCCACCTCTATAGGTTGGGGAGAGGCCTCTTCTATCACCTTTTCGAAGTCCTCCATACCCTTGGGCAGGGGTTGCCCGACAAGGATGTAGTCCTTAATTGTAGGCAGCTGGGAACGGACAGCCTCTACCCGGTCAATAAATGGCTCACCCAGAATCATGGCCTTGGCTTCAGCGATATCAGCGCAGTATTTGAAGTCGTCAGCGGTAAAGCGGAAGTTGAGCGGCACTGCCCATGCCCCGGTCCTGAGGATGCCGAAATAGGCCTCCAGCCAGTTGATGGAGTTGAGCATCCAGTGTATTACCTTATCGCCTTTCCTAATCCCCCGGCCGATAAGGGCGTTGGCTACCCTGTTTACCCTTTCATCAAGCTCCTGCCAGGCAATTTCTTTTCTTAACCCCTGGCTCTGTTTTAATTCAATAAGGGCGCTGTCATCGGGATACATTCTAGCATTTCTGGCTAACATCTCCGTTATGGTCATTTGGCTTTCTCCTAATTACATAAAATCTTGGCAGAATCTTACCTGACACCCAGTCCCCTTCTACCAAGGAAGCTCTTTATTATCATCAGCCCAACCTTACTTTCGCCTGAGATGAGGTTTACTCGTAGTAGTTTACTATATATTTATTAAATCTCCCGCCTTTGTTCAGTGGTAGAAGCGCTCAATGAGCAAGTCCGCGATATGCTCGGTATCACCTTTACCTGGGGGTTTGTTTAATTTCCTCCCCGATGGGGAAGCGATAACCACAGGACGGGTCTGAATAAGGAAGATGTTTTCGGGGAAGGGTAGCTCATCATCAACCGCCCACTCAATATCTTGGGGGATACATCCGTAGTGCAGTTCTACCTGCTTAGCCAGTTTGACCAGGTGGGTTAGCTCCTCACCACTGAGGCAGGGAATAGCCTGCTTTTCTTTAGGCACTGTCTCAACCTTGATTCCCTGCTCAACGGCTACCACCTGGCAGGTTTTTTGGCCGATATGCTTTTCCTTGATGTTCAGCGTCTCTTTATTCACGACGAATTTATCAGGGTTCACCTTCGCCTGAACCACGCCCTCACCCAGCCCCCAGCTAGCCTCAATGACAACTAATGAAGTGTCATTGCTGATAAGGTCAGCAGTAAACAGAACCCCAGCAGAGCGAGCACGGATCATTTTTTGAACACCAACAGCTACAGGTTCAATTTGAGCCACTAAACCTTTTCGAGTCAGAGTAGCTATAGCTCTAGGACTGAACACGCTTGCCCAGCAATATTTTATGCGGTGTAGTAAAGCCCGACTTCCTTTAATATTAAGATAGGTATCAAAGAGACCAGGGTGACTTTGTCGCCCACTTGACCTTACTGCGACCGGTGTCTCGTCCGTTCCGAACTGCTGCGATAGCTTCTGGTAGCTAGCCTCTACTTGGCAGCGAATTCCCTGAGGGATTTTCCCTTTCTTGATGGCATCGTAGATATGTCTGCTGGCTACCTCAGCCAACTGAAGGTCGCCCGGTGTTTCTCCTAACTTGGATAGATAACCTGATATCTCCTCCCTGACACTGGTCGTCTCCATGAAGCTATCAAAGGCTGACAGAGAAAGAACAAAGCCTGGAGGAACCGGTAGTCCTATTTTCATCATCTCGGCAAGAAAGGCACACTTTTGACCGACCAGAGGGATGTCTTCCCTGCCAAGTTCCTGGAGCCAGAATGTTACCCTGCTATCCATAGAAATCCGCCTTAATCGTTTGATAAAATCCAGACTGCTCCTTTGGTGCCGTCTACCTTTATCCTTTGTCCGTTCTCCAACTTGCCGGTTGCTTCGCCTGTCTGTACTACCACGGGTATATTGTATTCGCGACCTACTATGGCGGCGTGAGAGAGGCTGGCACCTCTATCTAAAATAATTCCTTTAATCAGGGGGAAAACGGGTGTCCAACTAGGGTAGGTTGTTACTGCTACCAGAACCTCACCAGGCTTAATATTCACAATATCTGTTTCAGAAAGTATTAGTCTTGCTGATCCTGTGACTACTCCTGGAGATGCCGGATTACCATAAAGGTCAGCTTCTAGCTCAGATCTGGCCTCGACGGCGCGTCCTACAGTTATTTTCGCCATCACCTTATCTCCCGAGGCTATCATATGTCTCATGGCAGCCTCAGGGTCATGGGCCAGCTTACCAATTAGGATCGGCCGCGGTAACCTTTGGCAGTACTGGTGATAACATCTTTTTCGTTCAGACACTAGCCCACGATAATCTAACCGAAGGGGAATAAGGTTCTTCTCTATCTCGTCTGGCAGTAAATATACAAAGTCTTCGGGGTCTTCTATCAAAATCTTGTCAGCCATCCGCTTACCACAGGCAAACGCTGCCCGGCGCATGAGCGAGTGAGAGGTCTGCTCAAAGTAGAAGGTATGTTCCTCACTAAAGGAGCCAGCTCTTTGTGCTGCTTTCATAAGCATGGTAACCCATCCCCGTTCAGATTGAGCAAATCTGGAGAGAACCTCCCGCTCCGCCTCCTCACGCTCTTTAATAAGCTGCTTCCTCCTCGCATCCAACTCAAAAATTCCCCCTTTAGCCAGGTATTGCTTAATGAAAGATATAGCTGGAGTG
>DAOUMR010000111.1:0-8576 GCA_034409905.1 Dehalococcoidales bacterium | reverse complement strand
GGCTGGAGTCGTTATTGGCCAGCGTCAGCTTCTGGCTGGCGCCGTTAGGCTGGGGCAGTATGCCCGCCTTGACCAAGACCTGGAAGCCGTTGCAGATACCCAGAATCAATCCCCCACCCCCCACGAATTTTTGTATATCATTACCCAGCTTCAGCTTGAGCTCGTTGGCCAGGATTTTGCCCGCCGAGATATCGTCGCCATAGGTAAAGCCGCCGGGAATGACCATTATCTGGTAGTCGCTGATGCGCTTTTCTTTTCTGACCAGCTCGTTTATGTGCGCCGAGCTGACACTAGCCCCCGCCTGCTCGAAGGCGAAGGTAGTCTCGACGTCGCAGTTCGTCCCCGGTGCCCTTAAGATTAATGTCCTTACCTTAGCCATATTCTTTACCAGCGCAGCGGCTTCTGCCAGGCCTCCTTCAGTTCAGACAAAGGAGTGGAAATTACCTTCTCCCCCTTGATGCCGTAGATTTGCAACTTATCGTCTTCGGTAAACTTCCCGATAGCGGCGCAGACATTCTCCCCCATTGCCTCCTCAAAGCGTTTGGCGTCTTCGGGCGCCACCTCGACCAGAAAGCGGGTGTTGGACTCGGAAAAGAGTATGGTATCGTTGCGGTCGATGAACTCACCCAGGGGCACTTTGTTCAGGTCGAGAGTTATGCCCACCCCACCGGCAAAGCCCATCTCGGCCGCCGCCACCCCGATTCCCCCCTCGCTCAGGTCGTGGCAGGCTTTGACCAGCCCTTTATCCATCGCCGCACTGAGAGCGTCCATCAGCCTCTTGCCTCGTTTGGGGTTTACCTGGGGCACGCGGTTGCCCATCGCCCCACGAAGGGCGTAGTAGTGCGAGCCGCCCATTTCGTTATAGGTCAGGCCGACGATATAGAGGAGGTCGCCCGCCTTCTTGGCGTCCATTGAGACCGCTTTGGTAACGTCCTTCATCACCGCCATCGCTGAGATTAGCAAAGTCGGCGGAACACAGATGCTCTCCGTTTCCGTCTCGTACTCGTTGTAGAGGCTGTCCTTCCCCGAGATAAAGGGCGTCCCGTAGTCAATGGCGGCGCGGTAGCAGCCCTGAGCCGCCCGCACCAGCCCCCCGAGCCGGTCGGGCTTTTCGGGATTGCCCCAGTTGAAGTTGTCCAATAATGCCACCCTTTTAAGATTGCCGCCGACGGCGATAACCTGCCTAAGGGCCTCGTCCACCGCCGAAGCCGCCATCCAGTAGGGGTCGATATCGCCGTAGCGCGGGTTGATGCCGTTGGCGATAATCACCCCCATCTCGGAATCGAGCACGGGGCGGAGAATAGCCGCGTCGCCGGGCCCGTCGTTGGCGATACCCACCAGTGGCTTGAGCACGCTGCCCCCCTGCACTTCATGGTCGTACTGGCGGATGACCCACTCCTTGCTGCAAACGTTCCAGGAACCTAAGATTTTCTTGAGGTCATCGCCCAAATCGGATGGCGATTCAAAGCTGGGTTCGTCATAGCGCGGCAGCGCCCATTCTGCCTCCCTCTCCGACTGGGGCAGCCCGTGGTGCAAAAACTCCATGTCCAGCTCGCTCACCGGCTTGTTTTGATAGAAGAGCCGGAGCTTTTTGTCGTTGGTGAACTCGCCGATGACGGTGGCTTCGACGTCCTCGCTGTTAAAGAGCGCAATTAATTCCTCAACGCAATCCGGGGGCACCGCCAGCAGCATCCTCTCCTGAGACTCAGAGAGCCATATCTCACGGTAGGAAAGCCCGGAGTACTTTAGCGGGACTTCCTCCAGGTCAACGCGCACCCCTGTCTCCGCCGCCATTTCCCCGACGGCTGACGAAAGCCCACCGCCACCGCAGTCGGTGATGCGGCGGTAAAGCCCCTTATCGCGGGCTTTAAGCAAAACGTCAATCATCTTCTTCTCGGTGATGGGGTTGCCAATCTGCACCGAGCTGGCCGAGACCTCCTCCGACTCACCGGTAAGTAGCGCCGAGGCGAAGGTAACGCCGTGAATGCCGTCCCGGCCCGTCTTGCCCCCCACCACCACCACCTTGTCACCGGGTTTCTGGCGCCCCATCTGCGCCGCCTCTTTAGGCATAAGCCCAACCGTGCCGCAGAGGACGATGGGGTTACCCAGATAGCGCTCGTCGAATAGTATGGCGCCGTTGATGGTGGGGATGCCTAAGCGGTTGCCGTAGTCGGCGACGCCCGCCCGCACCCCTTTTAGAATGCGGCGGGGATGCAAAATACCCACAGGCAGTTTTTCGTGGGGAAAATCGGGTGGGGCGAAGCAAAAGACATCGGTGCTGGCGATGGGCTTGGAGCCTAACCCAGTGCCCAGCGGGTCGCGGATGACGCCACCCAGCCCCGTCGAAGCCCCGCCGTAGGGCTCGATGGCCGAGGGGTGGTTATGCGTCTCGACCTTAAAACAGAGGGCGTAGCGCCCATCGAAATCGATTACCCCCGAGTTATCTTTAAAGGTAGAGAGACACCAGGGCTTGTCCAGCTCGCGCGTGACCTTCATGATGGTGCTCTTTAAGAGGTTATCGATGACCTCATCGCCCAGTCTGATGCGGGAGTTGAAGGTCTTGTGCTTGCAGTGCTCCGACCAGGTCTGAGATAGCGTCTCCAGCTCGACATCGGTAGGGTTGCGCCCCAGCTTCTTGAAATAGCCCTGAATCTGCCTCATCTCGTTGAGGTTTAATTCCAGCTTTTCCCGCCCCAGCTTGGTCAAGCCGTCGTCATCGAGCTTTAGCAGCTCGACCTCTTCACGGGAGAACCTGTATTCGGCGGAGGGTAGCGATGCTTTTTCGCCGTCGGTGACCACGTGCTGAATGACGCTGTTGACCAGCAGCTTGTTGGAGATGAGGTCAATATCGCCATTGGAGAGCGTACCCCAGAGGTAATATCTCTTGGCCGTCTTCACCGATTTGAGCGCGGTTACGCCCAGGTCGCGGATGCCCTTGCTCACGCTCTCTTCCACCGGGTCCATCACACCGGGATTATAGGCAACCTCAACGGCTTTGGCGTCCTGCGGGGCAATAAGCGGGGATTCTCCGGTGGAGTAGGCTTCGACAATGGGGTCGCTAAGAAGCTGCCGGCAGATTAGTTCCAGTTCTTTGGGGGTTAGTTTCCCTTCCAGCAAGTAGACGTCGCTTACCCTGACTTGCTGGACGCCGCCAATACCGAGGTCACGGATATCGGCTTTAAGTGCTTCCCCACGAGGGTCGGGAAGGTCAGGCTTTACTGAGACTTCAACCCGAAACAATAACCCCCCTTGATGGCTCTTCTAGAGTATATTCTACTATTGCCGCCGAATAATCACAAGTCTTTTCAGGCACGATAGGGGGGAATTTTGTAGTTTTTCAGGGAGGTGGCGAACCACCCCTCCCCAGTTGTTTTTCCCACACCAACCCACCCTAAAAGGTATTTCTCAGAGGGGGCTTCGCCCCCTCTTGGACTCCCCCAAAAATATGTAGAGATGACACCCTCCATGGGGGTTTGAAAGGGGGCCCTGCCCCCTTTCTACCTTAAAAGGGTAGCGGGCGGGAATAGATAAAATAGGGGTGGGGAGGCGGTACACCCCCATAAGGGGCTAATAAGGGTCTAACCCCTGTAGGGCGGGTATTGGGTGGGACGAAAAACCCACGCTACTTTACCCCCTACCACCCAACCGATAGCACCTTAAGCGCCACCTGTCAACAACCCAGGTCACAGAACGAGCGCCAGCCTATTGACTTTTTGGTCAAATGTCTATAAATTAAGGGCAGTAGTGCCCTGCTGGAGGCTGATAATGGGGTTGGTGGACAGTTTTGTTGCCTTTGGGCTTAAAAACCTGCGTTATCCCTGGTCCCGCCTGCGGCAACGGCTATTCGAGGGGCACTATCTCAAAACGGAACTTCCCGCCGCAGAATCCCTCCAAGACATCCAGGACCGCCTCAAGAAGATAACCTGGACTCAGGACGGCTTCTTTCACCTCTACGATGCCCTCAGCTACCCGCAGACAGTCTGGGCCAAGAAAAAAGATGATTGCGACGGCTTTGCCGTGCTGGCCGCCGAGTTGCTCAAGCGCCTTGAGCCGCCTTGCCATCCGGTACTGGTCACCGCCGTGGTGAGGCCCCTGCGCAAAAGCCACACCGTCTGTGTTTTCAAGGACGGGACGCGGCTCGCCTTCTTCGACAACGCCAAGCTACGCCGGGGTAACTACAATAAATACGGTGATATTGTCGCCAAGTTCACCCAGAACGCCGAAAGGGTCGTCTGCTGGGATATAGCCAAGCCCAACACCCTGGAAACGCTGGAATTCTACCGCGTCTAAAAGAGCCGATGACAACGGACACGCAACGGGCCGAGAAGCTGACCGCCGAACATGAAAGCTACCTGAAGACTATCATTGATGGCGTGGTCGAGGGCATCACCGAAGGCGCCCGGGAAGGTCTCAGCGAGGGCTTGAAAAAGGGAGCCCAAGACGCCCTGGAAGCGTGCCTGTTCCAAGGCCCCGAAAGCATCGGGCAGGAAGACATCAAAGGCATTCTCGAGGCTATCCCCCAGGCAGTCATTAAAGCCAGCGTCATCAAAGGGGTTAAGCCCATCCTCGAGCAGACCGTCGAACTATATCTAAAGCGAGCCTGCCAGAAGCTCATCGAAGAGCTTAAAGCCGCCGACGTCAAGCCCTCAAATGAGCAAGTCGGCCTAATTGCCGAGCTTATCCAGAAGAGCCAGCAGAAAGCGGTAGAGCAAATAGTGGCAATGCTGCCCAAAAACCCCCTCTTCGGCGCCATAGCCGATGGTCTGCGGACGGCGCTAGAGGAAAGCCTGGGAAAAAGCCTGGCCGACTGCCAGGAGAGTCTCCAGGAAGAGCTGGCTCCAGAATAAAGCGAGAAGCAGAGATGACCGAGGACCTTAAAGAATCGGTAAAAAAGCCGATAAAAGACGAAGTCAAAGAGATAGTAAGCGACACCGTCCAAAAACTGGTTAAGGCGTCGGCGAAAAAGACGGTAAACGCGCTCAGAGACAGGCTAAAGGAAGAAGCCACCCGCCAGCTGGAAAAAGAACTAAAGCAAACCGTCAAGCAACTGGAAAAGGAATTCACCAAAGACGTCCCCCAGGACTCGGAATATATAAAAAACATCGAAAAAACTCTGGATAAAAGGCTTGAAGATTGTCTCTCCATCTCAAGAGGGATTTCCCCTCTCGTAGTGGCCGCCGTAAGCTGCGCCTGCCTTCTCCTTATCTGGGCGGGGGTATATTGTTGCTGGATAGGACCCAAGCCGCCACCCAAACCCGACCTGCTGATTACCCAGGTCGGGGCCGAATGGACCGACGAGGGCGTCGTAATCTCCTATACGGTAGCCAACCAAGGCGAGGCGGAAGCGGGGGGAAGCTGTAGCTATCTGTATATCGGTGAAAACTTCCTTACGGTAGATTACGTTGAGCCTCTAGCTCCCGGAACAGAAAAAGATGGGGCATTCCCGGCCTATCAGCTCTCAGAAGAGGACGTTTACGTCCGTATGAAGCTCTGCGCCGATGGCAGCTACCGTGTGGATGAGAGCGACGAAGCCAATAACTGCGCTACAATGGGGGAGCCCCTGGTCTCCGACTAGCCCGAGAGCTTCCAGTAGAGGCGGGGAAGATAACTTTTTAGTTTAATCGTTAATCACTTCCGAGACAATCCAGAAAGGGCCCGAGAGGTCATCCGGTAACGACCGCCCGATATACTTCTCTACTATCCCAGCCGTAGCTTCACCACCCCCCACCTTTATCGCCTCCCCCTCGATAGCGACAACCTGGCCGTCACCGTCAAGGACCTGAATCTCCTCACCCTCGCCGCGCACCGAAAAACCGTAAGGCCAGATAAGCAGATAGTCGCTACCTAAAGATCGCCCCCGGAGCCAACCGTCAACCAGCTCTAAATTACCATCGAAATCTGCGGTCATCTGGTCAAAGCCGCTCTGTTGCACGGGGAAGAATATTTCAACGGTAGTAGTGCAGGCCACCGGCACCAGCACCAATACTATCAGCAACAGCCCGATTATCAGCTTTTTCATAAAAAACTCCCTCCTTGTATTTCTACCTAGTTACAACGAAGAGGAAGCTAAAAGGTTAGCATTATTCTCACCACTTCAACGCTAATCTTTTTTCTTGCCAGGTAGGCGCGCTCGGCTCTCCAATAGAGAATAAATAGAATACCCGATGCCAGCGGTAGAAAAGTTACGGGTGCCGCTAACCTAAACCTGGATAGTAGCAATGGCACTATTGGTTGGTTAATCGGTTCAGAAAAAACTAATACAAAAAGGAAGATTAACCAACTCAGGGCGATGACAATAAGGGCGATACCGCCGGCAAGAGGCCATTTCCAGGCGACCAGCACACAAATCAAAAATGGGGTGACAAAAATAATAAGTCCCGGGATGGCATATCGGCTGGGACCCTCCTCAGCATTGAAAAGTCCCCAGATTATCAGCCCCACCAAGCCTCCTACCCCGACGATTAAACCGGCCCGGTGCAGCCACTTTATTTTGGTCATCACCCTACCACCCACCCTACCCTATAACACCTACCGCCTCGCCTGTCAATACCCCTAAACAAAAAGCGCCAGCTTTATAGCCAGCGCCTAAAAATTTCTGGTGGAGACGGGGGAGAGTTGAACTCCCCGTCCAAGAGAAGCTGCCCAGGGTATACTACAGGCTTAGTCAGCTCTTTAATCTCGCCCGACTCACCTCTGCTGACCGAGTTAAAGCCGGGCCAGTCGATAGCTCTTTCGCACACCCTCACCGACGTCGGGGTGGCGGCACCCCAACTTTTCGACACCCGACCCCCACCCATTGAGGCGAGGTGGGGCGGGCGCACAGCCTAGTTAATTAGGCTGCGTAAGCGAATTCAGGTTCGCCGGTTATTTTTGCCGCCTGTTTAATGAGGTTAACGGCACCTCAGCCTGCGACCCTGTAACCTACTTCCCCTGTCGAACCCGCGCGTCCCCCTGTTCAGTTGTTAAAGTCCTACCTCCCCCGCCGCTTGACCGCCCGTTCCATCTCCCTCTCCACATCGCGGCGGGCGATAGCCTCACGCTTATCGTAGAGCTTCTTGCCTTTGCCCAGGGCTATCTCGACCTTGGCCAGGCTATCTTTAATATACACCTTGAGCGGCACCAAAGTAAAACCCCTCTCCACCACCTGGCTGGTCAAGCTGTCAATCTGCTTGCGGTGCAGTAGCAGCTTGCGCTTTCGTCTCGGCTCGTGGCTCATGTAGCTGGCGGCGTCGTAGCGGGCGATGTGAGCGTTCTGCAGCCAGAGCTCACCGCCCTCGGGCTGGATGTAAGAGTCGCCCAGGCTAATTCGGCCCGCCCGCACCGACTTTATCTCGGTGCCGGTCAGAGCGATGCCCGCCTCCACGCTCTCGCCGATATGGTAGTTGTGATAGGCCTTGCGGTTGGTAGCTACTGTCTTAATCGCCACCATTAAATTATAGCACAGCTTATGGGCGGGTGGGGTTTAGGATGAGAGAGATGCATTCCTAGCGGTGCTTGACCTCGTAGGAGCTGAAGATGAAGTCCAGGTCCTGTTCCAGAGCGGTGACGCTGGCCTTGGGGAAGCGCTTGTCATCAATATCAATTATCAGCTTGGTCTCGCCTCGGGCCGAACCCACGATGTGGGCTCTCAGGCACTCTTTGCCCCCCTCAGCCTTAAAGGTCAATATGCCCCGGTAGATAAAAGAGGAAGAGTCGTCGGGCATAGAATACGTCCCCAGCTTGGCTTCACCCACCACCACCCCCTGCTTGAGGATAGAGTCCTTGAGTTCGTCATAGAGTAGCTCAGGCTGGACCTGACTGTATGTCTTCTTAATCTGCATCTTCGCTCTCCCTACCTTTTATATATAATAAGGCTTTCCCCTATTTTTAGCAATGGATTCTTTTGTCATTGCGAGGAGAGCAGCAATGAAGCAATCCCCACCCCCCAGGTAGTTTTTCCCACACCAACCCGCCCACAAAGGTCTTTTAAAGGGGGCTGCGCCCCCTTTAAAACCCCCAAATACTGGGGTAGGGCGGAGCACAACCTCTACAGAGGGATATATAAGGGGGAAGGCTCACACAAAAGGGCCATTCAGTATTCCCTCGCCTTCACCTTAGGTCTCACCATAACCTTCACCGTTCTGGGCATCATAGCAGGTGCCTTTGGAAGGCTTTTCGGTGAGATTGGCAGCTTCTGGAAATATGTTCTGCCGCCGGTGGCTATCATACTGGGTCTCAGCCTCCTGGGGGTGTTCAAATTCAACATCGGCATATCAGAGCGCTTTCTACCAAAGCGAAGGGCGTTGTTCGGTGCCTTCCTCATGGGGTTATTCTTCGGTGTACTCGCCACTCCCTGCGCCACGCCGGTGCTGGCGGTTATACTGACCTTTTCTGCTACTCAGAAGCATATTGCCTATAGCGGCGCGCTACTCCTGGCATATGCTCTGGGGCACTGGGTGTTGATACTGGGCGCTGGAATATCAACAGGCTTTGCCCAGAGAGTGGTGGCATCTAAGGGCATCAGCAACTTCTCCAACTACTCTAAGAAAGCCGCTGGAATAGTCTTAATAGGAGCAGGAGCGTACCTACTTACCTAT
>DAOUMR010000110.1:0-13118 GCA_034409905.1 Dehalococcoidales bacterium | reverse complement strand
ACCCCACCCCACCCTGTCAACTAATCCAAAAAGGGCACCAGCCACCGTCTCTCATCACTGGTGCCACTATCAGAAACGCAGGGCAACATGCCTTAAGAGATACCCAATGCTTGGGCGGCTTTGTCGATATCGCGTGGCTTAACCCAGATGATGGCTCCATAACGCCAGTCGCCGGTTTCGATGGCTTGCATGGCTGTGACGTTGACCCCGGCTTGTTCAAGCTTGCTAAGTATGTCGGCGACAGCACCTAAGTGCTCCCACTCCGAGATCAGGAAAGCAACCTTTGGTCCTACCAGCTTGATCCCTGCTTTTTGTGCCGCCGCAACGAGGGCAACCCCGCTGGACGGCACGAGGTCGAGCTGGCTACGCTGTGCGCTTAATGGGAAACCATTGAAAGCAAGCAGATTGACATCGTGTGCCTTGAGCTCATTGAAAACCTTAGCTCCCGCTCCAACCTTATTTGGAACCACAGTATAGTAGTACTCAACACGTTCAATACGCTCCACGGGTTCTTGCATAGTATGTACCTCCTTATCAAATGGTCTTTCTATTATTTTTTATCCCGCAAATCATGGCTAAACTAAAAAGGACACCAGCCGCGCGGTATTCTTTAGCGCCCTGATGCCCTTGTTTCATCACCTCAATCTCCAAACCGGCGTATTCTTTTAAGGGTTAGTTCACATGTTGGGACTTGAGTGTAATTCACTCATGAAGTGTTGTCAATACCTGAACAAAAGACAAGTTTGGGTGACCCACCCCAGGCTGTTTTCCCACCCCTATTTTATCTATACCCACCCACCACCCTTTAAGGTAGAAAGGGGGCATAGCCCCCTTTCAGACCCCCAGAGGGGACGCCAGCCCCATATGTTTTTGGGGGGTTCTTAAGGGGGGCTTCGCCCCCCTTTGAAAGACCTTTGTGGGCGGGCTGGTGTGGGAAGAAAAACCTAGGGTGGGGGGCGTAATCCCCAATAAGGGGCTAAAACAAACCCCCTCGGACGAAAAACCATCGTTTGTTAACCCCCAAGCGATAGTGCTATAATTAGCCCGAATCTAGAAGGAGAGGACTTAGACATGTCATCAACCGAAGAGCTTATTGAGGAATATAAAAAGAAAAGGGCCAAAATCGAACAGATGGCTTCCCCCGAAGCCATCGAGAAGCGCCACAGCAAAGGCCAGTGGACGGCCCGAGAAAGGATAGATTACCTTTTCGACCCCGGCACCTTCAACGAGCTGGGGTTATTTGTTAAACACCGGACGACCCACTTCGGCATGGACAAAGCGGAGGTACCCGCCGAGGGCGTGGTCACCGGCTACGGGCTGGTCAACGGCCGTCCCGTGGTCGCCTTCTCCGAGGACTTCATGGCCATGGCCGGTACCTTCGGCGAATACCACGGCCTCAAGGAAATACGGGCGATTGATTTCGCCAAGGAGATGGGCTGGCCCCTGGTCGGCTTGAACGACTCCGGCGGCGCCCGCCTCCAGGAAGGCATGGATACGCTGGAGATGTACGGCAACCTCTTCAAAGCCCAGATACGCGCTTCGGGCATCATCCCCCAGATAGCCGTGCTCATGGGCCCCTGCCTGGGCGGGCAGGCCTACCACCCCATCATGCAGGACTTTATCATCCAGTGCCGCGATACCGGTTTCATGGGCATCGCCGGCCCCGCCTTCGTCAAGACACAGCTCGGCGAGGAAATCTCGCTTGAGGAGCTCTCCGGCTGGAAGGCGCACGCCGTAAAGAGCGGCCAGACCCACATCATTGCCGCCGACGACAAGGACGCCCTGGACAAGACCAAGGAACTACTGGCCCTCTTCCCTTCGAACAACCGGGAGATGCCGCCCCGAATTAAGACCAAAGACGACCCCGAGCGGCTCTGCCCCGAGCTGGACTCAATCATACCCGACAAGCCCACCCAGCCCTACGACATGTACAAGGTAATCCACTCAATAGTTGACGACGGCTATTTCTGCGAGATACTGAAGGACCACGCCAAGAGCGTCATTACCGGCTTTGCCCGCTTCAACGGACGTCCCGTGGGCATCTGGTCCAACCAGCCCATGTGGGCCGCGGGCATTATTGATATCGACGCCGCCGATAAAGGCGCCCGCTTTGCCCGCTTCTGCGACCTCTTCAACATACCCGTCGTCACCCTGGGCGACTGCCCCGGCTACATGATAGGCTCCGAGCAGGACTGGAAGGGCATACTGCGCCACGGCGCCAAGCTGCTCTTCGCCTGGGCCGACGCCACCGTGCCTTTGATTTCCATTATCTTGCGCAAGTCTTACGCCGGCGCCCACTACGGCATGCTCGATAAGGGCATTGGCGCCGACCTGGTCTTTGCCTGGCCCACCGCCCGCGTCACCATCGTCGGTGCCGAGACCGCCGCCAGCGTCATCTTCGCCCGCGAGATAAGGGAATCTAAAGACCCCAAGGCGACGGCGGCTAAGCGCATCGCCGAGTACAGCGAAATCTACGAAAACCCCTACAAGGGCGCCGAGCGCGGCTACATCGACGACGTCATCATGCCCAGCGACACCCGAAAGGTCATCAACCGCTCGCTGGATATACTGGAAAACAAGAATAAGAATAACAAGGCGTTCCTGGCCCGGCCCTGGAGGAAGTACTCCAATATCAACCTGTAGGTGAGTTGCTACGGAAATCATCCCGGCCATAGATATCCGCGGCGGGAGGTGTGTCCGCCTCTACCAGGGCGACTATGAGCGGGAGACGGTGTTCTCCGAAGACCCGGTAGAAACCGCCCTGCAGTGGCAATCGCTGGGAGCGCCCCGATTGCACATCGTTGACCTCGACGGCGCCGCCGAGGGCAGCGTGCGCAATATCGAAATCGCCACCGACATCGCCCGCGCCGTATTGATTCCGACGCAACTGGGCGGCGGCATCCGCGACATCGAGACGATACATAAGCTGCTCAAGGCTGGTGTCGAGCGCGTTATCTTGGGCACCGCCGCCGTTGAAGACCCCCAGCTCGTTAAAGATGCCTGCAAGCGCTACCGCGATACTATAATAGTCGGCATCGATGCCCGCAACGGCTTTGTCGCCACCCACGGCTGGCGCCAGCCCACCGAAATCAGGGCGGCTACGCTGGCGCGCGGCATGACCCCCCTGGGCGTCAAGCGCTTTATTTATACCGATATCAGCCGCGACGGCACCCTCACCGAGCCCAACTTCACCGCTATCTCCGAGTTTATGGACACCATAAGAAAGCCCGTCATCGCCGCCGGCGGCATATCATCCCTCAACCACCTCAAGATGCTCAAGTCTTTGGGCGCCGAAGGCGCCATTGTTGGCACCGCCCTCTATACCGGGGACATTGACCTGAAGAAAGCGCTTGACATCATAAGTTAAAATTAAAGGGTGAAAAGTACGAGCATTGTAGTCAATAGAACAAATACAAATGACTAAAGACGTTATTAAGCTCGCAAACCTAGATGTAAATAAGTATGTCCGCAAACCTACAGGAGCTTGCGAAGAAAACGTCAAGATTAAGATAGTCATTCCCCTATTAAACCTGCTCGGTTACGATACGCAGCAGGATATGGATTTTGAACATCATGTGCGAAACAAGAGGGCGGACATAGCCCTACTTTTTGAGAATAAACCCAAGCTCCTAGTTGAAACCAAAGATTTGGATGAGAACCTAGATAATCATGTTAATCAGGGGCTTATCTATGCCTATGAGAAGGGTATCGAATGGGTAATGCTCACCAATGGGCTAGAAATAAGAATCTATAAGTCTTTCATACCAGGGATTTCAAATCCAAAGGATAGACTGCTTTTTGAAACTGCTCTTCGGGAGCTACCTCAATCATTTGATAATCTGCTAGAGTTAGTCGGCAAGGAACACCTGCAAAAAGCCAAGAAGCTTAACGAAAAAGCAGATAGTGTAAGGGAAAATATAACAGCAAAAATCCTGATTGACGACTTGGCTAAATGTAGAGAGAGATTGGTGGGCGACCTTCTTGCTCAGTTCAAAACTAGATATGCAACTGATAGCGACTTTAAGGCGATTATAGATGCTTGGGCATCAGATGTAAAAATGGATGTCTCCGACCCAGATATGATTGACAAGCTATGTAGAGAAGGCGCTTATACCCTAATCAATAGAGTCCTCTTTTTGAGGATTTGTGAGGACAAAGGACACATCAAGCCAAAACTATCAAAGGACGCCATTACAAAATGGCGTCAAATGGTTGAGAAGCCAAGCAAGTTGCTTAGTCTAGCTTTTAGTGAGATTGGAGAGCGTTTTGAGGGCTTATATAAATCCCCACTCTTTGATTCAATCAGCTTTGAAGATATTGACTGGAATACCGACACCATCAATCTTGTATTAGACAAACTTGGTGAGCATGATTTCTCAAAAATCAGCAAAGATGTTCTCGGCAAAGCTTACGAGCAACATATTTCTAGAGAAGAAAGAAAGAGACTGGGGCAATTCTATACACCAGATTTTGTCATTGACTACATTCTGGAAAACATCGGGCTATCAAGTGGCAAGAAAATACTCGACCCAGCCTGTGGTTCTGGGGGATTCTTGATGAAAGCCTATGACAAACTGAAAAAACAATATACGAAGGACAGTTATGCAGGCGAGGTCATTCATAGCCATATTCTCAACAATAACCTTTTTGGTATAGATATAAACCCCTTCGCTACCCAACTCACAATAATGAATCTCTTACTAAAAGATTTAGACCATCCTACAGGGGATATTCATGTAGTGGAGGGGGATAGCCTAGATAAGACTTATGACGGTTTAGAAATGGACATACTGGAAACCGATTCCCCACTAGGTAAAATTACTGGTGTGAACAAACAGGTTTCTTTAGTCAAACTCTTAAGAGAACGCCCCTTTGATATAGTGGTCTCTAATCCCCCCTATGTCACGCTTTGGGGCATTGATAAAACGACAAAAAATTATTTGCACAAGAACTACAAGTGCGCTACAGGCAGATTTAATACATTCACAATCTTTTTGGAAAGAGCCATCGGTTTGATTGCCGACGGTGGCATGATAGGGTTTGTTGTCCCTGAAGGCTTGCTTTCAGAAATAGAATACAGATTTATTAGAGAATATATCCTCCAGTCCTGCAAAATATTGAGCATAGCCTTTTTGCCTAAGGATACATTTACTGCATCTGTTAATACTATTGCAATTATTTTGCAGAAAGAAAGCAACGATACAAAACGTAATGAAAACAAAGTAGGCGTAACCCTCCACTCTAACAATCAGACCATTGCTTCCACCCCAACATATTACTTGAAGCAAAACCTGTTTTTGACTAATGAATACAAGATGTTCCTTGTCTTCTTGACGCCTGAAATTCAAGACATTTACGAGCATATTCACAAACAAACTGTACCGCTTAAAACATTGGTCGAAATACAGCAAGGAATTATTTATTCCGGTCTAGCCAAACAAGACGTGTTCTCAAATAAAAAACAAAACGACGAATATGTGAAGATTTTGGATGGCAGAGATATAGGAAGATATAAAAATAATTATCACCTTAAAGCAGAGAATAGATATTTGTGGTATGGCTCTCATTTGCATCGACCCAGAGAAGAAAGACTCTTTCTAGCAAAAGAAAAACTCCTGCTCCAAAGAAGAAGCCCAAACTTGGTGGCGACTCTTGATAGTGAACGATTTTACGCACTGAATACTCTATATATTTTAATTCCGCGTGAATATAACAAAGAGGTAAACCTAAAGTATATCTTAGCGTTACTTAATTCATCTCTAATGAACTGGGTTTACAAGAAAACATGGCTTGGCTGGCAAGTAACGATTCCTGCTTTAGACATACTACCTATTAAGCCCGTATCTTTGGAAGTACAACAGCAGTTGTGCGACTTAGTTGATAAGATATTAATATATAATAAACAGTTAAATGATGCTTCTCCCGACCAGCAAGAGCCGATACAAGAAGCAATCGCAGATACTAACAAGAAAATAGATGAAAAAGTCTTTGAAATATATCAAATAGGTAAAGAGGAAAAGCTATTGGTCGAAGGTAAATGAATAAAAAAGCGGCTTTTTAAACCTCTGAAACAACTACGTGACTCATGGAACAATTGATACTTTGGGAACACCCCCCCGAAATGTTATATAATGGCAAAAATGAAAGACATCAAATTCAATAAAGACGGCCTCGTTCCCGCCATCGCCCAGGACGCCGATACGGGCGAAGTCCTCATGCTCGCCTACATGAACGCCGAAGCCCTGCGCCGCACCCTGAAAAGCGGTGAAGCCTGGTTCTACAGCCGCAGCCGCCAGGAGCTCTGGCACAAAGGCGAAACCTCGGGCAGCATCATCAAGGTCAGCGAGGTCTGGAAAGACTGCGACAGCGACACCATCCTCATCAAGGGCAAAGCCAGCGGCCCCGTCTGCCACACCGGCAACCCCACCTGCTTCTTCCAGAAGCTAGACCCCAAAGACCTGGAAGATTAACATAACGGAGCGACCAAAACAAACCGAAACAATCCCCCATTTTCCCCGATTCGTGCCTGGATTAACATAACTCTAAAAACAAATAACCAAAGCTACCAGGCGTGAATTGTTTCCCCGACAAAAAAGTGGCTTATGTCGTTTTTTTAGCCCCGTCCAGCTCCACGGCCTTTTTAAGCGCGGCTATCGCCACCTCAAGCTGGGCATCGTCGGGCTCCCTCGTGGTCAGCCTCTGCAGCCACCGCCCCGGTGCCGTGAGCACCCTCATCACGGCGTTATCGGCATGCCGCCCGCTGAAATAGATGACCTCATAGGCGAGGGCGGCAATCACCGGCAGCAGCACGATTCTGGAAAGCACCAGCATCCACGTCTCCGGCAGCCCCACCAGGGCAAAGACAATAATAGCGATGATGACCACGCTAAAGAGAAAGCTGGTGCCGCAGCGGACGTGGGCGGTGCTGTATTTTTTGACGGCCTCCACCTCCAGCGGCACCCCGCCCTCATAGGCGTTCACCGCCTTGTGCTCGGCGCCGTGATAGGCGAAATAGCGCTTAATATCGGGCATCAGCCCGATGGCCCAAAGGTAGAGAATAATAATAGCCACCCGGATTAAGCCCTCTACCAGGCTGAACAGCAGCGACGAGGTGATATAGGCGCCCAGCAGCTTAGTCAGGAAAAGGGGCGCCATAAAGAAGAGGACGACGGCCAGCGCCAGGGAAAAGATTACCAGCAGCCAGACCAGCCACCCTGATATCTCGGCTTTTTCCTCCTCCAGGGAGACATTGGCCGAATAGAGCAGTGTCTTCATCCCCAGCACCATGACCTCGATTAAGACGATGACGCCACGGAGCAGCGGGGCCTTCCTCACCCAGCCCGTATAGATGCCCTCCAGCGGCCGCGTGTCCATGGCCAGCTCGCCGCCGGGACGACGCACGGCGGTCACCATCGCCTTCCGCCCCCGCATCATCACCCCCTCGATAACCGCCTGACCTCCGTAATAGAACTTTTCGGCCATAATAAAAAAGGAGCGGCTAAACCAACCGCTCCCACCCTTCAAAAGATGTTTATTTAATCCTCCAGCTTATAGCGCTTCTTAAATCTCTCAACGCGGCCCAGGGTATCCACCATGCGGCGCTCCCTGGTGAAGAAGGGATGGCACTTGCTGCAAAGCTCGACCTTCAGGCTCTTCTTGGTCGAGCCCACGGTAAAGGTATTGCCGCAGGCACAGGTTACCTGGGCGTCGGGATAGAACTCGGGGTGAATCTTTTCTTTCATCGTATCAGTTAGCGTTAACGCTAACCTTCCTCCGGTTGTTGCTGGTCGGCTCGAAGGCGACCACGCCGTCAATGAGGGCAAAGAGGGTGTAGTCCTTGCCCACGCCCACGTTGTCACCGGGGTGAATGCGCGTGCCCCGCTGCCGAACCAGGATAGTGCCGGCATTTACCTTCTGCCCCGCGTATATCTTGACGCCCAGCCGCTTGGACTGGCTGTCGCGGCCGCAACGGCTGGTGCCGCCTGCCTTTTTATGAGCCATCCTTGGTCACCTCTTTTTTAGCCCGAGCCTTCTTGGGCTTGGGCGGCTTGGCTTTGGCCGCCCCCGGCTCGACTATCTCATCAATAACCAGACGGGTATAGAGCTGGCGGTGCCCCGTCTTCTTGCGGTAGCGCACCTTGGGCTTGTATTTAAAGACGACTATCTTATCGCCCCTGCCCTCCCCCTGCGAGGTGGCCACTACCTTGGCCCCGTCAACAGTGGGCGTGCCTACCGTAACCTTTTTGCCATCGCCAATAAGCAGCACCCTGTCCAGATCAACAGTCTTGCCCTCCGCCACCTCAAGGCGTTCCACGTCTATGGTCTGGCCGGGGCTGACCTTGTACTGCTTACCGCCGGTTTCAATAACAGCGTAAATCTTAAGACCTCCGTAAACAAACAGAATATTCTACCAAGCGCTATGACTAGGTGTCAAGCGAGAGCCTGCCAGAGCTTTTTAACCTTAGCTTTCAACTCATCAAGGCTGCAATCGGTATCGATGACCACGTCGGCGTGCTTCAGCCTCTCTTTCGAAGGCAGCTGAGAGCGGATGCGGGCTTTGGAATGAGCCTCGGAAAGCCCCGTTTTGTCTTTAAGCCGTTTGAGCACGGTGGATTCCGGGGCGACGGTGACCCAGACCTCGTCCAGCTCGTCCGATAAGGTAGGCTGGCCGGGCTTCATGGAAAGGGGCACTTCGACCAGAAGCGGTAACTCCAGCACCACCACCTTCACCCCCCGCCGCCGATAGTCCTCAAGCTGAGCCTTTACCATCTCATACATCCAGGGTTGCATTATATTATTCAGGCGGGCTAAAGCCTCCGGGTTATCAAAGACGATTTCGCCCAGCTTCTTACGGTCAATCTCCTGCTTAGAACTGACAATCCCTTTGCCGAAGGCAGTCACTACCTCCCGCCGTATCCCGGCATCGGCTTTGAGCGCTTCATGCCATAAGCTATCGGCGTCAATGATGACCGCCCCCAGCTCTTTGAGAAATTGAGCGACGGTGCTCTTGCCGCTGGCGATGCCACCCGTCAGACCGATGACTTTCATCCCAACAAGTCTAGCTGGTGGTGGCTGGGGAGTCAAGGGACTGTATCTACCCCACCTTGTTTAGCGCAGGTGTTATGTTTCCACCCAACATCCCCACTCTGTCAGCGTACGTTTTTCAGACCCACCCTACCCACCCTTAGAGGGGATTCTCCCTCTAGAATTCCCTCCGGATTGGGAAATCCCTTTTAATCCCCCTTTTTCAAAGGGGGAAACGGGGTATGGAGGCAAAACCCTACAGGAGGATATATAAGGGGTACCACCCTTATAGGGTGGGTAGTGGGTGGGACAGAAAGACCTACGCTAAACAAGGTGGGGTGGAGAACCCCCCAAACAAAGGGGTTATAATTGCCCCCTGTCAAGTGTTATAATTACATAAAGGAGCATCATGCACCAGGCAATGCTCTACGAAAAGCTACCCCACTCGCGGGTGAGGTGCGGCACTTGCCAGTGGCGCTGCAATATCGCCCCCGGCAAGTTCGGCGTCTGCCGGGTCTATCAGAACCGTGGCGGCGTCCTCTACAACCTTAACTACGCCCGGGCGTCATCGGTAGCCGCCGACCCCATCGAAAAGAAGCCCCTCTTCCACTTCTTCCCGGCCACGCTGGCCTTCTCCATAGGGGGGTGGGGGTGCAACTTCCACTGTCAGGACTGCCAGAACTGGGAGATTGCCTGCCCCATCAATAACGAGCCCTGGCTCGGCAGCAACGAAATCCCGTCCGAGGCGGCCGTGGAACTGGCCGTACGCTATCGCTGCCAGGGCATCGCCTGGACCTATAACGAGCCCAGCATCTGGTTCGAATATACCCTCGACTCAGCTAAATTGGCCAAGCAGAACCATCTCTACACGGTCTATGTGACCAACGGCTTCCTCACCCCCGAGGCGCTGGATGTCATCGGACCCTACCTGGATGCCTGGCGGGTCGATGTCAAGGGATTTAGCGACTCACTCTACCAGAAGCTGGCTAAGGTACATAACTGGCGGGGGATACTTGAGGTCGCCCAGCGGGCTAAGGACAGGTGGAAGATGCACGTCGAGGTGGTGACCAACATCATACCCACCATGAACGATGACGACGAGCAGCTCAAGGGCATCGCCGACTGGATAAAAGAAAAGCTGGGCGAGCTTACACCCTGGCACGTGACCCGCTTTTACCCCCAACACCACTTGACCGGCTTACCCCCCACCCCCATAGCCACCCTGGAGCATGCCTGCGAAATCGGGGAAAAGGCGGGGCTCAAGTTCGTCTATGTCGGCAATGTCCCCGGACACAACCAAGAAAACACCGTCTGCTACTCCTGCGGCAAGACTGTTGTCAAGAGGTTCGGCTACCAGACTGAAGTGGTCGGGCTGGATGGCTCGAAGTGCCAGTTCTGCGGGGCGGAGCTTAACTTCATGACGGAAGGGAGGGTGAAATGATAAGAAGGCCGGTTGTCGCCGGGCAGTTCTATCCGGAATCAGCCTCGAAGCTCAAGGCGATGATTGAGTTAATGGTTAAAGAGGACGTGACTAAAGAAGAGGTAATCGGGCTGGTTTCGCCCCACGCCGGCTATATCTATTCGGGGCCGGTGGCGGGGGCGGTTATATCAAGAATCAAATTCAAGGATACCTTCATCATCATGGGGCCCAACCACACCGGAGCCGGCAGGCCCTTAAGCATCATGACCGAAGGCGTATGGCAAACGCCATTGGGAGAAGTAGAGATTGACTCGGAATTGGCCAAGAAGATTCTGTCCACTTCGAAACATCTTGAGGAGGACGACCGGGCCCATATCCACGAGCACTCTATTGAGGTTCAGCTCCCCTTTTTGCAGTACTTCAAGCCCGATTTCAAGCTGGTGCCCATGGTGTTTGGCCACCCCAGCGGCGCTATCTACAAGGAGGTCGGCAAAGAGATAGCCGCGGCGGTCAAGGCGCTGGGCCGAGGGGTGGTCATCATCGCCTCGAGCGACATGACTCACTACGAGCCGCAGGAGTCGGCGCAGAAGAAGGACACCCAGGCTATAGGCGCCATCCTGAAGCTGGACGAAGACGAGCTGCTAAGAAGAGTCGCTGAGTTCGATATTACCATGTGCGGCTATGCGCCCGCCGTCAGCCTCATCGTCGCCGCCAAGGAGCTGGGCGCCACCAAGGCAGAGCTGGTCAAATACCAGACCAGCGGCGATGTCACCGGCGATTACTCCGCTGTGGTCGGCTATGCCGGCATCATTATCAAGGGCGGAGGCAAATGAGATGCACCCCCTGGTGAGACTGGCCAAGAGAACGGTGGAGGCCTTCGTCAGGAAGGGCGAGGCCATCCGGCCCAGAAGGCTCAGCGCCGAGATGAAGGAGCAGGCGGGCGTCTTCGTTTCCATCCATAAGCTCGGCGAGCTGAGGGGCTGCATCGGCACCTTTGAGCCCCAGCACGCTAACGTGGCTGAGGAGATTGTGGCCAACGCCATCAGCTCGGCCACCCGAGACCCGCGCTTCCTGCCGGTCACTAAAGACGAGCTTAAAAAGCTGGAATACAGCATAGACATCCTCACCAGACCCGAGCTGGTGCCGAGCCCTGAGCAGCTCGACCCCAAGCGCTACGGAGTCATCGTGGAGGCGGGGTGGCGTAAGGGGCTGCTTTTGCCCGACCTGGAGGGGGTGAACACCGTCGAGGAGCAGGTCGAAATCTGCCGCCTCAAGGCGGGCATCGACCCCGACGAGCCGGTGAAGCTCTACCGGTTCGAGGTGAAGAGGTATAAATAAAACGACAAAATGACCTTTTTGTTTTGGAAAAACAATTCGGGCAGGACTAGCTACCATTATTTGTTTTTAGAGTTATGTTAAGTCAGGCACAAAACAGGGAAAACGGGGAATTGTTTTGATTTGTTTTGGTCTCGCCGTTATGTAAAAAGGAGGTCGCCATGCTCAGGGGGTTGGTCGTGAAGAACCGCAGCTACCGGCGCTTTCATCAGGAGGTGCCGATAGAACGGGAGGCGCTTAAAGAGCTAGTGGATTTGGCGCGGCTCTCGGCCTCCGCCGCCAACCTGCAGCCGCTGAAATATATCCTGGCCAACGAGCCGGAGAGGAACGCCTTAATCTTTTCCTGCCTGCGCTGGGCGGGCTACCTCAAGGACTGGCGCGGGCCCGCCGAGGGGGAAAAGCCTTCGGCCTATATCATCATCCTCGGCGACCACCGCATCAGCACGGGCTTTCTCTGTGACCACGGCATCGCCGCCCAGAGCATCATGCTGGGAGCTACCGAGAGGGGGCTGGGGGGCTGCATCCTGGCCGCCGTGCAGCGGACCAAGCTGGCCAAGCTGCTGGAGATACCGGACTATTATGAGATTCTGCTGGTGCTGGCGCTGGGCAAGCCCAAGGAGAAGGTGGTGCTGGAGAAGTTGGGGCCCGACGGCGATATAAAGTACTGGCGGGACAAGGAGCAGGTGCACCACGTGCCCAAGCGGGCGCTGGAGGATATTATTGTGGAGGGGTGAGGGAGGAAGCACGAAGCACTAAATCCTAAATCCTAAAGGAAGGGGGTAAAAGTAAAGGAGGATGTGAAAAAATGAACCAAAAAATGATACGCCTGTTCATAGTGGGATTGCTGATTTTAGCCGTTATGATAATGAGCGGCTGTGCTAAAGAGGAAGCAGGGGAAACAACGGTGCCAACGCCTGCCTCTACTTACACTCATACACCAACGCCGACTCCGGCACCAGCCGCTTTCTCAACGTCAGACCTGTCAATTAAGCCGACTGAGGTTGTCTCCGGTGAGACGGTAGCCATCACTGTATCGGTCGCTAATACTGGTGACATAGAGGGTAGCTACACGGTCATCCTCAGGATAGATGACGTAAATGAAGCCGAAAAGAGCGTAACTGTTGCCGCTGGTAGTAGCCAGACTGTCAGTTTTGATGTGACTAAAGAAAAGGCTGGCAGTTACGACGTGGCTGTGGATGAGTTGAGTGGCAGTTTTACGGTAGCAACACCGTTACCCCTGCAGGCCCGAGGATGGGAGGGGGTGACGGTTAGCAGCTTGTGCCTGAAGGTAGAGCAGTCATACCCTCAGATTGAAGGCGAGTTCTCAGAACCTATTGCT
>DAOUMR010000109.1:0-4136 GCA_034409905.1 Dehalococcoidales bacterium | reverse complement strand
CGGAGACGGCTTCGTTTACCGGGTAGAAAAAGACCTCCTCGGGTTTACCCACCTGCTGTAATTGCCCCTCCTGGATGACGGCGATGCGGTCGGCCATCTCCTCGGCTTCGGCCAGGTCATGAGTGACGTAGATGGTGGTGATGCCCAGCTTCTTTTGCAGTTGTTTCAGTTCGGTCCGCAGGTATTTGGCCGTCTGGGCGTCGAGGCTGCTCAGAGGCTCGTCGAGGAGCAGGACACGGGGGGAAAGGGCCAAGGCACGTGCCAGGGCGACCCGCTGCTTCTCGCCGCCGCTTAAGTGTTTGGGATAGCGCTCGGCGAGGTGGCTTATTTTCATTAAGTGCAGCAGCTCGGCCACCCTTTCCTCAACACCGTCCCGGGGAGATTTCTGCGCTCTTAAGCCATAGGCGATGTTGGCCGAGACATCGAGGTGGGGGAAGAGGAACAAATCTTGGAAGAGGTAGCCCACCCCCCGCTTGCTGGCGGGCAGTTTATCCACCCGCTGGCTGTCGAAGAGAACCGAGCCCTCGTAATCGGTAAGCCCGGCAATAATGTTGAGCAGCGTGGTCTTGCCCGCCCCGCTCGGCCCCAGCAGGATCAGCAGCTCGCGGTCGTTTATCTCCAGTTCTACATCGCGGCAGATAAATTTACAGATGTTTTCTAATCTTATTGAGGGCACGCTACCTCCACTTGGTGGTTATCTTAGCCTCCAGGAACTCGAAGAACTTCTCGAAGGAAAGGCACATCACGGCCAGAACTATCAAACAGACGATGATAATGTCGATGCGAATCAGGCTCTCCGCCTTCATCATCAGGGCACCGATGCCGGTGGGAATAGCCACCATCTCGGCGGCGATGATTACCCGCCAGGCCATGCCCGCCTCAAGCCGGAAGCCAGTAAATATGTTGGGCAGCGCCAGGGGCATCACCACCGTGGTCAGAATCTTGAAATCGGATGCCCCCAGCGTCCGCGCCACCCTGATATAGTCTTTATCCACGTTCCTGATACCGGTGACGGTGTTATAGAGGACGGGAAAGAAGGAGCAGATAAAGATGATGGTGATGGGCAGCATCTCGTTGATGCCTATCCAGAGCATGAGCAGCGGCAACCAGCCCAGGGCGGGTATGGGGTAAAGCAGGCTGACGATGGGGTGCAATGCCTTGTTCAACTTCTCCGTCCAGCCCATAGCCGTGCCCACCATCAGCCCGGCAATAGAGCCGGCGCAGAAACCGACGAGCACCCGGGAAAGGCTGGCCAAAAAGTTATCGCCCAGCACGCCGTTGGCCGCCAGGTTATAGAACTCCACCATCACCGTGGAGAAGGGGGGAAAGCTGAACTGCCCCGGGGTGAGGTCGAGCCGGGCGATAATCTCCCAGAGAGCCAGAAAGACGAGTACGGGGACAATGCCCCACCCCGGTCTCAGCTTTTTAAGACTATTCAGCATCTATATACCTTAAATCCAGAATCTCACTGGCATCGAAGCTGCTGGCGATATAGCCCAGCTCGGCCAGGTAGTCTATGGTCTGCTGGACGACTTCAGGGTCGATGCCAAGCGTATAGTCCAGCCTCTCCATGGAGCGCAGCAAAGCCGCGGCGGTAATCTCCAGAGTGCCAGAGCCTTCGCCCAGTGCCTCGGGCAGTATGTCCGTGCCGGCAATCTGCAGTTGTCGCGCCATAACCTCGGCGGCCTCCTCAAGGTTATCGTTGGCCCACCCGGTCGCCCTTTGTGACACCTCCACCAGCTTTTCCACGACCTCAGGGTGGTTATCGAGCAGGTCCTGCTTGACCACCAGCACGCTGCCCTGCATATCGGGCCAGATATCCTGGCTCATCAGCAGCATCTCAAAGCCGTAGTCCTCGGCCATGGTCGCCCACTGTTCAGGGAGAAAGGCGGCGTCCAACTGCCCCAGCCCTACGGAGAGGACTATCTTGGGCGGGTTCATACGCTGGATATTATCTATGACCTTAGCTTCATCCAGTCCATATTCATCTATCGTCTTGTGCATTAGCACGTCAACGGCGCCCCCTTCCCTGACACAACCGATGCGGATATCGGGGTCTTCCAGGTCGTAAACCGTTTGTATCTTATCGGGGTTGACCACCAGCCCGTAGCCGTACTTATGCGTCCCGGCCACGATTTTTATGGGCACCCCGGCGTTGGCATAAACGTTTATCGCCGGCACCAGGCAGATATAGGCGACACCGATTTCATCCCTGCCCAGCGCCGCCGCCAGAGCCATGCCGGTGACATAGCTCTCGTATGCGGTTAGCTCCAGCCCCTCCTCCTCGTACCAACCCATATCCTGGGCGATGTAGGCGCAGGCGGCGTGGTCCGTGAACTCCACCGCCATGCCGATAGGCTCGTCATCCTGTTGAGCGCACCCACCGACGGGAACAAGAAACAATAGCCCCACCAGGAGTAGTAGAACCAGTCTTCGCATATCTTTTGCTTTCTAGGTCAGATTGGTTATATCGTTCTGGATATAACGTCTGACAAAAAAATCAGGCGACCTGCTCGATGAAGTCCTCTAACTTGGCCCGTAGCTCTTTGTACTCCTTGACTGTTCTACGTCCTTCGTCGGTGAGGCGGGCGTAGCCTCCCCCCACCCCACCGGTGGTCTTCTCTACCAGCGGCTTGGGCGCCAGTCGGTTGGCCGACTCAATCCAGAGCCAGGCGTTGCGGTAGCCCAGCTTCATGGAACGGGCGGCGGCGGCGATTGAGCCGTATTTATCGATTCTCTCCAGAAGCATGGCCCTCCCCCACCCCATATAGAGCTCGCCGTCGCGCTCCAGCCATATCCGGCCCCTTACCCGTTCTCCGGGGGTTGGGTGGCGGGAATGAAGCTCCGTCTTCTTCGGCCTGAACTTGGGTATCTCGGTCATTTTCCCTTGTTATATTACAATCGATATAACGCTCTTGTCAAATCCCTTTTAACAGTAAGTCAGTGGTGGTATCAAACGAGTTTGTAGTTAATTGTGTCCAGAAACCAGTAGTCGCCCCGTCGGATAGTCCGGCTCTCGGTTATCTCGATTTCTCGCTTGAACAAAGGCCCATTGATAACTACGGTATGGTACTCCCCACTCTCACCGCAGGGGTCGATAGCCTTAGCCCTGAGGTAATCGATAAAATCTCGGTCCACCCGCCGGCCCAGCCACTTCTCGTCAATCAGGCTGGCTCTGGCGGCGACGATAACCGCCTCGAAGCCGGCATTAAGAAAACCGATGATGACGTCATCCGTGCTCTCACCCCACAAAGGCTCGACGGCTTCGATGCTTAAGTCAGCGCAGACCCCCTGAACCCACTTAAGATGCTCGTCGTTGTAGATATCGCCGAAGACCATCCCCTTTACGCCTTGTGGGAGCAGGGTGCGAATGGCGGCTTTGAAGTCTTCGGTGTAGTTGCCGAAGGTCGTCTCCTTCTGAAAAACGGGTATGCCAACAGCTTCGCCCTGCATTTGAACCAGGCGCGTTTCCGTGCCGTGAAAGTTGACCCGCTGGTATTCTTTGGCGACGCAATTGACCAGGTGAGAGATTTTGTAGCCCTGGGCCAGCGCCCGGTAACAGGCAAAGCAGCCGTCCTTACCCCCGCTCCAGGAGGCGAGGTAGCTCTTTTCAGGCACTCTTGACCCACTCCACGGCGTTGCGGAAGATGCCGAAGCCGTCCCCCCACTCCCGCTTCGCTTCCCTCACCCAGCGCGGGTGCTGCGTCCAGCGCAAAAACCTCTCGGGGTGGGGCATCAGGGCGAAGATGCGCCCCGAGCTATCGCATATCCCCGCGATGCTGTCCGCCGAGCCGTTGGGGTTATAGGGATAGTCGGCGCTGACATTGCCTTCTTTGTCGGCGTAGCGGAGGACCACATCTAAGCCAGCCAGCGCTTTCGCTTCCGCCATCACCTTACCCTCGCCGTGGGCTATGGGCAGGTAGAGGGAATTTATACCTTTAGTAAAGACGCAGGGGCTCTTCTTATCGACGCTCAAATAGACCCAGCGGCACTCGAAGCGGCTGGAGTCGTTATTGGCCAGCGTCAGCTTCTGGCTGGCGCCGTTAGGCTGGGGCAGTATGCCCGCCTTGACCAAGACCTGGAAGCCGTTGCAGATACCCAGAATCAATCCCCCACCCCCCACGAATTTTTGTATA
>DAOUMR010000108.1:0-6114 GCA_034409905.1 Dehalococcoidales bacterium | reverse complement strand
GAAGCCTGACAGATGTCGGTGGTGCCGTCAATCAGGGCGGCGATGCCCACGCCGGAGCCAGGGCCGCTAACGGCAATGCTCACCCCGGGGTTCATCGCCATAAAATCCTCCGCCCAGACCGCGCTCAGCGGCTCCACCGTATTGGAGCCGATGATATTGAACGAACCCGATAGTCCGTCCCCGTTTGCGGAACCGTTATTGCCGCCGCAACCGGCCATGGCGATAGCAGCTAACATCACCAGTGCCAGCGGTAACACGAACCACTTTTTGACTAGTTTAAACAAATTGTTGCCTCCTTCTGAATTATTAATCTTATCCCTTTATCCATGAACTGCTGCCATTTCCTCGATGTATCCGGCAGCAAGGTGATGCCCACCTAACGCTTCGGGGTGCTCGAAAATAAGGTGAAGAACGGCCTCGGCGGTAGTCAGGTTGGTGGCCAGAGGCACGTTGTGCACATCGCAGACCCGCAACAGCGCCGATACGTCCGGTTCATGGGGGTGCGCCGTAAGCGGGTCGCGCAGGAAAATGACCGCCTTTATGGCCTCGTTAGCCACCAGAGCGCCAACCTGCTGGTCACCACCCATAGAGCCGCTCTCTAGCAATCTCACCTTTAGCCCCGTCCTCTCCTGGATGAGACGCCCGGTGCTGCGGGTAGCCACCAGGTTAAGCCCTTCCATCTCTTCCTTATGCGCTTTGACCAGTTGCACCATGTCTTCTTTCTTGGCGTCGTGGGCCACCAGTGCCAGTGTCAGTTTCTTCAATCTCTCACCTCCTTTTTATTTCAATCACTTGATTTCTTTAACCAGTTTTTCTACCTTAGCCCTGATTTGGTCTCTTATCTGCCTTACCTCGTCTATCGGCTTTCCCTCCGGGTCATCAAGCCCCCAGTCCTCGCTGGGGACATGGGTGGCGGGGCAGGCTTCTTCCACGCTGCAACCCATGGTGATAACCCTTTCCGCATCCTGGAGCATCTCAGGGGTAAGCCTCTTTGGCTTCTGCTGGCTGATGTCGATGCCCGCTTCCCGCATGGCATCTACCACTGTAGGAATGACCTGTGTTGAAGGTGTGACTCCTGCCGAAATAGCTACCGCCCTGCCCCGGGCGAGGTGATTAAAAAATGCCTCCGCCATCTGGCTCCGACCGGCGTTGTGGCCGCAGACAAACACCACCTTCTTCATGGCACTGTCCCAACAAAAAGGCCTTAAACCTGTTGTCCTGTTCATCTACTATCAGTCTAGTGGCTGAACTTTAAGGACGGTTTAAGGCCGTGTTAAATTTTGGTTAAAATTTTAAAGCGGCAAGCTGAAGCTGAAAGTAGACCCTTTTCCCTCCTCGCTTTCCACCCGGATAGTGCCGCCGTGAGCCTCGACAACGTGCTTAGCAATGGCAAGCCCCATGCCGGTGCCCGCCTCGGCGCGGGCCTTGTCCCCCTTGTAGAAACGCTCGAAGACATGGGGCAGGTCTTCCTCAGGGATGCCTATGCCGGTGTCGGCGATATCGACGCCGACGGCTCCCCCGAGCGCTCTGGTGGTAATCGTTATTTTGCCCCCTTCGGGGGTGAACTTGATGGCGTTGTGCACCAGGTTGCTAATCACCTGACGCACCCTGGCCTTATCGGCGGTGACCGGGGGCAGGTCGGCGGCGAGTTTTTTCTCTATCGTTAGCTTTTGCCTCTCCGCCTGCGGACTGAGTTGGCTGACGATCTCCTCCACTAAATGGTTCAGGTCCACCGGCTCCTGCTTAAGCTCGGCTTTGCCCGTCTCGATGCGGGAAAGCTCGGTCAGCTCGGCCACCAGCTGGGTCAAACGGTCGACCTCGCCGTCAATGCGGGTGAGAAAATCACGGGCTGCCTTTTTGTCGTCGACGGCGCCGCCCTGCAGGGTTTCCACCATCGCCTTGATGCCGGCCAGGGGCGTGCGGAACTCGTGGGATATGTTGCCGATAAGCTCGCGCCTTGTCGTCTGCAGCTTTATCAGCTCAGTGAGGTCCTGAAAGAGGAGCAGGACGCCGCTGTGGTTAATGGGGATGGCAATCGCCCGCAGATATTTTTTCGATGTGCCCGATTCATAGTTGACGGATTGCGTCTTGGCTGTTTTCAGGCATAGCTTCAACAGCTCGTCGACCTCGTGGTCGCGCACCGCCTCGATGAGCGGCTTGCCCACCGTCTCCCTGAAGTTAAACAGCTTTTCGGCGGCCCGGTTAGCCAGCGAGATGCTGCCCTCGTCATCGGTCATGATTACGCCGTCGGCCATGTTATCAAGGATGGTGGCCAGCCTGGCTCTGTCTTCGGAGATTTCCGCCACCGATTCCTTTAGTCTTAAGGACATTTCGTTGAAGGCATGGGCCAGCTCCCCCACCTCGTCTTTGGCCTCTATGGTTATCTTCTGCCCCAGTTCCCCGGAGGCAATTTGCTTAGAGGCGGCGGTAAGCTCCCGTATGGGGCGGGTGGTGATGCGGGCGATAATCCAGGCGGCCAGAGTTACCAGCACAGCGGCGGCGGCCATGGCGATGATAATGCTCACCGTCACCTGACGTACCAGGCTCTCCACGGCCGTCAAGGGGAGCGAGACGCGGGCTACGCCCAGAATTTCATCCTGATACGAGATGGGCACCGCTACATACATCATCTTTCGCCCCAGGGTAACGCTGTAGCGGGTGCTCTCGCCAACGCCTGTCGCCAGGGCGTCAATGATTTCGGGGCGGGTGGCGTGGTTTTCCATAACCAGGGGGTCTTGGTCGGAATCGCCCAGCACGGTGCCGTCCTGAGCAATAATGGTGACCCTGGCGTCGATTTCAGCCCCCAGCTTCTTAGCCAGGGCGTCGAGGACTGTCTCCTTATCCGGACCGAGGAAACCGGGCAGGCTAGCTTCGGCGGTAATCTTGGCTTCATTCTCTAATTGAGAGCGTAGGCTATCGAGCTGGGAGTTGCGGGTAGAGCTGACCAGATAGACGCCGAGGACACCCATAGTGACTACTATCACCAGAATGAAGGGAAGGGTAATGCGCCATTGAATGCTGCGAAACATATTAGCCTTCCAGCTTATAACCCGCCCCCCTTACCGTCAGCAGAAGTCGGGGGTGGGCGGGGTCAGTCTCTATTTTCTGTCTCAACCACCTGATATGGACGTCCACCGTCCGCGTCTCGCCGGCGTAGTCATAGCCCCAGACCTTATCCAGGAGCTGTTCCCGGCTGAAGACAAGTCCCTTATTTCGGGCCAAGAAGAGGAGCAACTCGAACTCCTTGGGGGTAAGCTCCAGGGGCTTGCCCTGACGTAAAGCCTGGTGACGACCAACGTCAATCTCCAGCTCGCCGATTTTTAAGGATTCAGCCTGAGCCGCCGGCTGAACCGCCATGTCGGCCCGGCGCAGCATCGCCCTTATGCGCGCCAGCAATTCCCGCATACTGAAGGGCTTGGTCATATAGTCGTCGGCGCCGATCTCCAACCCGACTATCTTATCGACCTCTTCGTCCTTGGCGGTGAGCATCAGGACGGGGACGGACATCTCCTGACGCAGGATGCGGCACACCTCGAAGCCGCTCATCTTAGGCAGCATTATATCCAAGACAAGGAGGTCGGGTTTTTCCCGGCGGGCGACATCCAGGGCCTCGGCGCCGTCAACCGCGGTGACGACGTTATAGCCCTCTTTACGCAGGTTATATTTGAGGCTATCCAGCAGGTTGCGGTCGTCTTCGACAATCAGGATTTTGGCCATTACCCTAATGGTAGTATAAAGCCAAAGGCGCGGTCTAGCAAATGCTCGCGGACGGAACAGTGCAGTAAACCGCTAAGACGTAAGCTGGGTAACAAAAGTCAGTTTTGTGCAATTTCAATTCGGTGTGTCGTAAAAGTGACCCGAGTGTAAAGCAATCGCTCCTGTGCGGCTTCAATTAGCTTTGAGCCAAGAGCATCCCAAAGCTGTTGGAAGGTTGGGGAATCCGGTAAAGCAGGTGCCCCTTTGTTTTGCCATTTTTACCTCCTCAAGTCGTATTTCTTCATGTCTTTAGATAGTAACTCTAAAGGTTTAACAAACCAAGCGAATGTGTAATACCAAGAACCACCACCATCAACTCTGGGCAGCCCTTCTAACCACCAGGAAGACAATCAATCCTGCTACTACCACGACACCGGCTATAATCCCACCAATTGGGGGCCAGTTTACGGGGTTTTCGGCTGCTGTTCAGTATGGTCATAATGAACTCAAGGCAAAGGTTGCTCAACATGCTGTCTGGGAGAACAACAACCGCTAAATTATGCCAGCCTTCTTCAACTTCTTTAGTCTGGACGGTCCTTGTCCTATATATTCTTTGTAGATACGTTCATTATCATAACCCACTGGCTGGCATACCCACTTTGTCCTTATGGGCGTTTCGGTCATTTTGTGTTGCGCCTGAGCGACAACCAGCTCTCCGTAAATGGGGTCTTGGACTGGCATGAACATCCCCCGCTCTAACCAGTTAGCATCTTCCATCGCTTCCTGGGGAGAGCAGACCGGCGCCACCACCGGGGTAATGGGAGCCAGTCGCCCTTTCTGGGAGTACTCTATCGACATGGCCACCAGCTCGTCGTTGGTGTATTTACGCGTCTCGGCGAAGACCTTGGGTGCCCACTTTAATTGCTCGTCCTTGCGCATAAAGACCTGCAGCGTCTTCCAGCTGGCGGCACCCCACTCGTCCCACTTACCCAGCATATCGGCAAAGGCCTGCCACATCTCCAGCCTCAATCCACCCAGGAAAACGGCACCATCCTTGGTCGGCGCGAAACAGTAGAGCCAGCCCGCAGTATCTAGGCTGCCGAAGCGCTCGCAAATAATTCCTGTCTCCTGATACCACAACGCAGCGTAGTCATCAAAACGGGCATAGGCCTCAGCCGTGGCCACATCCAGCGCCTGCCCCTGGCCGCTTACCTTTCCCCAGTGCAGCGCCGCTAGGATACCGACGGCCATAAACGTCCCCGGCTGCGCCCAGGCTATCCAGGGCCCGGCCTTGGTTGGCACTGCCCAGGGACAATCGTCGTAGCTCTTACCCTCGGGCATAACCTCTCCCGTCGCCGACTGCACTCCCGACCTGGCCTGGGCGATATTATCGTAGTCGGGCATCGAGTTGCGGCTCATGGGCCCGAACTGCCCGTAACCGGTTATGGAAGCGAATATCAGCTTCGGGTTAATCTTCTTCAAATCCTCGTAGCCGATGCCCCACTCATCCATAACCCTGGGCTTAAAGGTCTCTATGAGTACGTCGGCTTTGACGACCAGGCTTTTTAGTATCTCGCGGCCCTCAGGCTCTTTCAGGTTAAGGGTGACATGATGCTTGTTCCTGCCTTCGGACAAGTAGTTAAGCCCCTCACCCTTGTGCAGCATGCCGTAAGGGGTGCAGCTCCTGATGAAATCGCCCTCCGGCGGCTCTATCCGCAGCACCTTAGCCCCAAACTCGGCCAGCATTGAGGAGCAGTAGCAGCCGGCATAGTTCTTGTAGCTCAAGTCCAGGACGGTTATATCATCCAGGGCTTCGGGCTGGGTATGAACAACGGCTGGGTTGTCCCGGTCCCTTATCAGGGCCAAAAAGGCAGCTTGTTCCTTAAGAGCTCCCTTGTTTTTCTTAAAGGGGGGAGCCTCGCGGGCAAACGACGAAAGGTCCAGCGGCATTCTCAGCCCGGACTTGCCGTCCCAGTTCGACGGTGGGCGGCGGGTGGGCACGTCGGCCCATTTGCCCAGGGCACCGCGCTCATATAGCCGTTTAATCTCCTCCTCGCTTTTGCCTAGGACCTCGGTCATTATGTATTCGTTGTCAAAGCCTACCGGCCGGCACGCCCACTCAACCTTGGGTGGGGTCTTGGACATCATCACCGGGAACTCGTGGTCGAGATACTGCCCGAGCATAGGGTCATCAACCTCAGTCATAAAGCCCCGAGCCCGGAAGTGCTTATCCTCCACCACTTCCTTGGTGTTAAAAACGTGACTGGCGGCGAAGCCGTGCTTTTCCGCCAGTTTCTCAATCTCTCTAGCTGCCTTTTTTCTCGTCCAGTCGGCGATAATCCTGAGGATGGAGGTGGCATTTTCCTCCTTGAGTCGGGTGAGGTGGTCCTTAAATCTGGGGTCGTCAGCCAGCTCGGG
>DAOUMR010000107.1:0-3177 GCA_034409905.1 Dehalococcoidales bacterium | reverse complement strand
TGCTTTTTATATTTTCACGTAATACTCCAAGTACAAACTTGGGCTTCATTTTTACTTTTATTTCTCCGTAACCGTAATACTTCGACTCGCTGTTCTTCGGCTGCATCGGCTGGTGGAGCATTACTTCAAAACCGTTTTGATGAGCAATTTCAGCACATAAAACTGAATATTTCTCACCCGGCAGTATGGATATCGTCAGCGGATACTTTAATTCCATTAATGCGGAAAAGTACGTCATATCAGTTCCTACATCGTCGATGATTATAACCACTGCGGGTTCATGTATTATTTGACGAGTAATATCTGGTTTTGGTTGCACAATCGATCTATTTTTTGTTTGAGCTGCGGTGTTTTTTCCAAAATTTGGAAATACGAAGACCCCTATATGCATCATGACTTCCATCGCCTACCTAACGGCAATACCATGGTCTTAAGATGGGTAAAAACGCCCGATGGTATTGCCGCCAGGGTTAAGGGGGGTGTGGCGGGGACGGAGCGGGACGGGGTTATGTGGGCCGATTCCTTTCGCGAGGTTACACCCGAAGGCAAGGTAGTCTGGGAGTGGTTGGGCTACGAGCACCTGGACCCGGAGGCTGACGCCATCTGCCCCCTCTGCTGGCGGGCTGAGTGGACTCACGCCAATTCCTGCTCGGTCACCCCCGACGGCAACGTCATCACCGCCCTGCTTACCCTTAACGCCATCGTCATTATCGACAAGGCTACGGGCGACTTTAAGTGGCGGTGGGGGGCTGGGGAGCTGGCTCACCCGCACAACCCCAATATGCTGGATAACGGCAACATCCTGGTCTTTGACAACGGTTCGCACCGCCCCAGCAGCCCCACCAACCCCTACGGCATGATGGGTTTTTCGCGGGTGCTGGAGGTGAACCCGAAGACTATCGAGATTGTCTGGGAATTCAAGGACGAGACCCCGCTGCGCTTCAGCGCCTGTTTCATATCCGGTGCCCAGCGCCTGCCCAACGGCAACACGCTTATCTGTGATGGCCCATCGGGGAGGTTCTTTGAGGTCACTGCGGACAAGGAGCTGGTCTGGGAATACATTAGCCCGATTTATATTATGGGAGAGCCGATAGTCGGCTACAACAATAACGTCTTTCTCGCCCACCGCTACGGCCCCGACTATCCGGGTCTTAAGGGAAGGCTCTTAGACCCGAACCGATTCGAGTTAACGCTACGCAAAAAGCCAGCGAACGAGAAGAAAACTCTGGAGAAGCGCCTCAGTCGCCTTGGTTATTGATAAGGAAGGAGTGCTATGTCCGCTTTAGTGCCACCCCACGGTGGGACACTATTGCCTTTAATAGTTGATAGTGAGGAGCGGGAAGAAGCCCTCGGTGAAGCCAGGTCTTTACCGCAAATAGTGCTAAAGTCCCGCGAGCTGTCCGACCTCATTATGCTGGCGATGGGGGCTTTCAGTCCCCTTAAGGGGTTTATGGGCAGGGAAGACTACGAGGGCGTTGTCCGGGAGATGCGCCTTAAGAGCCGACTGCTCTGGCCCATCCCGATTACTCTCCCCGTGTCCCAGAGAGAGGCTGAAACGATCGGAGAGGGCCAGAAGGTAGCGCTGATCAATCCAGAGCGGGATGAGATTCTGGCCAGCATGCTGGTTGAAGAGAGATACTCTTATGATAAGAAGGCGGAGGCCGTCGGCGTCTTTAGCACCGATGACCCCGCCCACCCCGGTGTTAAAAGCCTTTACGAGCAGGGCGAGGTCTACCTGGGGGGCAAGGTCAGGGTGTTCAATGAAGGCGATTATCCGCAGAAATTCCCTGAGTTCGCCCGGCCCGCGGAGACAAGGGCTATATTTGCCCAAAAAGGCTGGAGGACGATAGCCGCTTTCCAGACCCGGAACCCCATGCACCGCTCCCACGAGTACCTGAGCAAGATTGCCCTTGAGGTCTGTGATGGGCTTTTCATCCACCCTATTGTGGGCAAGCTGAAGCCCAGCGACATACCCGCTGAGGTGCGGATGGAATGCTACCGGGTGCTCCTGGACAACTATTACCCCGCCGACAGGGTGCTGCTTAAGGTCTACCCTATGGAGATGCGCTATGCCGGCCCGAGGGAAGCCATACTGCACGCCATCATCCGCCAGAACTTTGGCTGCAGCCATCTCATCGTGGGGCGAGACCATGCCGGCGTGGGCAACTACTATGAGCCCTTCGACGCCCAGAAAATTTTCGATACGTTGAATCCCGGTGACCTGTACATACAACCGCTGAAGCTGGACTCGACCTTCTGGTGCCAAAAGTGCGGTGCCATGGCTTCGGCCAAGACCTGTCCTCACCCTGATGATGACCATCTTCTGGTCAGCGGGACGCGCCTTCGTGAGATGCTGGCTAAGGGAGAGAGACCGTCCGAGCAGTTCAGCCGAAAGGAAATAGTCGATATCTTGATCAAATACTATCGGGATAAATCGGGGGGCAGCCGATGAAGAACGTCGTCCTGCTCACCATTGACGCTCTGAGGAAGGATTCCCTGGGCTGCTACAGCAACAAGTCCGGGCTGACCCCTTTTATCGACTCCCTGCAGGATAGGTGTATTCGCTTTACCAAGGGGCAGAGCAGCGGGCCTTACACCCAGGCGTCATTCCCGGGCATACTCACCTCGTCCTATTACCTGGACTACGGTAAGCCCAAGGGACTCTCACCCCAGCGGACGCTGATTTCGGAGTCCCTTAAGCAGGCGGGGATTGTCACCGCTGCCTTCCATTCCAACCCCTACCTCTGTGATTACCTGGGCTGGAACCGGGGCTGGGATGTTTTTTACGACTCTATGGAGGAAGAGGTCAGCGAGCTGATGCCTTATATAAAAGGCGACGTCATCAACAGCAAGGTGACCAGTTGGCTGACCTCACATCAAAGGGATAACCGGCCCTTTTTCCTCTGGTTGCACTATATGGACATTCACGAGCCCTATGTGCCCGAGAGAGAATATATCGACCTGGTGGACTCCTCAATTAGCCTCACCCGTGACGAAATGTTCCGCCTCTTCAGCGAGGTATTGCTCAAGAGGGATGTCTCCGATAAAGGGACGGTAAAGCTGCTAAGGAAGCTCTACGACGCCCATGTCCGCGAGGCTGACGATTACGTTAAGGAGTTCTTCACTACTCTGGAGAAGCTAAACCTGCTTCGGGACACGGCGGTTATCATTACCAGC
>DAOUMR010000106.1:0-18000 GCA_034409905.1 Dehalococcoidales bacterium | reverse complement strand
TTGGCGCAGGCCTTCTCCTCGACCTCGGGAGTCAGGGTGGCGTAGGTGCCCACCGCCCCCGAAATCTTGCCTACGGCGATAACCTTTTCGGCTTCGGCCAGTCTATGCAGGTTGCGCCTCATCTCGTCCGTCCAGAGCGCCAGCTTGAAGCCGAAGGATATAGGCTCGGCGTGAATGCCGTGGGTGCGGCCAATCATGACGGTGTATTTATGCTTGATGGCCTGCTGTGCCAGCACCGCGATAAGCCCCTTTATGTCCTCACTTAAGATTTGCGTCGCCTCAAGTAATTGCAGGCTCAAGGCGGTATCGATGACATCGTTGGAGGTAAGCCCAAGGTGGATAAAGCGCGATTCCTCGCCCAGACTCTCGGATACCGAGCCCAAGAAAGCGGTGACGTCGTGGTGGGTCTCTTTTAGGATTTCCTCCATGCGCTTGAGATTGACCCGCGCCAGCTTTATCTTGGAAAGCTCTTTGCGGGGGATAACGCCCGACTCCACCCACGCCTCACAGACGGCAATCTCCACCCGGAGCCACTTGTCGAACTTGTTCTCGTCCGACCAGACTCGTTTCATTCGGGGCCTGGAATAGCGCTCAATCATTTTTTGTCTCCTCGCGGTTCCTGGCGATAGTTCTCGTAGGCTTTTCTTATTTTAGCATGCTTTATGCCTAGTATTTCGGCGGCAAGGTAAGCGGCGTTCTTGGCGCCGGCGCTGCCGATAGCCACGGTAGCCACCGGTATGCCCGCCGGCATCTGGACGATAGAGTAGAGGGCATCGACACCTTTAAGCTCGCCGCTGGCGATGGGTATGCCGATGACGGGCAAGGTTGTCCAGCTGGCCAACACACCGGGCAGGTGCGCCGCCCCGCCCGCCGCCGCAATGATGACCTCGATGCCCCGTTCCCGCGCCGAGAGGGCATATTCCCGCGCCTTGTCGGGGTTGCGGTGGGCGGAGATAACGTTGACCTCGTGCTCGATGCCCAGGGCTTCCAGGATATCAAGCGTCGGCTGTATGGCTTCGGCATCCGACTTGGAACCCATAACCACGGCGACCAGCGGCATTTTTTTACCTCCCTTTAAGGAGTGGAAACACTTATATAATAATGTAGATTGCGGTTAATGTATACTATCCGTTTACTTTTTATCTCTAACCGCTTTTTTCAATCCTGCGACAACGCTTCGTAAACTATCAATATACTCACGTTCAAATGGTTTTATTTCAATAAAGTCCCTTGCTCCATTATATAAGCCAACTATTATTCTTTGAAGTCTGAAAATCGCTTCACAATTCAAGTTTTGGTTAAGTCCCAGTCTGTTAATAAACTCGGTTGTTAACTTCTGGCTGATTACACCATCCTTCCACGATGAACAACTCATGAAAAGATTGGCACAACGGTCTGCGCAATCTAAATCTCTGGTAGACTCGGCAAATTCTTGAGAAAAGTGTCGCCTTGTGTCTTCCCTCTCCTTTAACAAAAACTCTCTCTTACTTTGCTCATCTGGAAACGAAACACCTACCCTTGGGAACCCTGGAAAGAGGCTCGTATCTATGCCCGACCATGAGACGGAACTTGCATCGTCTCCTGCCCTCGCTATGGCAGAGTTGTATACCCTCATAACATCCCAGATATCCCTTCTTCCCAACTTATCTAAATAAACTTTGGTGAAAACCACCCCCGTCAAGATGTTTTTGTTGGCAGCCTCTGGATCAGTTAACGAGAGTTCATCACTGTACGTGAGCCAAGCAAAATTAAAGAGCTCAATCCTTAAAGCCATCAATTCTCGCTTGAGCTTGGTTAAATCAACAACCTTGAATGTATGATCGGCTTCAACAATAAAATCGACCACTTCTTTTGCCAAAGATGAAACTGCGTCATTATTAAAGACCTGTGACTCGTAAAAGATCAGGAAAAGCTCCTCAACAGTAACCTTTGACTTTTTGCCCAAAAGTCACCCCCTATTTCGCCCTATTTCACTAAAGCGATGTCCCTGCGGTAGTGGCAGCCTTCGAACTTAATGCGGGGGACGTTGGCGTAGACCTTCTCTCGGGCTTCGGCGAGGCTCTTGCCCCGCGCCATAACGGTGAGCACCCGTCCTCCGCTGGTCAAAATCTGTCCATTTGAGCCGAGCTTGGTGCCGGCGTGAAAGACGACGATGTCTTTATCCAGCTTGTCCAGCCCGCTGATAGGCAGGCCGGTCTTATAGCTGCCGGGGTAGCCGCCCGAGGCCATGACCACCCCCACGCAGGCGTCATCGCTCCATTCAATTTTAACTTTGTCGAGCTTGTTATCGCTGACCGCCAGCATAATGTCCACCAAGTCGGTTTTAAGCAGTGGTAAGGTGACCTGAGCCTCGGGGTCGCCAAAGCGGGCGTTGAACTCAAGCACCTTGGGGTTACCGTCGGAAACCATTAAGCCGCCGTAGAGGACGCCCCTATAGGCCCTGCCCTCTTCGTGTAGCGCCTTTACCGTCGGCTCCATGATTTTCTCTCTTACTGTTTTAGCCAGCGCCGGAGTCAGGAACGGCGGCGGGCTGTAGCTGCCCATGCCACCCGTGTTGGGCCCCTTGTTGCCGTCGAAGGCTGGCTTATAGTCGCAGGCGGCCATCATGGGGACGACGGTGTGCCCGTCACTGAAGGCGAAGACACTCATCTCGCGGCCCGAAAGATACTCCTCAATGATAACGCGGTCGCCGGCGGCGCCGAAGGCTTTGTCCTGCATTATCTTGGAGAGGGCATCCATCGCCTCCGTCATTGACCGGGCAACGATGACCCCCTTCCCCGCCGCCAGCCCGTCGGCCTTGACCACGATGGGAGCTTTTTGTTTTTGCAGGTATTCTTTAGCCTTTTTATAGTCAGAGAAGCTGACGCTTTTGGCGCAGGGGATATTGTATTTTTGCATTAATTCTTTGGCGAAGACCTTGCTCGACTCTATCTCGGTGGCTTTTTGGGTAGAGCCGAAAATCTGCATCCCCCGAATTAAGAACTTGTCGGCGATGCCTTCGGCCAGTGGCGCTTCCGGCCCGACCACGGTGAGGTCGATTCTCTTTTCGCTGGCTGTCTTGACCAGCGAGTCGATATCGGTGGGCTTGATGTCCAGGTTCTGGGCGATTTGGGCCGTGCCCGCGTTGCCCGGGGCGACATAGATTTCCTTAACTTTTGGGCTTTGAGCCAGCTTCCAGACCAGGGTGTGCTCCCTGGCTCCACCGCCGACGACTAAGATTTTTATTTAGCTCACCCCCTGTATATATTGTCAGCTACTAAACGCCTTTAATAGTTTATCCATGAATGTTTTCGCATCTTTTACAATAAATTCTGGCCATTCTGCAAAAGAACCTAAGCCCGACTCCTTGTAACCCTCTGAAACGATTCTATGCAAGGAGTCAAAATATTCCCTGTCCAAGCCCTCAGGGAAACCTCCCACTGGCTCACCAGATTTGTAAACCTCCAAATCGGGGTGAGCTACAACTTTATTTCTCGACACATTTATAGCCTTTATGAAATCCCCGTTATCTACTCGGAATTTCTCATATAAATTCCTATAACTAGGCTTATTTACATAGCTAACAAAGTATTCTAGAGATAGGTTGTAGTCTTTTCCATATTTCTCGGGGTCATTAATTTTTGCTATCTGCAAAATCAGATAGCGATGCAGAATGGTACCGAATCTTGCCCAGATGCCACTTTCATCCTCGACTTTATATTCGTACATAACTTTGTACATTTGCCAGCATTCGTAGGCTGAGATACAAAGGTTCGAAAATGAGTTGACTTCATTTCCCATCATTCCCACTCAATAGTTGAGGGGGGCTTGGAGGTTATGTCATAGACCACCCGGTTCACCCCGGGCACCTCGTTGACAATGCGGCTGGAGATGCGTGCTAAAACGTCATAGGGGAGGCGTGCCCAGTCGGCGGTCATAGCGTCGTCGCTGGTGACGGCGCGGATAGCCACTAGATAGCCGTAGGTACGAAAGTCGCCCATCACCCCCACCGACCTGACATCGGTGAGTATGGCAAAGCTCTGCCAGAGCTGGCGGTAGAGATTCGCCTTCTTAATCTCGTTCATCACCACCCAGTCAGCCGCCTGTAGTATCTCAATCTTCTCCTGGGTGACCTCGCCGATAATGCGGATGGCCAGGCCGGGACCGGGGAAGGGCTGCCGCCAGACCATCTCCTCGGGAAGCCCCAGAGTCAGCCCCACCTTGCGCACCTCGTCCTTGAACAGATAGCGCAACGGTTCTAATAATTTCAGCGTCATCCGGGCGGGCAGGCCGCCGACGTTATGGTGGGTCTTTATCTTGGCGGCGGTGCTGCCGCTGGAGGCGCTCTCAATGACATCTGGGTAAAGCGTCCCCTGGGCTAAAAAGTCAACCTTGCCTATCTTCTTGGCTTCCTCCTCAAAGACGCGGATAAACTCTTCGCCTATCACCTTACGCTTGGTCTCGGGGTCGGTCACGCCCTTAAGGCGCTTGAGGAAGCGGGCGCTGGCGTCGACATAGACGATGTTCATCCCTAAATTGAGGCGGAAGACATTGAAGGTCCTCTCCACCTCTTCGCGGCGCAGCATGCCGTGGTTGACAAAGATGCAGGTAAGCTGGTCGCCGACGGCGCGGTGGATGAGAGTAGCCACTACCGCCGAATCGACGCCGCCGGAGAGGGCATTGATGACCTTGCCCTTGCCTACCTGCTCCTGGATGCTGGTCAGGCTGTCCTGGATGAAGTTGCTCATCGTCCAGTTGCCCTTGCAGCCGCAGACCTTATAGACAAAGTTCTTCAGTATTTTCTTGCCCTCGGGCGTGTGGGCGACCTCGGGGTGGAACTGGAGCCCAAATATCTTGTCTTCCTTGCCAAAGACGGCGAAGGGCGAATTTTCGGTATAGGCCAGGGCGCTAAAGCCAGACGGCAGTTTTTCAATCCTATCGCCGTGACTCATCCAGACCGGTGTCGAGGCAGGCAAATCGGCAAAGAGCGGCGAATCGTTAGTGCTCAGGTGCAGGACAGCATGGCCATACTCGTGCTTGGCGCCTGGCGTCACCTGCCCGCCCAGCTGGTGGGCCAGGACCTGCATGCCGTAGCAGATGCCCATTACGGGCAGCTTGCTCTCGTAGATATAGGCTGGCGCCAGCGGGGCATCGGGGGCATAGACGCTGGCGGGGCCTCCGGATAGAATAAACCCCCTGGGGTTGAGGCAGGCGATTTCCTCCCAGGGGGTATCGGGGTTGACCAGCTCGCAATAGACCTGGCATTCGCGCACGCGGCGGGCGATGAGCAGGCTATACTGCGAGCCGAAGTCGACGACGATGATTGCCTCGCGCTCGGCGCTGGGGATAGCAGCTCTGGCCTCCGAAGGTTGCTCACCGCCCATCTCCTTGGCAATCTCCAGATAGGTGGAGACTTCAATGTCGCCGCTGGCCTTTACCCGATGACTGACTTTTGAGGTCGACTTCGCCTTTTCCTTAGCCATTTTATTGAATACAGATTACCACTGTGACTGCTTTTGTTCAAGTGCTTTAGCCCTCAAAAAACCCTTTAATTCTGGTCATCGAACCACTTGACAAGGCGTTTGATATATTGTAGAATTAATATGTCGTAAAATTAACGACATAGGAAAATTATGACATATAAAGAGATAATATTGCGCCCCCAGGCCGCCATGCTCACTCTCTACGGCGACTACCTGCTCAACCGCCACGCCGAGATTGGCATCGGCAGCCTGATAACGCTTCTGGGCGACCTCGGCCTGTCCGAGCAGGCGGTAAGGTCGGCGGTCTCGCGGATGTGCCGCGCCGGCCTGCTAAAAGCCAGGCGCGTGGGCCAGAAGAGCTATTATTCATTAGACACGGATGGCCACCGCTTGCTCACCGAAGGCGCCAACCGCATCTTCCACCGCAAGAACAACCACTGGGACGGAAGCTGGAATATCGTCACCTACTCTATCCCGGAAGAGAAACGCAAGGCGCGGGACAGGCTGCGCCTGGAGCTGAACTGGATGGGCTACGGCACTTTGAGCGAGGCTACCTGGATTTCCCCCTACGACCTGACCAAAGAGGTCGAGGAGCTAGCCCAGCGGCTCAAAATCAAGGACCGCGTCCAAGTCTTTCAGGCCAAAAACCAGGGCTTTAGCGACGCCAAGAAGCTGGTATCCCAGGGATGGGACTTGAGCCGTATTCACCAAAAATACGCCCGCTTTATCGAAAAATATCAACCCAAGCTGGAAGACCACCAGAGGCGACTTGAGGCCGGTGAGGCTATCGAGCCTAGCGAGTGTTTCGTGGAAAGGTTCAGGCTGATTCACGAATACCGCAAGCTGCCCTTCTTCGACCCCGACCTGCCCCGGGAAATACTGCCCACGAACTGGCTGCGGCCCAAAGCCGCCCGGCTCTTCCAGGAATATCACGACCTGCTCGCCGATAAAGCCAACGACTACTTCGATTCGGTGTTCAAGGAGTACTAAAACACCCGATGAAAGGAGAAGAAAATGGAAGCTGCTGAAATCCTAAAACAGTTTAACGATATCTGGGAGTTGCGGCACGAATACGCCACTGACTGGAAGAAGCGGACGGGCGGCAAGGTGCTGGGCTATTTCTGCACCTACGCCCCCGAAGAGGTCTTGTATGCCGCTGGCGTCCTGCCCGTTCGTATCCTGGGCGGGCACGAGACTCCCAGCCTGGTGACGCCGCATGTATTCGACATGTGGTGCCCCTTCTGCCGTGACTGCCTCAACCAGGGGCTTCAGGGTAAATACAATGGCTACCTGGACGGCATAATGGAGACCAACGCCTGTCTCCACGCCCGCCAGGCCTTCGGCGCCTGGGTACTCCACGTGCCCACCCCCTGGCACTACTGGTACGTCATGCCCAACGCCGTGCGCAGTCCCCGCGCCAGGAAATTCCTGCGCGGCGAGCTGGAGGAGTTCAAGAAAGCGATAGAAGAATGGACGGGCCAGACCATCAGCGACAAAGACCTCGACGAGGGCATCGAGATTATGAACACCAACCGCCGCCTGATGAAGCAGGTCTATGAGTTCCGCAAGCAGCCTAACCCGCCCATCACCGGCACCGAGGCCATGACCATGGTCTGGGCCAGCCAGCTCATGGACAAGCGTGAGCACAATAAGATGCTGGCAGAGCTCATCGAAGCGCTGCCCAAGCGGAAGCTGGAACGCGAGACTGGCGTCAGGCTGATGATTATCGGCAGCGAGAACGACGACCGTCCCTTTATGGAGATGGTGGAGAAAGACCTGAGGGGCACCTTCGTTATTGACGAGCACTGCACCGGCTCGCGTTATTTCTGGAACGAGGTTATCCCCGATAAGGACAGGCTACAGGCGATTGCCAACCGCTACCTCGACCGAGTGCCCTGCCCTAACAAGGACTGGGGCATGGAGGACAACTCACGGAAGCGCTTCCCCCATATTCTCCAGTTAGCCAAGGACTACGGCGTCCAGGGGGCGATTCTGGTCCAGCAGAAGTTCTGCGACCCCCACGAGCTCGATATACCCAGCCTGAGGCGCTATCTGGAAAGCAACGGCATACCCTGCTACTTCCTTGAGTTCGAGGTCACCGTCCCCGTGGGACAGTTCAAGATAAGGGTAGAAGCCTTTCTGGAGCAGATAGAGGCTGAGGAGTTGTTTGTTTAGCATCTCTTAAGAGTAACTCTTAAGGTTAAGGAGGATAAGATGGCGAAGTACAAGACCAAGGGTTTAGAATGCTGGGACAAGGCTAAAGAGCTGAGGGCCAAGTATTACCAGGACTATAAAGAGGCGCACGACCGCGGCGCCCTGCGCTGGGAAGGCGGCGCCTGGAGCTTCGACGCCATACCCCAGGCACTCGAGGGCGAAGTCCACGGACTTACCGAGGAGCCTTATGGAGCTAGCATCGGGGCTAACCCCGAGCTGCAGGTAAGGTATCAGGAGGCGGCTGAGGGGAAGTGGGGCTGCGCCAACGACCTCTGCGCCTACCTGCGCAATTATTGGGGCTCCATCGTGCTCAACGAGTATGCCTTCGGCGGCCCCTGGCCCAAGGCGGACTTCATCTTCCAGAACCATATCTGCTGCACGCACGGCAAGTGGCTGCAGGTCGCCGATGAAATCGAGGGGGGCACCATCCCCTACTTCTGTTTCGATGTCGGCGCCGGGCCCTATGATAAAATCGGCGAGCGGCAGATAAACTACGTCGTGGAACAACTCCACGACGGCATCGCCTTCCTGGAGAAGGTAACCGGCCGCAAGGTCAGCGACGAAAAGCTCATCCAGAACGTCAAGAACACCTATGATTCCTGCTGCTACTGGGCCAAGACCTGCGAGCTGAACCAGGCCGTACCCGCCCCACTGGAGGAAAAGACGATGTTCTCCCTCTACGTGCTGGGTACGCTGGAAAAATCGAATAAGGCTATCGCCGACTTCTACAAGAACCAGCTTTATCCCGAGGTCAAAGACCGCGTGACTAACAAGATTGCCGCCGTGGCCAACGAGCAGTGCCGCGTCATCGGCGACAGCCAGCCGCCCTGGGGCTTCCTCAATATATTCCGCTACATGGAGCAGTACGGCGTTGCCTTCGTGGCTAACATTTATACCTTCTCCCTTATCGGCTGGTGGAATATCGATAAGAACGGCGACTGGAAGCCCTACCCTACTCTTGAGGAACAGGGCATAACCATCAAGGACCGCGACCATGCCCTGAGGCTGCTGGCTGAGGGCGAGCTCAAGGGCAAGATGCAGTGGGCACAGTTCTACGGCGCCGACTACAAGAACAAGCTCGTCGAAGCCGCCGCCCGCCAGTGGAAGTGCGACGCCGCCATACTGCACCTCAACCGCGGCTGTGAGGGTACCGCCCAGCACCAGATGCAGATAAAACAGGCTCTGCAGAAGATGGGGCTGCCGGTTTTGACCTTTGAGGGCAACATGGCCGACCAGAGGCAGTTCGACGAGGTCAGGACGAAGCGGCTTATCGACCTCTTCGTCACCGAGACGCTGGGGTTGAAAAAGGTAGCATAGTGAGGTTCAGTTGAGCTAAATGCAGTTTAACTTAGTAAAAGTTAGTTAAATACACCGGAAGGAGGATGAAATGATAGTTGCAGGAATAGATGTCGGTGGTAAGAACGTCCATACCGTTATCATGAACGACGGCAAGGTGGTGGCCAAGGCGGAACAGTCGACGGGAATCAAGAAGGCTGAGTCGGCGGAGGAGTCCTTCAGCGCCGCCCTGAAGCAGGCCGGGCTGAAACGGGAGGATGTCGAGCGCATCGTGGCTACCGGCAGCGGCGGCAAGAGGGTCGCCTTCGCCGACGGCTTCATCGCCGATGCCGCGGCTGACGCCCGGGGGATTCATAAGCTCGCCCCCTCCGCCCGGACGGTTATTGACGTCGGCGGGGAAGAGGGGCGGGCGATAAAGATTGACGCCGAGGGCAAGGTCTTAGACTTCGCCGTCAACGAGAAGTGTGCCGCTGGCACCGGCACCTTTGTCGATACCATGGCCCGGGCGCTGGAGATGCCAGTGGAGGAGATGGCTAAAATCTCGCTTACCTCCGACAAGTCAATCCCCATGAACGCCCAGTGCGCCGTCTTCGGCGAGTCGGAGGTCGTCTCCCTGATTCACCAGAAGATAACCAAGCCCGATATCGCCCGCGCCGTCCACGACGCTATCGCCGGTAGAATCGCCTCGGTGGCCCGCATCGTCGGGCTGGATAAGGACATCGCCATGATTGGTGGGGTGGCGCGGAACGTCGGCTTCCTGGACTCGCTGAAAAGAGAGCTGGCCAGCGACGTGGTCGTGCCCGAAGACCCCGATTATATCGGGGCTATAGGGGCGGCGGTGGCGGCATCGGCTGGCGTGACCAAGGAGGAGGTAAAAGCCAAGGTGGTGGAGAAAGAAGAGGCCGAAGTAGGTAAGGCTTAAAGGAGGATAGAGCCATGACTGAGACAAAAACCAAGAAAGTAGAATACTGGAGATGGCCCGAAGAGACCTGGGTCAACCCGGACATTGACTGGAAAGCGGGCAAGTTCGTCACCGCCGGCGTTGATGTCGGCTCGGTAAGCACGCAGGCGGTTATTATGGTTGACGGTAAGCTCTATGCCTACAGCAACCAGCGCACTGGCTCCGACAGCCCGGAAAGCGCTACCCGTGGCCTGAATAACGCCCTGAAAGATACCGACCTGACGGTGGCGCATCTTGATTATTGCATCGGCACCGGTTACGGTCGTGTCAACGTACCCATGGCCCAGCAGGCCATTACCGAGATTGCCTGCCACGCCCGCGGCGCCAACTTCATGTACGGGCCCGAGGTCAGGACGGTGCTCGATATGGGCGGTCAGGACTGCAAGGCCATAAGCTGCGACGAGCGGGGCAAGGTCTTGAAGTTCATGATGAACGACAAGTGCGCCGCCGGCACCGGGCGCGGTATGGAGGTCTTCGCCGACCTGATTCAGGTACCCGTCTGGGAGATCGGCCCCCGTTCCTTCGAGGTTGATAAGGAGCCGGAGCCCATCAGCAGCACCTGCGTCGTCTTCGCCAAGACCGAGGTCATCGGCTTGCTGGAGCAGGGCGTGCCCGAGAACGAGATTATGGCCGCTTACTGCAGCGCTATGGCCCACCGCGTCGTCGAGCTGCTCAACCGCCTCGGCGTCGAAGAGAAATTCGCCATCACCGGCGGTATCGCCAAGAATATCGGCGTAGTCAAGAGGCTGGAAGACGAGATAAAGGTTAAAGCCGTCGAGCCTAACTGGTACGACCCCGAGATGAGAAAGAAAGGCCTTCCCTTCGATACCCAGATTGCGGGCGGGATAGGCGCTGCCCTGTTTGCTTTCGCCATGCTGGAGAGGGGGAAGGCGCAAAGCGCCAGAAAGGCGTAAAGATGTTAGCCAACTACGGTTTCAAAGACGGCTCGGGGAACTGGTTCCTCGAGATAGACAGCGATAAGTGCAACGGCTGCGGCAAGTGCGTCGAGGTCTGCCCGCCCCAGATACTTGAGGTCGGCGACGACGAGTTCGACCCCTTCCGCGAAGAGCCGGTAGCCAAAGTGAAGCTGGCCGAGCGCAAAAAGATAAGGTATAGCTGCGCCCCCTGCAAGCCCGGCTTCGGCGAGGCGCCCACGCCCTGTATCGCTGCCTGCGGGCCGGGGGCTATTGCCTTCGCCGACGGCTGGAAGCTTTTGTACGGGCACTGACGGTTAAAACTATGGTTAAGCTGAGCATCGACGGAGCTGAAGTCAGCGTCCCCGAGGGGACGACGCTGCTGGATGCCGCCCAGCAGGCGGAGATTTATATTCCCCGTCTCTGCTCCCACCCCGACCTCCCCCCGGTGGAGCAGTTGAAGCCCGCCCAAGCGGTTTACCGCGAGGGTAAGCGCATTGATAACAAGAAGCCCCTTAAGTACGAGGGCTGCCAGCTCTGCGTGGTTCAGGTCGAGGGGGAAAAAGATTTTCAGCGTGCCTGCTCGACCAAAGTAAAAGCGGGGATGGTGGTCACCACCAGTAGCCCGGAGCTTAAAGAGTTCCGCCAGGAGAAGCTCATGGCGCTACTGGCCAGGCACCCCCACGCCTGCCTCACCTGCGCCCAGAAAGAAGGCTGCGCCCGCTTCCCCTGCTCGATGAACATACCCGAAAAGGAGCGCTGTTGCCCCAAGTTCGGCAACTGCGAGTTCCAGCGGCTGGTGGAATACGTCGGCATCAAGCCGGAGACGCCGCGCTATGTATTCGAAGACCAGCCCGTCATTAAAGAGCCGTTGTTCGAGCGCGACTACAACCTCTGTATCGGCTGCACGCGCTGTGTCCGCGCCTGCCGAGAGCTGCGCGGTATAGAAGCCATCGACTTCGTCTTCGATAACGAAGGCAGAGTGGTCATCGGTTCCACCAGCCCCACGCTGAGAGAATCGGCCTGCCGCTTCTGCACCGCCTGCGCCGAGGTCTGCCCGACGGGAGCCTTGATTGACACCAAGCCCTTCGAGGAAGTCCCCTGCTCAAAAGCCTGCCCCGCGGGAATAGACGTACCGCGATACTTAAGATTAATCAAGGAAGGCAAATACCCGGAGGCGGTGGCCGTCATCAGGGAAAAGGTTCCCTTCCCCGCCGTGCTGGGCTATATCTGCCTGCACTTCTGTGAGGAGGAGTGCCGCCGCGGCGATATTAACGAAGCCATCGCCATCAGAGCGCTCAAGCGCTTCGCCGCCGAGAACGACAGCGGCCTCTGGAAGCAGAAGTCTAAGAAAGCCCCGGCCACTGGCAAAAAGGTGGCTGTAGTTGGCTCAGGGCCGGCGGGCTTAACGGCGGCTTACTACCTGGCTAAAGCGGGACACAGCGTCGTGGTATTCGAAGCCCTGCCCGTGGTCGGGGGCATGATGCGGGTGGGCATACCCCGGCACCGCTTGCCTGCCGCCGTGCTTGATAAAGAGATTGAAGAAATAAAGGGCGCCGGCATCCCGATAAAGACTGATACCAAAATTGAATCGGTTGATAAACTGCTTGAGGATGGTTATGACGCGGTATTGGTCGCCGTCGGCGCCCATCACGGTCAGAAGCTGCCCATCCCCGGTGCCGACCTTGAGGGTATTTTGATTAACACAGAATTCTTAAGGGACGTCAACCTGGGCAAAGAGATTAAGGTAGGCGAAAAAGTGGTCGTGCTCGGCGGGGGCAACGTCGCTTTTGACTGCGCCCGCACCGCGCTCAGGCTTGGGGCTAAAGACATTAGTATCGCCTGCCTGGAAGACGCCGGGAACATGTTAGCCACCCCCGACGAGTGCGGCTGGGGCAGCGAGGAAGGCATCACCATTCACAACTCGCAGACATTTACCAGGATTTTGGGAGAAAACGGGCATGTCAGCGGCGTTGAGTGCCTCGACGTGAAGAGCTTCAGCTTCGATAAAGAGGGCAAGCTAAGCGTCGAGACTATCGCTGGCTCCGAGCATGTCCTGCCCGCCGATACCATCATTTTTGCTATAGGACAACTGCCCGAGCTTGAGCTTATCAAGGGAATCGGCGAAATCAAGACCACCCAGAAACGCACACTTGAGGTCAACGAGAAGACAATGGCTACCGGCAAGGCAGGCGTCTTTGCCGCCGGCGACGCCGTGACCGGCACCACCTCGGTCATCGAGGCTATTGCTGCCGGACGAAAAGCCGCCGCTTCTATCGACAAATACCTGGGCGGTAAGGGAGACATTGAGGAAACCTTGCTTGAAGCCGAAGCCCCCAACCCCTATCTGGGGCGCGAAGAGGGCTTCGCCGACAAAGAAAGGGCTACCGTGCCCTGCATACCCATTCAAAAGCGTCTGGAAAGCTTCGACACCGTCGAGCTGGGCTTGGGCAAACCAGAAGCCACTGACGAGGCCGGGCGCTGCCTGCGCTGCGACCTCAGGCTTACCTTCAACAAGCCGACACTGGCACCCAAGGAGGAGCTCTGGGTGGAGCTCAACGAAGAGAACGTAAGCCAATGCCCCGAAAAAGAAGGGGTCTTCCAGCTTCTGGACAAAGACAAAAATATCATCTATATCAAGGGCGCCACCAACCTGCGTAAGGGCTTAGAAGAGCAGCTTCAGAGCAATGCCAAAGCCGCCTTCTTCATGCACGAAGAAGAGCCGATGTACACCAAGCGCGAGAGCGAGCTTTTGCAGCAGTACCTGGCGCAGCACAGCCAGATGCCCGAGGGCAACCGCGAGCTCGACGACCTCTTTTAGTTTACCGCACCAAAATCCCCTTTCTTTAGCTATGCCCTGCCACTATGCTATACTTTCAATATAGGAAGGGGTCATGGGCACCAGGCTTTCCGCGTCCATTCAGGAGCAGGTTAAAAAAGGCGTATCCATCCTCAAAGAGGGAGGGGTAGTCGCCTTCCCCACCGATACCGTCTACGGGCTGGGCGCCAGCATCGCTACAGATTTCGCGGTAGAGAAGGTCTATCGGATAAAAGAGCGCCCGCGTAATATGGCGCTACCCCTGCTTCTGGCCGACATTTCACAGCTTAATGAAATCGCTATTTCGATACCAGCGTCTGCCCGACTACTGGCCGATAAATTCTGGCCGGGCCCGCTGACGCTGGTGCTTCTAAAATCCGACTCCGTATCCAATATCGTTAGCGGCGGCAAGACCATCGCCGTACGTATCCCCGCCCACCCCATCCCCACCGCCCTGGCGCGGGGGGTGGGCACAGCCATTGTCGGCACCAGCGCCAACCTGAGTGGACAGCCCAATACCCTCACCACCGAAGAAGCCCGAAATCAACTTGGAAATAAGGTTGACCTTATCATCGAGGGCGAGTGTCCCGGGGGCAGAGAGTCCACCGTCGTTGATTTGAGCGGGGAAAGCCCCGTCATTCTGCGCCCGGGCGCTATATCTACAGAGGCACTGAGGCAGATATGCCCCGAAATTACAAGCAAAGAGGGAGGCTAAGATGCGTATTGCCATTGGCGCTGACCACAGAGGTCTGGAACTGAAACAGTCTATTATAAGCCAAATCAACGCTACGGAGCACGATTGCCAAGACCTAGGCACTTATACTACCGAGGCGGTGGACTACCCCGATATCGCCCGGGAGGTGGCTGAGGCGGTAGTCAGGGGCGACTTTGATTACGGCATCTTAATCTGCGACACTGGTATCGGCATGAGCATCGCCGCCAACAAGGTCAGGGGAATAAGAGCCGCCCTCTGTCACGACGGCTTCAGCGCCCGCCGCGCCCGCCAGCACAACGACGCCAACATCCTTTGCCTGGGTACGGGCGGCACTCCGGAAACGGTGGCTGAGATTGTTGAAACCTTCCTCACTGCCGAGTTCGAGGGCGGCCGGCACCAGCGACGGCTGGACAAGATAAGGGCGATAGAGGCCAGCCAGCTAGGCCAGCCTTGACATTTGTATATCAACTGTGCTACGTTATCTGCACGATGAATATTGAGCTTGTTATTCTGGTTATACATACGTAATCCGGCCAGTGGGTCGTGTCTCCCAGAGCTTAGGGGCCGTCCCCACGGGACGGCCTTTTTTATAAACAGAAAAAACGACCAGCGAAGGGGAAAAATGAAAAGCGATACCGTCAAAAGAGGTGTTGAGCGTGCCCCCCACCGCGCCCTGCTGCACGCCCTGGGCTGGAAACGGACTGAAATCGACAAGCCCCTCATCGGTATCGTCAACAGCTTCAACGAGATTGTCCCCGGGCATATTCATCTGCCCCTCATCGCCCAGGCGGCTAAAGCCGGGGTGTGGAGCGCTGGCGGCGTCCCCTTCGAGGTGAATACCATCGCCGTCTGCGACGGCATCGCCATGAATCACCCGGGCATGAAGTACAGCCTGCCCAGCCGCGAGCTAATCGCCGATTCCGTGGAGACAGCCGTCGAGGCGCACGCCTTCGACGCCCTGGTCTTTATCCCCAACTGCGACAAGATAGTCCCCGGCATGCTCATGGCGGCGGTGAGGCTGAACCTGCCCTCTATATTCGTCAGCGGCGGCCCCATGCTGGCCGGCCGGCGTAACGTTAACGGCCAAGAGGAAAGGGTTGACGTCAATACCATATTTGAAGCCGTGGGCAAGGTAGCTGCCGGCAAGATGAAGCCGGAAGAGCTTGAGGAGTTGGAAGAAATCGCCTGCCCCGGCTGTGGCAGTTGCTCGGGAATGTTCACCGCCAATACCATGAACTGCCTGACCGAAGCTCTGGGCATGGGTCTGCCCGGCAACGGCACCATACCCGCCGTTGACGCCCGCCGCTTGCAGCTGGCCCAAAAAGCGGGGCAACAGCTGATGAAGCTGTTGGCCGATGATATTCGCCCCCGCGATATAGTCACCAGAGAGGCTTTTCACAACGCCTTCAGCGTCGATATGGCGCTGGGCGGCAGCACCAACTCCGTCCTGCACCTCATGGCTATAGCCCACGAGGCAGGTGTCGAGTTCCCGTTGTCAATGGTGAACGAGATAAGCCAGCGCACCCCCCACCTGGCCAAGCTGAGGCCGAGCGGTGAATACCATATCGAGGACCTGGACAGGGCCGGCGGCATACCCGCCGTGATGAAAGAGCTGGAAAGTCTACTGCACACGAAGGCAAAAACGGTCTCGGGGAAATCGGTGGCTGGGGTTATCGCCGAAAGCCTTAATAATGACAAAGAGGTTATCCGCCCCTTTGCCCAGGCACATTCACCTATCGGCGGCATCGCCGTTCTTTTCGGCAACCTGGCACCCGAAGGCGCCGTGGTCAAGCGGGCGGCCGTGGCCGAGGAGATGATGTCCCACCAGGGAACGGCCAGAGTTTTTGATTCAGAGGAAGAAGCCACCCAAGCAATTATGACCAAGAAGATAAAGCCGGGTGAGGTAATCGTCATCCGCTACGAGGGGCCCAAGGGAGGCCCGGGGATGAGGGAGATGCTCACTCCAACCTCCATCTTAAGCGGCATGGGCATGGACAAGGAGGTCGCCCTCATTACCGACGGGCGCTTTTCCGGGGCGACGCGGGGGGCAGCCATCGGCCATGTCTCCCCCGAAGCCGCCAGCCGGGGACCCATCGCCGCCCTCAAGGACGGAGACATGATAAAGATTGATATTAACCGCCAGCGGCTCGATGTCGAGCTTTCGGACAGGGAGATAGAAAATCGCCTGTCCAAGCTGGGCGAGTTCGAGCCTAAGGTGAAAAGCGGCTACCTGCGGCGCTATGCCGAGAGGGTAAGCTCCGCCAGCACCGGCGCAATACTTATGTAAGGGGGTAGATGGAAGGGATGACTAAAACGTGTGGGATGAGTCCAGAAGGAAAGGAAGGATTAAAAAAGGCAGGACTATCAGTTGATAAGCATGGGATTGTCCGTGTAAATCCTCAAGCAAATAAAACTAGACGAAGGACTAGGAAAAAGGAAGTCCTTTCTTAAAATATGACATTGCGAGGAAGTCCTGCGCAGGCAGGACGACGAAGCAATCTATATGAATTCTGTGAGATTGCTTCGCCCCGATTTCATCGGGGACTCGCAATGACGCATCAGCAGAAAGAGTGAGGCTGACAAATAAGGTATCAAGAGAGCGGGATATCACTAGTGGAGGATTGAATAAATTATGAAGATGAGCGGAGCACAAATTATATGCGAAAGCCTGGTAAGGGAAGGAGTCGAGGTTATATTCGGCATCCTGGGCGGAGCTGTTCTGCCTCTCTATGACGCCCTGCCCCAATACCCCCAGCTCCGCCACATACTGGTGCGCCATGAGCAGGGTGCCGCCCACGCCGCCGACGGCTACGCCCGGGCGACGGGTAAAGTAGGCGTATGCTTCGCCACCTCGGGACCCGGTGCCACCAACCTGGTAACCGGCATCGCCAACGCCCACCTCGACTCGGTGCCGATGGTGGCTATAACCGGTCAGGTAGCGCGGCCCTACATCGGCAAGGACGCCTTCCAGGAGGTTGATATCACCGGTATCACCCTGCCCATCACCAAGCACAACTACCTGGTTACGGATGCCGATTCGCTGCCCGGCATAATGAAAGAGGCATTCTACCTGGCGGGCACAGGCCGGCCGGGACCGGTGCTTATTGACGTACCCCGTGACGTCCAACAGGAACAGGCGGAGTTCAACTACCCGAATAAGGTCGACCTGCCCCAGTACAAGCCGACCCTGCAGGGGCACCCGGCGCAGATTAAGAAAGCGGCTAAGCTTATCGGCGAGTCCCAGCGGCCCTTGATTATCGCGGGACGGGGGATAATTATCTCTCAGGCTTACGCCGAGCTCAAGGAACTGGTGGAGAAGGGGCAAATACCGGTGGTGACCACGCTCTTGGGCACCAGCTGTTTCCCCGAGTCCCACGCCTTAAGCTATGGGATGCTGGGCATGCACGGCATGGTCTACGCCAACATGGCCGTCGACGCCGCCGATTTGATTATCGCCATCGGCATGAGATTCGACGACCGGGCGACGGCCAGGGTAAGCGGCTTTGCCCCCCACGCCCACATCATCCATATTGATATCGACCCCGCCGAGATCGGCAAAAACGTACGCGTCGATATACCCATCGTCGGCGATGTTAAACTCGTTCTCGGTGAGTTGAATA
>DAOUMR010000105.1:0-2031 GCA_034409905.1 Dehalococcoidales bacterium | reverse complement strand
GGTGCGGGTCTACGAGAGCATGCTCGTGTTTCACGCGGTGACCAACAAGTTCATCATCTCCAAGAAGGAGCTCAAGGCGAACATCCAGCGAGACCTCGAGAAACTGCACCATCTGGGAGTCGACTGCTCTCCCCTCTACGACTCCTCCGGGGCCCTGATCCCCCTGGACCGCATGCTCCGGCGCATCGAAAGCATCTTCAACTTCCCGAAGAGCCCGGTGAGCCCCCTCAAGTCGTATCTCACCATGGATCACGACAAGAACGAGGTGTTTGGGGTGGTTCCTGTGGGGCCAAAATATACTGGTGGATAGGCTGGGCGCCTTTATCTCGGCTCAGGGAACCGATTTGCCCGATATACTGAAAGTGCCCTATTTATATGGCTACCTGCCTACCTTTTTGTTCGTCGTCGGCATATTCATGATGGCCAAGAGGGGGACGCTAAAGGACTACAGCTTAATCATCGCCCCGGTGCTCTTTCTGCTGCTCATCGTACTGTTTTTCTACTTCCAGCGCGGGCTTCATACACTATACGACCGCAGTTACCTTTACCTCATGCTGCTGATGGGGATAGTCGGCGGCTATGGGCTCTGGAAAATAAGGAGCATCCGGCTGCCGGAAAGACTCAAGCCAGCCTTCCTTTCCCGGAATCTGGGGGGCCTTTTTTGTCTGCTTTTGCTCATCCCCACCCTGTTCTTCTCGCTTCGAACTCACCTGGACACCCCTTACTACCACACGATTCAGGAACACGATTACGAGGCCTTCGTCTGGATAGAAGAGAACATCGGTGATGAATACGATAAGGCAATTGTCGACCCCTGGAAGGCAACCGCCTTCACCGCCATCACCGGCAAGAGGGTCTACTCTTATGTAACCACGAGGATAAGCGAGAGAGACCTGAGGGCTTACCAGTTCTTTGAGGAGAACTGCAGCGATACCGCTTTCCTGAGGGAGCACGGCATCTCCATAGTTTACACGCGCCTACCTTGTGATAACCCCGACCTGGTGAAAGTCAGGGAGGATATCTACCTGCTGCCGGAACTAGATACCGATTAGGGAAGCCTGGCTACCAGGACCTCCATAATCCAATGACGACCAGGCCGCCCAGTCCGACGCCAGCGATAACAGCCCCGAGCCAGCCGAGAAGGCACAGGATAGTAACAATGGCGCCGGCAATAACTATGCCGAAGAAGATAAAAAGCAAAGCGCGGTAGAATTTCAGCCCGAACAAAAAAGCGGCTATCGAGCCCGTCCAGGCGCCGGTCATCGGCAGCGGGATAGCCACAAACAACGTCAGCCCTATCCTCTCGTATCTTTCGATGATTTTCCCCCGATTTCGGGTGCGCTGGAAGACCCAGTCCACCGGCCTCCTGCCACTATCGACCCGACTAACCCATTTAGCCAGCGAATCGAGGAAAAGCAAAAGGAAGGGGACGGGGAGCAGGTTACCGATAACGGCCAGAGAGAATGCCCAATACCAGGGGATGTGGAGTATATTTATGGCTACAGGCAGGGCGCCGCGAAGCTCTAGTATGGGCAGGGCGGAGACGATGATTACCACCAGCTCCTTGGGAATCCCCGCCTGGATGAGTTGTTCAACCACTTTTGCCCAACTGCTCTGCCCTTTTTGACTTGGTGGCTATTATAGCATTAAGAGCCTGGCTTAACCAGCGTTTTATCTAAGGTGAGACGTTGGGAAGGGCCGGTTTTCACTACCGCTTTAAGGTTGCGAAGCGACCTCTGGTCGCTTATAATCTCCATCGAAAAGAGAAGCTGCTTTGTATGACGTGATAGTTATTGGTGGTGGACCCTGCGGGAGCTATATCGCCCGGAGTTTAAGCCGCCAGGGCTACAGGGTGGTCGTGGTGGAAAAGAACGAACGGGCCGGTGAGGGCGTCTGCTGTACTGGTATTCTCAGCCAGGAGTGTTTGAGTGCCTTCGCCCTTGATAAAAGTCTTGTCTTGAGACAGGTAAGCTCAGCCAAGCTCCTTTCGCCCTCGGGGAAATGCCTGAGGCTCTACCGGGAAGCCCCCGT
>DAOUMR010000104.1:0-9464 GCA_034409905.1 Dehalococcoidales bacterium | reverse complement strand
GCCGAGGGCTTGTAGGCCGATGCCGGCAGTTTCAGCACGTCAACCAGGAACTGGGAAATATCCTTCACCTTCTTGCCGAATTTTTCGTAAGCCTTTTTTCTCTCGGGAGTGTCGGCCAGAAACTTGGCATAGTCCTTAAGCGCCGAGGTGCAGGTGGCGCAATCGGAGATAACGTAGTCCAGGCCCTCGAAGGCTCTAACATTGGCGTCAGCCATCCTGCGTCCGGTTTCGAAATCGCCGGCGCCTAAAAATACCGGTGCCCCGCAGCATCCCTGCTCTCTGGGCACCACTACCTCCACCCCGTTGCGGGTCAGGAAATCAATGATATGCTTGCCCAGTTCAGGCAGGACGAAGTCGGTCATACAGCCGCTGAAATAGCCCACCCTCATCTCGGTCTTAACGCCCTTGGGCGGCACGTTGACCACGGGAACCATCTGCCTCAAGAACTTAGGGGCAATCTGGGGTATATTCCGCCCCTTGCCTAATGCCGAGAGAAACATGGAGAGGTGACGGATACTGCCCTCGGTCTTGGGCATAAATATTCCCTGGAACCAGGAGGCCAATCTCGCCACCCAGCCGAAGAGGCGACGCCGCGGTAAGAGCCAGCGGTAGACGATATTATAGGGGAACTTTAAACCGCGAGCCTTGACGGCATCAGCCCTAGCGGCGACGATGACGTTGGGGATATTGGCTTTAGCCGGGCAGTTAGCCGTGCAGGTCATACATAGGGTGCACTTGTTGAGGCGCTCGGCATACTCCTTAGTATAGTCGAGATCGCCCGCCAGCAGCCCCCGTATCATCATGTTCTTGCCGCGGGCCACCGAGGCTTCAATCTTTTCTTCCTGATAGACCGGGCACCAGAAGGTGCAGAAGCCGCACTTCATGCACTGGCCCAAGTCGCTCTCGAACCTCTTTATCTGTTCGTATCTATCCTGCTTGGTCTTGGCCATATCAAACCCTCTCCTCCTCCCATATCTTACCGGGGTTGAGGATATGGTTGGGGTCAAGCAATGACTTTATCTTTATCATCAGGTTAAGGGCTACCGGGTCCATCGCCCTCTTCAGGAAGCGCTGCTTCTCCAGCCCGATGCCGTGCTCACCAGAGAGGACACCGCCCACCGACAGCGCCGCCTCGAAAATCTCCTCCATGGCGTCCTGGGCCCGGGCAAATTCCTCTTTCTTATTGATATCGGTGAATATCGACGGGTGCAGGTTGCCGTCACCGGCATGACCCAGGTAGCTGATGAAGAAGCCTGTCTTCTTGGATATCTCCTCCAGCTTATCGATAAATTCAGCCAGCCTGTCGCGGGGCACGGCCACATCCTCGGCCAGGACGGTCTTAGCCGCGCCGAAGGTGGCGGCAAAGCCGGCGCTCCTCATCTTCCAGTATTTGGCGGCTTCATCGGCGTCCTTGGCTACCTTGACCTCCCTGGCCCCGCTCTTCTGCAGGGTATCGACAATCTGCTTGGTCTCCGCCTCCACCGCCGCTGGCGAGCCGTCCGACATTATAAGCAGCAGCGCCTGGGCATCTGTGGGCAGGCCCATGCCCATCATTTCCTCGATGCGGCGCAGAATGAAGTTATCGACGAACTCAATCTTGGCCGGGACCACGCCACTGGCCAGTATGTTGGAAACCGCCTGCCCGCCCTCAGCCATATCGTCGAAGACGGCCATCATCGTCTTACTGGCCTGGGGCATGGGTATCAGCCTCAGGGTTATCTTGGTGATTACCCCCAGCGTCCCCTCCGAACCGGTGAAGAGCATCATCAGCTCATAACCGGTACGGTTTTTCACCGTCACCCCGCCCAGCTTCATGATGTAGCCGTTGGCTAAGACCACCTCCAGCCCCAGGACATACTGCTTGGTCACCCCGTACTTGACGCAGTAGGGACCGCCCGCGTTCTCGGCGATAGTGCCGCCCACGGTGCAGCCCAGGAAGCTCTGGGGGTCGGGGGGATAGAAAAGCCCCTGCTTGGCTAAGGCCATATTGAAGTCCTGCAGCACGACGCCAGGCTCGACGGTGGCCGTGAAGTTGGTCTTATTGACATCCAGTATTTTGTTCATTCTTACCGTGCAGAGCACGATGCCGCCCTTGATGGGTATGGAACCGCCGCTGACGTTGGTGCCAGCACCCCTCGGGGTAACCGGAATCTTGTTTTCGTTGGCCAGTTTCAGAATCTCCGAAACCTGCTCGGCGTTAGTCGGCAGCACCACCACGTCGGGCATATGCGCCCAGGTAGCCGTGCCGTCGTAGGAATAGGTGGTCAGGTCCTCCTTAGAGGTCAGCACCGCATCACTACCCACAATCTTGCGCAGTTGCGTTATAACCTTCTTCTCCATTTTAGCCCCCCTTCAGTTTAGTTGCCGACTTTGATGGGACCGCCTTTTCCTCAGCCAGCAAAGCCGCCCCCAGCGCCGCCACGATTTGCGGCTCTGCGGGCAGCAGAAGCTGGCAGCCCAAACTCTTTCCCAGGCTCCTTACCAGCCCGATGTCTTTAGCCCCACCTCCCACCACAGCGCAATCGGGCTCCAGCCCCACCCTCTCCACCATCGTCTGGATTTTAGCTGCCAGGGTGCGGTGCAGCCCGGCCAGAACATCCTCTTTTAAAGCGCCCTCGGCGATGCGAGAGATTGCCTCCGACTCGGCGAAGACGGCGCAGCCCGTATTAAAATCAACCCTGTTCTTGGACTTCAGCGAAAGCTCGCCGATGTCCTTGAGGTCGATTTGCAGCACCTTGGCAATCACCTGTAAAAAACGCCCGCTGCCGGCAGCGCACTTCTCGCTCTGTAAGAAGGAGGTAACCTTTCCCTTCTCGTTGACGCGAAAGACCCGCGTGAACTGCCCGCCGATATCGATGACCGTCCGCGCCCCAGGAAAGAGGTGGGACACCCCCCTCCCCTGGCAGGACAGGTCGCTGACCGACTCATTGGCCGTGGTAGCGTTCGAGGCCCCATAGCCGGTGGCGACGGTATAGCCGACGTCTTTCGAGGATAATTTGGCTTTAGCCAGAGCCTTCTTGACCACCGCCTCGGCGGTGAGCCTGTAGTTGCCCCCTGAGGGCATGACGTGATAGGAGACGATTTCGCCCCCGGAGATTACCACCGCTTTAGAAAAAGCGGAACCAATATCAATTCCAATTGAATAACGCATAGCTTTTGTTTTTAATGTTATGTAAATAAAGTCGCCTCGGTTAGTCGGCGCTCGGCTTTAGTTAAGGTTGTCCCCTTTTCCTCCGCCTCTTTGACTATATCCCGGCCCAAAAGCGCCGCCCCCATCGCCCCGGTGAGCAGCGGCTCCGGCGGCACCAGCACAGCGAAGCCCAGCTTGGCTTCCAGCGCTTTCACCAGCCCGATATTCTTGGCACCACCCCCCGTCAGCGCCACCTCCCTTTCGATTTTTAAGCGCCGCAGCATGCCGTAAACACGGGTGGCGATGGCTTCGTGCAGGCCGGCGATAATGTCGGCCAGCGCCGCCCCCTCCGAGAGCTTGGTTATCACTTCTTGAGCGGCAAAGACGGTGCAGGTATTGCTTATCCTCACCGCATTCTTAGCTTTTAATGATAGCTTGCCCATATCCTCCAGCTTGACGCCGAGCTCCCCGGCGGCAACCTCTAAAAATCTTCCCGTGCCTGCGGCGCACTTATCGTTCATAACGAAGTCCACCGCCCGCCCGTCCTTGAGCTTAATCCCCTTGCTGTCCTGCCCGCCGATGTCGATGACCGTCCTCGCCTCGGGAAAGAGGTGAGACACCCCCTTGGCGTGGCAGGATATCTCGGTTATCTGCTTATCGGCAAAGGGAACATTGATTCTCCCGTAGCCGGTAGCGACAAGGTAGGTTATCGCCTCGAAGGGTAGCTTCGCCTTTTTAAGGGCTTCCTCCATGACGCGGTTGGCCAGCTTGCGGTGCTCTGGCCCCGTGGGCCCGATGACCGAAGCCAGCACCGAATCGCCCATAATGACCACCTTGGTCATGGTGGAGCCGATGTCGACACCAGCAAAATACTGACTCATTATTTCTTAACCGCCTCCAGGGTGTCGATGAAGGCGTCTATCCTAGCTCTGGTGTCGGCTTCGTTATAGGAGCTGATATCGACGATATCGCTCTCCAGCACCAGCGAGGGTATATCGCGATAGACCTTTTTGAGCAGGTTCAGCTGCCAGATTAAGCCCGGGTGCCAGCTGCGGCAGGAAAAGGCTTCGTGCATGACGATACCGTCTATCTTATAGTCCTCGATATACTTAATCAGCCTCTCGACGTCGGGGTGGGAACCGGGGCGCTCCCGGGCCCGGTCGTGCCAGTAGGTCCAGAACTTCACCCAACGCCAGGCGATATGCTCCAGCGGGTCTTTTATCTTGGACAGGTCGATGTCGAAGTTATAGGTCGCCTCTATCATGCGGTAGGTCGTCTCCACCGGGAAGACCGCTCCCTTGCTGTTGAAGTAGTTGAAATCGCTGAGAGCGAACCAGGCGGGCAGTCCCCCACCCCAGAGCAGCCGGTATTTCTCGTCGGGAATCTCGCCCTCTTTCTTGGCTATCTTCTCTTTAAGCTCTTTATTTAAATCCTGGAAGAAGTCGTAAGCCTCCTGCGTGCCCATCATAAAGACGATAGGCACCATGGTATTCATGGCGTCGCCCGTGCCCATGGGAGAGGGCACCGCCCGACGCAGCTCGTAGGTCTCCCAGATTAGGTTCCAGGTACGGTCGGTGAGCTCGACCAGCTGGCTTAAATTGTCCCAGTCCATCTTCTTACCGGTGTGCTTTTCTAAGAACTTGACCAGCCCTTTCAATTCCTCGACGATATATTTCACGTAGTAGTCCTGCACCTCGCGGTAGTCGTAGTCGCTCTCGTAGGCGGGCCAGGGCAAGCCCACATCGTAGACGGGGACATCGGGCATATATTGCTGGGCGGCCTGATACCACTTGTTCCTGGGGTCGCAGAGCAGTTGGCCACTGCCCAGCATGAAGTCCGGTCTCACCTGCCCTCCCCAGGGGGCATCGGGGGGCATCTCGCCTAATTCTTCACGCCAGGCGTCGAAGCCCAGACCGCAGAGGGCATAGGTGCACAAGGAGCGGGAGAAGTTCTCCGCCTCCGCCCTCTCCAGAAAACGCTGGGCGTCGCGCTTAGCCCCGCAGATGCCAGCGTAGGTCTCCGTCCACATGGGCACTATGTCCAGCGCCCGGATGATTTCATCATAGCAACAGCAGATAAAGGTGTAGGCCACCTTCTTCCCCTCCGCCTTCGCCTGGGCCACACCCTGCATGTTTGCCTTCTGCATGGGGCCAATCTTGGCGGCCGCCTCGGTGGCCGTCCTTCTCTTCTTTCTCTCCTCAGGCTTCTTTTCCTCGGTCATAACGTTCTCCTTCAACTTCGACTATTTCGCTAGCATCTCCAGGAAAGCCTGGATTCGGGTGCGCAACCGTCCGATAGTGGACATGGAATATTCGTCTTCGAGGTAGAGCACCGGGGTGCCCTTGGCCTCGATATAGCTCTTTATCTGGGGTACCTCGAAGCCGTAGGGATCGCAGTACTTGTAGATATAGAGCACCACCCCGTCAACCCCGAAGTCTTTAATCATGCGCCCCATATGGCCGAACCTGTCCTCCAGGTATTCTTTATAGTTGCCCTTCATCTCGCGGTAGGTCCGCCCGCACTTTATCTTCCTCAGGTAGCGCTCGGCCAGTCCGGCTACAGGGTCGGGAGTAACATCGACAGATGCCAGAAACTCCCTGGCTCCGGGACAGAGGTCGTCAGCCACCACCCAGGCACCAGAGTCCTCAATCAGCTTGATAAAGGCGATGTCGTCCACCTGAGCGCCAACGACCATTATTCTGGCCTGTTTCTGGGCGGGAGGCGCCCCCCTCCCCTTGACCTCGTTAACGACATTGCCCAGCATCTCGATAGACTCCGTCACGGGCAGGCTCACGGCGGCGATTAACACCTTGGTCAGCTCTTCGCCCGATATCAGGGGCGGCGACGACTGGCGCAGTTCGTAGAGCTCCCTGACCTTAGCCCGGTTCTGGTTATGGAGCTTGATTGCCTCCGCCAGCGCCCCGTCTGAAATCTCCTTGCCGGCAAACTGGCTCAGGCTTTTCCGGAAGGTATTTAAGACCTCCCGGTAGAAGACGAGCGAAGCGTCATCGGTGCCGTGAGGCATATTGATGAAGTGGGCGTAGGGCAGCTTCAGGCTGTATTTCCAGATGTCGTAGGTACGGCAGATGCTGTCGCAGGCGTGGGGAATAACGATACCGTCGAGAAACTCGTAGTTGCCCTTGAGCGCCATGTCGAAGCAGCTGCGAACCAGCGGGCAGATGATGGTCTCCATCTCGGTATCCGCCTTGGTAATCGGCTCATTAACGTCACCCTTTATGCGGAAGGGCACCATGCCCGCGGCCGTGATTATCTCCGCGGGGGTAAAGGCGCAAAGGTAGCCGATTATCTTTTTACCCTGCTTTTTCAGCTCTCTGGCTCTCGAGCCGTATTCCTGATAATATCTCTCCGCCTCCGCCAGACCTTTAAGAGCAAGTGGCATAACGTCGCTCCTTTCTTACAATGCCTAGTTTAAGGTATTAGCTACTCAGTTTCAACTGTGTGATATCATTTTTCGCCATTTTTTATCGTTCTCAGTCAGGGATAACGAAAAGGCCGTCTTCGTCGGCTACAGACTGGGAACGCTTCAGGGTAACCCCGGTCATGATGTGTATCAGCTTAAAAGGCTGCAGGTTGGTAAAGGTATAGACCCACTTCGCCTTTTCCAGTATGACCTCCTCAGGGTCTTCCCCCTTGGCTACCCTATCCATAAGCTCGCGGTGATAGGACTCCGTAGCCTTCATCACCCTCTGCAGATAGCGCCGGGGTTCGCCTTCGACAACGCCACCGTGACTGCGGGCGCCTATCTTGGCCGGCAACGCCGCCAGCTTGCGGATGCTGTTACAGTATTCCTCCAGCGACTGGAAGTAGTTGGGCCAGAAGACCTCCTTTTCGGGCTCGTAGATGCCGGTGGCGTCCCCGATGACCAGTATGCCGTCCCGCTCGTTGTGAAAGGAGATATGGCAGGGCGAATGCCCCGGGGTCTCGTAGACCGTCCACTCTACACCAGAGCCCAGGTCAATCTTTTCCCCCTCCCTGACAATCACGTCAACCTCAAAGACCGGGGCTTCGGGCTCGTCCGACCACCAGTCGATATCGCCCTTCACCAGCAGAATCTCGGTGATGGTGCGGTCCATATCGATAAAATTCCTGACAAACTCTTCCCTCTGCAGCTGCAAGGCGGCACGCTGGCTGCCCACCACCTTCAGGTGGGGCCAGAGCTTCTTGAGGTGCGGCACGGCGCCGACATGGTCGGGGTGGGTGTGGGTCAGGGCGATATACTTAATCCGCTCCGGCTCGATGCCCAATTCTTTAATCTGGTTGACGAGGATGGGAAAGGTAGCCCCGGTGCCCCCTTCGATAATCATGCCTCTATCGCCCATCGTCAGATAAGCCGGATAAGAAGGGGTACCCAGCTGGTAAAAGTTCGGGGCAATGTTAAAGATTTCGTACGCTTTGGCGTTCATTTGATTTCCCTCCCTTATTAAAAAATGGCTTTAACTAAAACAGAAGCCCCTCCGCTTGGGAGGGGCTTAAATTTCTGTCTTACTAGGTTATCTTACAGTTTGTCTAGCTAATCCCCATGCGTTGCCTCCCAAGCGCTGATAACGCCGGCGTAAAAGTAGTAGTAATAATAAGCCTGGGAAGCAATCTGCTTTATCATATCTATCTATTTTTACCTTGGACAGTAGTCTAACACAGGCAATTTGCCCTGTCAACACTGTCCTATAATACTATTTTAAGGTATTACCCCCCCGCTTTTCAACTTTGAGATATCGTCCCAGTTATAACCCATCTCCAGCAAAATCTCCTCAGTATGCTGGCCCAGTTCCGGGGCTTCCCGCCTGACGGAGGCTGGTGTCTGGCTGAAATCCCAGGGAAAACCGACCATCTTGGTTTTGCCGAAGACGGGGTGGTCGAACGAGGTTACGTAGTTATTAGCCAGCGCCTGCGGGTCACTAATGACCTCGGTGGGGGTCTGGACGAGGCTGTGAATCAGGCCCTCGCGCTCGAAAATCTTAAACCACTCGTCTCTGGTCTTGGTGGCGAATATCTTGTCCATAATGGCGATAAGCTCTTTGGCGTGCTCCCCCCTGGCTTCAATACTGTGGAAGCGGGAGTCGTTCTCCAGCTCGGGCTTACCGAGCGCCCGGCAGACGTTGGGCCAGTAACGATCGGGCTGGAGGTGGGCCAGGATAAACCACTTGCCGTCTTTGGCTTGGTAGTGGTTATAGATAGGGTTGCCCGCCTCAGTCCTTATCTCTCTGGGGAACTCCTGCCCCAGCATAGCCGGCGCCGATAAGACCAGGCTCTCCATGCAGATAATGCTGCCCATCAGCGAGGTATCCACCAGCTGCCCTTTGCCCGTCTTCTCGCGGGCATAGAGGGCGCAGCATATCGCCCAGGCGCAGACCATACCCCCCAGCTCATCCCCCAACCCGGGTAAGACCTGAGCGGGGGGTGAGCCCCTTTCACCGGAGGACATCATTAGACCCGACCGGCCGATGCCGGTATAGTCGAAGGAAAGCTCGTTGGCGCCGGGTCCCTTACGCCCCCAGCCCGAAGCCTGGGCGTAAATCAGGCGCGGGTTCCGCTTCATCAGCACGTCGGGCCCGATGCCCATCTTCTTGGGGGCTTCTATGCTCATGTTGGTCACAAAGACGTCGGCGCTATCAATCAGCTTCAGGAAAAGCTCCTTGCCCTCTTTCGTTTTCAAATCCAGGGCGATGCTCCGCTTGTTGCGGTTATGTTGCTCAAAGTAGTAGTTCCGCCCCTTAAGGCCGACCATGGTGCCGATAATCCTCATAAAGCCCCGCCCCGGGTCACCGGTCAGAGGCTCTACTTTGATGACGTCGGCGCCCAGGTCGCCCAGCTTGGTGCCGCAGACCGGCCCCTGCTGGAACATGGTTATCTCCACCACCCTGACACCGTCTAAAGGTCCCGCTAATTTTTGGTTATTCTTTGAGTTTTTCATTGTCTTAATAAATAAAATTCCCCCCGCTCGGGGGGGATAACGTTAAACCTTTCTAGTTTATTTCCGGTTATACTATTAGATTTTCACAATATTGTCCCCCCAATGCGCACTAAGTGCGCACGGTAAATATGAAGTTCGTGTCGTATAAACCTGGGGAGACAATATTTTCTATCATTCTATATTCACCCGGTTTAGTGGAAACGACTTTACCACAGGCGGGATGATTTGTCAAATTTGGCTATATTTGCGCAGAATTGCTAAATTAGTCCTCTTACCCTCTTCTATAGAATTGGTATCAAGAGTATAATTTATATATATGAAAAAACTATTAGTTAACGCCGCTTTTATTGACGGTAACAACTTATACAAGGCAAAAGAAGATACAGGTTGGAAATTAAACAC
>DAOUMR010000103.1:0-7848 GCA_034409905.1 Dehalococcoidales bacterium | reverse complement strand
ATTTAGGATTCGGGATTCTGAAGTGTTCATGTGTCGAACAAAACCCTTAAATAACATGTACAACACAAATACAGTTTGGGAAAGGCAGATGACAAAGAGAAAGAAGTCTAAGGTTCCATCAAGATCATTCTTCCAGTGGCCTATATAGATTGAGATTGGAGCGTCGATTTCCATTCTATTGGGCGCATGAGTAACGAAGTTGTTAAAAGTTTAAGTTCACTATTTTTGCTTACGGCCGAGTATATACATGAGCATGCTTTTTGAACTTATTCTGCAATGTTTTCTGCAACTCGTTCTATTCCTCCTGCCTCATCGGAAGTCTTTGTAATCGTTAGCAAGTCCTTTCTTGTCAAGCGTTTTTTTGAAATGTGTAAGATTATCTCAGATTTTGCATTGGGTTTTTGTATTGCATAGATTAGGGGCAGTGGCAATGATTCATTTCTTATCCTATGCAATAACACGTTGGGTTCCAGCATGTCTATTACTTCGTCTCTTAGAATTGAAGCAGTGCCTAGAAATCTGCCATATTTGCCTAAAGCCTCAATTTCCTCTTCTGAGGCGTCTCCTAGAATTGCTCCTATGCGAGTTGTCGCTTCTAGTTCTGAAGCCCTCATCTTAATTTTAGATAGACATTCTTGAGGCGTTATGTTCGTTTGTCTTCGTGTTTGAAGCTCTTGGATTTCGCTTTCGCTTTGCTCGAACCAGAATTTTTCAATCGTATCAAAGATTCTTGCGGCTTTCTGTTGAGAAACTCCGATTTCATGATTTTTTCGCATTAATGTGAAGCCTTTAAACAGAAGTATGTCGCTTATGATTAAAGCGATTTCTTTGCCGAATTTTCCGAAGAGTGTGAAGCGTTTGTTTCTTTTTTTTAGTTTGTCAATTATGTCGTCGTGAATTCCGATGGCTTTAGCTAGCATTACTAGAGATGCGCCGTATGGAATGGTGATTTCAGAGTTTCCTCGTACAGCTTTGCTGCAGAGTGAAAGGATTGCTGGTCTGAAATAGTCGGGTTTTTGTGTGGCATAGTCTATTGCTTCTTTGAGTTGAGGGCTGCGCGTTTGTTGTTTAAGCAGTGTTTGTTTGACTAAGTTCCAACCTTCTGCTCCTTCTCTTTCTATCATTTTTCTGACTTTTTCAAGTGCTTCCTCGTTTTTTGATAGGGCTTTCACTTTGTTTTTTCCCATGAGTTTCTCCTTTCTAAAAATGCTGAGTTTGTGAATTGGTTATTTGTTAAAATGAAGATGCTTTTATGTCTTGTTTTCTATTTGGTCTTTTAGGCCTTGACTCGCGACGTCTACCAAGTTCTAATTTCTCTTTGGCTTTATAAGTCTGATTAATGTGTTTTCTTACTTTCTTTTCAACTACGTTCTATACATGTCCCCCAAAAAAAAGCGGGTTTTCTTGTTCTAGTAGGTTTTTGATAACGACCTTGTTCTCATGGGCGGGAGTTCTGGCGAAAAGAGGAACGTTTTTGTCAATCTATATATAATCCGAAGTTTCTTCGGAAAATCTTGTTTAGAAGAGCTTGATTTGAGCCTCTTTTCACGGAGTCTGAGGAGAGAAGTTTAATCAATTGATTAAGATTTCGGTTTTCTCCCACATTTCCCCTTTTTCTTAAGGTTTTTTGTAGTAGAAGACCGAAACTCGCAAACCGAACCAAGTTCTGTTTCTTTCACTAAGGTATTGCTTAATCATCTCGAGTGGAGGCTGCCCACTTAATACTTTCTCAATGTTGCTCTTTGAACGTAAGTCAACCCTAACGTCCATGATTTTGCGTTTACATCCTCTAGCCAGTAACCATTCGTTGAAGAATTTACACTCTGTTCCTGACTCTAAGAGGTACTTCTTCTTGATAAGATGATATTCCCCTGCAGGATAGTTTCCGACAATTATCATTTTTCCTCCCTTCTTGGCAACCCTGAACATTTCTCCAAACATGGCTTCCGCATTTGGCAGAGATGGGTTAAATGCCCAAGTGGCTAAGATGATGTCAACAGATTCATCAGGCAGGGGGATATTACTGAATGTCCCCTTTACAACTGCAATTCTTTTGCTTTTGGATTTCCCTTTAAGAATGTCCAATGCTCCTTCGGACTTGTCTAAGGAAACCACTAGTTTGGCTTTTGATGATAGAGGTACGGAAAACTTGCCTGTTCCAGTTCCAAGATCGAGAACAATTCTGTTCTCAAAAGATACATCCGCTAGCATAGTTTTGAGAATTCTATTGTCAAAGTCCTCAGATTGGGACAGTATTTCATAGATTTTAGGCTGGCTCTCAAAAAAAGCAAACAGATCACCAATTTCAAGAATGCCCCTTTCGTCGTTCATGATAATCCCAGATTCCATGTAAGTATGCGCACACGGTTCAGCTATAACTTTTCTGCATTCAGCCAACTCGCATAACATGAAATTTGCAATGCCATGTGACAGAACCAAGCCAATAAGGATTGGATATTGGAGTTTTCCTCTGATTACCTATATATATAAGGGAGGGGGGGCTCTCGCAGAGCACAGAAGAAGAGCAAATTTACTGATCTGAGATATAGGTTTTCAAAAGCCATCTTTCTATTGTTCCTGGTTACTGGCGTTCTATTATTTTCATGTACGCAAAAGCCGCGCCGAAAGTGAAAATCGCTGAGAATGCAACAACATTGATAAGTGAAGTTGACGTGAAAGAATATGGTGGACCGAGAAGAAAGTAGCGAATCATGTCTGAAGCACTGCTTAAAGGATTAAGTTCAGCCAGAGTCACCAAAATCATTGGGAATTTGCCATCCTTTCCAAGGTCTTGAACCAAAGAAAGTGGGTAAAAAACGCTACTTAATACGCCGTTGCGCGATAATATCCCGCCGCAGCACTGACAGCTCATGAGTGGTTTCAATAGTCTCATCAAAGACCCTGTCTTCCACGCTTTCCACCTTGCTCAAAATCTTATCCATGATAGGAAAGCAATAGTCAACCAGGAGGTCAATGATGCGGTAGGCAAGAAAGACAGAACCCTTGCCCATAAACATCTGACGCGCCGCCGCGCGTTCCTGGCAGGCCGCAAAAAGCTTGACCAAGGGGGTGAGCTCACCGGCATGGACTGTCACCACATAATTTCGGCCAATAAATATAGCCACCTGACTGGGTCGGGCTATTTCAACTTCCTTGTGCCACTTGGGAAAGTGGAGAACGACAAAAAGATAATCCTTATACTCGTCAATCTTAGGACGCTGCCTCCGGCTGAGGCAGTCATCCAGGTCTAGCTGGTTAAAGGAATAATTCTGCGCCAGATAATCCGTCTCCTGCTTGGTCGGCGCCTCAATATTGACCCATGTCAGCTTCCCCCGGCTAACCGAGGCAATATTCGGCTGACCGGCTTCTTTCCTAGCCTCCTCCACTACCTCGGGAACAGCCTTTTTATCTCTTCTCATCCTCGGGATGGCCATGATACTATCCCCCTAGAATACCGACCTATTCTACCACAATTGCGCACATAGAGGAATACCCGAATCTATGGAGGCACTCATATTGACAATACCGTCGAGAATGGTATAATGAAACCCTCTTTAACAAGCCAGCCTTAAGGAACAATATAGGCCGATGAAAAAGGGCACTGGTAACCGCCAGAAGCATTATGGCGAGCACTGGTGCCTTTTTGTTTAACCAGACTTGCGGCAAAGGAGGTGATGCCAGTTCAAAATAAACTAAAACCCCAGCCGCTAATAAAATATTAATAACTAAAGGAGAAAAAATGAAATTCTTAGTCATATCCAAGATGAAGGATACATTCGTGACGCTTCCACCGCCTGTCACAAGGCAGATCCTAGAGGTGAGTGTGGCTGCCCTAGAGCAGCAGAAGAAAGCAGGTGAACTCTTAGATTTTTACTATTCACCCGCGGGCTGTAGCGTGGCTATCCTTGAACAGAAAAACGCCGAAGAATGGGTTAAAGGCCAAGCCTCGATACCTATACTCAACTATGCGAATTTCGAGGTTTATCCGCTGACCGACGGCTTCCCAGCAATGAAGACCCTTATCGAGAGCCTCAAGATGGCGGAAAAGATGATGCCCGGCCCACCCAGGTAATTAGCAAAAGACACTCCTGATTAAACATGAGGCTGCACCCCTGAGGTGCAGCCTCCCCGTTTAAGTCAACTTAATCGTTGCCAAATAGCACCATATCTGCTATATTTTATACAGACGTCGGTTATGTTATGAAAGTCAAGACTAAGCCCTCGTGGGGCGATAGGCTCAAGATTAGAATGAAGAAGGCGCTGGGAATGCACATATTCCTCTGCGATAGCTGCAAATGGGACTGGCGCAGCACCTGCCACCGCCCCGAAAGGCCCAATGCTACCTGGTGCCCCGACTACGCCAAGCGGGGCAAATAGCCTAAGCCCTCTCCAGGACCACCGCCATCCCCTGCCCGCCGCCGATGCAGAGCGTGGCCAAGCCAAGCTGGTAGTTCCGCCGCATCATCTCATACATCAGGGTCACCATAATCCTGGCCCCAGTGCAGCCGATGGGGTGCCCCAGCGAGATACCGCTGCCGTGGGGGTTCACCTTATCGGTGCCGACCCCCAGCTCTTTCATCACCCCGATAGCCTGGGAGGCAAAGGCCTCGTTCAGCTCGATGCATTCCATATCTTTAAGCTCGACTCCGGCCAGTTTCAGCGCCTTATTGGTGGCGGGTACCGCCCCCAGCCCCATGTAGGCCGGGTCAACGCCCCCCGAGGCGTAAGACTTTATCGTCGCCATCGGCTTCAGGCCCAGTTCTTTAGCCTTTTCCGCCGACATTACCACCATAGCCGCGGCACCATCGGTTATCCCCGAGGCGTTGCCCGCCGTCACCGCCCCGTCCTTCTTGAATACCGGGGGCAGCTTGGCTAGTACCTCCATATTGGTCTCGCGGGGGTGCTCGTCGGTGTCGAACTGCTTTACCTCTTTCTTGACCTTGACCTCGACGGGGGTTATCTCCTGGCGGAAGGTGCCGTCCTTTATCGCCGCCAGCGCCCTCTGGTGGCTGAGCATGGCCAGCTTGTCTTGCTCCTCTCTGGTGATGCCGTACTTCTCGGCGATATTCTCCGAGGTTAAGCCCATGTGGTAGTTATAGAATATCTCCCAGAGCCCGTCATAGACCATGCCGTCAACCATCTCGGCGTTGAACATGCGGGCCCCCCACCGGGCGCTGGGCAGGTAGTAAGGCACGGCGCTCATGTTCTCCATACCGCCAGCGACGATGATTTCGGCGTCGCCGACCCTGATGGCTTGGGCGGCAAGAGCTGCCGACTTCATCCCCGAAGCGCAAATCTTGTTTACGGTATAGGCGTTCACCTCTTTGGGTATGCCGGCGTTAATCGCCGCCTGGCGGGCGGTGTTCTGCCCCTGCCCCGCCTGGAGGACGTTGCCCATGATGACTTCGTCGATGCGCACCTCTTTTAAGGAACTGTCCCAGTCGAAGTATTTCTTCTCCAATTCGATTAGCGCATCGCTCTTTAGCGCCTTGGGGGCTAGCTCAAGCACCTCGGCATCTCTCTTGGGGCGCAAACCCGCCCTTTTCAGCGCTTCCTTGATGACGATGCTGCCCAGCTTCATTACCGGTGTGTTCTGCAGGGCACCGCCGTAGTTAGCTATGGCTGTTCTCACCCCGCTGACAATTACCACCTCGGTCATAAAATGCCTCCTTCCAATCCCAAAACTCTATTCTATTTATCAGTGTAATCGTAAAAGCCCTTGCCCGTCTTGCGCCCCAGCCACCCTGCCGCCACCATCTTGTCCACTAATGTAGGCGTGATGTAGCGGGGGTCTTTGAGCTGCTCATAGAGGGCGTCGGAGACGAACTTGACCACGTCGATGCCCACCATATCGGAGAGGGTCAGCGGGCCCATCGGGTAGTTAAGGCCCAGCTGGATGGCGTTATCGATATCCTCGCGGCTGGCGACCCCTTCTTCATAGAGGCGGATGCAGTGCAGCAGGAAGGGTATCCAGAGGCGGTTGACGATAAAGCCCGGGGCATCCTTGGCGACAACGGTGGTCTTGCCCAGCTTTTCCCCGAACTTCTGGCTGGTCGCCATCGTCTCATCGCTGGTGGCGATGGTCCTGACGATTTCGAGAAGCTTCATAATCGGCGCCGGGTTAAAGAAGTGCAGCCCCACCACCTTATCCACCCGCTTGGTCACGAAGGCCATATCGATGATGGACAGGCAGGAGGTGTTGGTGGCTAATATAGCCTGCTTGGGGCAGATTCCGTCCAGCTCGGCGAATATCTTCTTTTTCAGGTCCATGTTCTCGATAGCGGCCTCAATCATCAGGTCGCAGTCGGCGAAATCTTTAGTATTGGTAGTGCCCTTGATGCGCCCCATTATGGCGTCCTTATCCGCCTGGGCCAGCTTGCCCTTCTCCACGCTGCGGGCTAAAGTCTTATCGATGAAGCCCATCCCCCGTTTCAGTAACTCGTCGTTTATCTCCGATACCACCACCTGAAAGCCTGACTGAGCGCAAAGCTGCGCGATGCCCGCGCCCATAGAGCCGCAGCCAACCACGCCGACCTTCTTGATTTCCATTTATATGCTCCTCTCCTTAAGTTTATTTTGCCTTGTAGTTCGGCTTCCTCTTCTCGACGAAAGCCGTGGTGCCTTCGATGAAGTCCTCGGTAGCCATCACAGAGGCCACCAGCGCGTTCTCCAGCCTCAACCCCTCCTCTATAGTCATCGCCGAACCCCTGAGCATGGCCTCTTTAGCCGCCCTCACCGCCAGCGGCGCTGCCTTGCAGATGGCTTCCGCCCACTCCTTGGCCGTGGTCATAACCTCAGCCTGAGGCACGACCTTGTTCACCAGCCCGATGCGGTAGGCCTCCTGGGCGTCTATCAGCTTGCCAGTGAGCAATAGCTCGGCCGCCTTGCACCAGGGAATAGCCCGTGGCAGCCGCTGTGTCCCGCCCCACCCCGGAATCAGCCCCAGGGTTACTTCGGGCGTGCCCAAGCGGGCGTTCTCGGCGGCGATCCTGATGTCACAGGCCAGAGCCAGCTCCAATCCCCCACCCAGCGCCATCCCATTGATGGCGGCCACCAACGGCTTCCATAGCTCCAGACCCCGCATTATGCTGTCGGGCATCGCCCACTGGGCCCTACTGTGCTCCCTCATAAAGGGCAGGGTGTCCTTGATGTCGGCGCCGCCGCAAAAGGCTTTTTCCCCCGCGCCGGTGACGATGCCCACCCAGAGCTCGTCGTCGTCGCGGAAATCGATGATAGCCTCGCGGAACTGGCGCACCGTCTCCATGTTCAGAGCGTTCATTGCCTCAGGGCGATTGATGGTGAAAATAGCGATTCGGCCTTCTTTCTTGTAGTCAACTGCCATAACAGACCTCCCTTCGCCAGTGCAGAAAACTAATCCGTAAATAAAGTGGGGTAACCGAGTGGATTTTAGCAGAGCGCTTCCGTTAGCGTCAAGGAATTCTTATACAAAGGGGAGGGGGAAGGAAAATCCCCCTTTTTCAAAGTGAGCGACTGGATTCCCGCCTTCGCGGGAATGACAGAATGATTCAGGGGGTTTTGAAAGGGGACGAAGTCCCCCTCTACCTTAAAAGGGTGGCGGGCGGGAATAGATAAAATCGGGGTGGGGGGACTAAAGACCAACGTCAGAAAAACCCAAGCCAGAATTGACACCACAAAGCCAAGCGTGCTATATTCTGCCTGTGGCAGCGTAGCTCAGTGGTAGAGCAGAGGACTCATAAGCCTTTGGTCGTGGGTTCAAATCCCTCCGCTGCCAGTTTTTTTATCTAGCCCTCTTAACATTTCTTCAGGAGGACCTTCGCCTGCCTGTTGAGAAAAGCTGGGATAGACACCATGACAATCAAGGAACTG
>DAOUMR010000102.1:0-3092 GCA_034409905.1 Dehalococcoidales bacterium | reverse complement strand
CAAACCCTAAACCCAGGATAACCAGGCTGATGAGGATATATTGCAGACCACTAGCATCGCCTAGGAAGGTTAGCATGACTAGGCCGGTGGTGGTCAAGGCCATGCCTATCGAGGCCACGAGGCGCGGTTCGATCCTGTCCGAGAGGCTACCCGCAATCGGGGAGCAGATGACCATTACTACAGGTTGGGCGATTAAAATCAGACCGGCGTGTTCCGGGGTAAACCCTTTTACGTACTGCAGATAAAGACTCAGCAAGAAAGCCACGGCAAAGGTGGCGCTATAGTTGATCAGTGCCGCCAGGTTGGAAAAGGCAAAGACGGTGTTGTTCCGGAAAAAACCGATGTTGAGCACGGGATATTTCTGTCTTATTTCCCATCTTACAAAGGCGATAAGCCCAATCACACCGATAATGATTAGCCATATACCCCACAGCGCCGGGAACACGGAAAAGGCATAGAAGACAGCCACCAGCGCCAGGCTGTAGATTATTGAGCCGATATAATCAAAGCTCTCCCCCTTTGCCTCCGCCCACTCCCCCTTAAGCTTCCAAAATACCACCACGATAATCGTTAGACCCAGAAAGGCATTGAGAAAGAAGATGCTCCTCCAGCCGAAGTGCCCGGTCAGGAAGCCGCCGACCAACGGCCCGACCGATAGCCCGGTATAGACCGCCGCCGTGCTTATTCCCAGGGCTCTGCCCCGCTCGTTGGCCGGAAACACCGAGGTTAGAATGGCTATCCCCGTCCCAAAAATCATGGCACCACCAACCCCCTGCAGGGCCCGGAATATAATAAGCAGCTCCCCGGAATTTGATGTGGCACAAAGGATTGAGGCGATGGCATCGATTATTATGCCTAACCGGAAAATCATTTTCCGGCCGCGGATATCGGCAGTCCGCCCGAAGGGCACGAGGAAGGCTGCCGCCGCCAGCAGGTAAGCGGTAGCCACCCAACTCAGGGCTACGGCATTCAAGGATAGCTGGGTGCCAATCGAGGGAAGGGCAATATTGACCGAAGACGAGGTAAAAGGAGTAAGGAAAGAGCTCATAACGGCAATGAGTAACACTGCACGTTTGGAAACGCCGGCGGTCGCATTGTTTTCCACTTTTAATTTATCCTTGTGGTTCTAGTTAAATCGATTTGAAAAAGATACTATAACCGCTTAGTCATTTATTCCCCGGCCTCCTCACTTTCGTCTCCTTATCTTCAAAGATTATAAATTAACTAGGAGTCAGATACCAGACGTCAATGAGAGGGTTAACGTGGGGGATAACAAAGATGCCACCTATTTCCACTAGCAACTTGGCTTATTGTTGCCTAATCAACGCATCTGTAGTGTTGGAAGGTAGCGATTGACTAAGCGCTTGCTTTGCGATAAAGTATTCGGAGGCGAAAAAAGGTAGGCTAAATGACAGCTGTATACGGAGTAAAGCGGTTTGAATTTGATGAGGAGAATGACCTCAAGAACTATACAGTATGGCTGGCTGACGTCGGCCACGGCACACCGCCCTGGCGGCCCCTTTTCTTTATCGAGAGCTGGGGTAAGTGGGCCTACCGCGCCATCCAACGGGGTGCCGAGCGGCTCTGCCTGCCCACCACTAGAGGTTGGGATATAAGGTTCATTGATGGTTACCCCTACCCAACTGTGATTGAGACCTCAGATGAGGAAGCCAAGCGGCGCCGGTTGATATTCAGGGAGAGGATAAAGCCCTATATTGAGAACTTCGACGCTGTCTGGGAAAAACGCAAGGCCGACCTGATGAAAGCCTATAGAGGGCTCAGGAAAAAGTACGGCTTGAATAAATACCAGGATATCAAGAAGCTGAGCAACATCGACCTCCTTGACTGCTTTGATGATTATATGCAGGTGGACAGGCTCCAGTGGGATGTACATATGGAGTTGATGATGCCAGCATTTTACCTCTTCGGCCTGTTTGACCAGATGTGCCGGGAGTTACTCGGCTTTGGTCACACCGACCCTATTTTTTCCAGGTTAATGGCCGGCTTCGATAGCATGTTATTCCAGTTTAACAAAGAGATCTGGCGGCTGGGCAACCGGGCCAATGAGCTTGGGTTGGCCGAGCTTTTCCGCACCACCAAGGATGACCGGGCGCTACTGGCCAAGCTAGCTAAGAGCAGCGACGGCAGAAAGTGGCTCAGTGAATACCATGACTTTCTAGAGGTCCATGGCTGGCGGAATGAACGCATGCTGGACTGGGCGACGCCAAACTGGCTGGAAGAACCTCGCCTAGGCATACCCTTGATAAAGGTGGCTATAACCACCAAGGGGATTTACACAATAGACCAGAGGCGGGAGCGGGCCATTAGGGAGAGAGGTGAGGCGGAAAATGAGGTTCTAGCCAGGGTGCCGGCCGAGCAGAGAGGGTGGTTTGAAGCACTGATGAAGGCTGCCCAGAAAGCAGGCGCCTGGAGCGAGGATCATACCTACTACTGCGAGCTCTACGGACACGGTATGGGGCGGTGGATAACTAGGGAAATCGGTCGGCGCTTTGCCGAGGCCGATGTTATCAACGACCCCGAGGACATCTACTTCGTGCTGGCCGACGAAATAGAAAAGGCGATGGTACCGATGGGGAAGGTCAAGCTACACCGCTGCGCCAACCGACGCAAGCGGGAATGGAAGAGATACCTCAAGCTTGAACCCAAGCCCTTCTACGGGAATATTGGGCGCGTGCAGGAGATGATAAGGAAAGACCCCACCATCTCCGTCTCCACCTCGGCTCCCATCGTCAGGGAGGAGCTGAAGGCTGACCTCTACGGTGCCGCCTCGGCTCCGGGGGTGGTTGAGGGGGTCGCCCGTATCATAATGACCGAGGAGAAATTGGCTGACCTCAAGCCGGGAGAGATTCTGGTGGCACCGGGGACCAGCGCTCCTTGGACTCCAGCCTTCGAGATAATCGAGGGCCTCATCACCGACGGCGGCGGCGCTCTCTGTCACGCCGTAATCGTGGCCCGGGAGTACGGTATTCCGGCGGTCACCGGCTGTGTTGAGGCCACCAAAAAGATTAGGACTGGCGACAAGGTAAAGGTTGACGGCAACCTCGGCGTGGTCTATATCGTGCGAGGAAAAT
>DAOUMR010000101.1:0-12480 GCA_034409905.1 Dehalococcoidales bacterium | reverse complement strand
TGCCTGAGCTGGATCCGGGGACCTACCTGGTTGAGGTGGAGGATGAAGCCTTTAATCTCGCCCAAGCTGAGCTTGAGGTCGGTCCCGGTCTCAATATCAACCCGGTGACCTCGGTAGATGCCCCCGGCAACGTCGGTGACACGGTCGAGCTTAGCGGCAGCGGCTTTCAGCCCAACCATGAGCTAATCATCACCTACGCCTCCACCCCGGTGGAGTTTACCACCATCAGCTTCGACGACGGCTCTTTTTCCTATTCGTTCACCGTCCCCCCCAGCCCCGCCGGTGAGCACGCTATAACCGTCAGTGATGGCGTCAGCACCAAGGGAGTCACCTTCTTCATGGAGGCAATACCTCCCGAGGCGCCAGAACCGTTGCTGCCCGAAACGGACACCAAGGCGAGTTCGAAGGCTGAATTCGACTGGACTGACGTTAGCGACACCAGCCTGCCTATGACCTATGAGCTCCAGGTATCTACCAACAGCCAGTTCACCGCCGATTCTATCGTGGTCAGTAAAATCGGGCTGACCACTTCGACCTATACCCTCAGCGACGAGGATGAGCTGGAGTCCGCCAGCGAAGACGCCCCCTACTACTGGCGGGTGAGAGCCAAAGACGCCGCCTCCAACCCGAGTGATTGGAGCAGCGGCACCCGCTTCACCGTCGGCGGGGGCTTTCACATGCCGGGCTGGCTGATATATACCCTGATAGCCATCGGGGCCATTTTTATCTTCTTCCTCGGTCTGTGGTTAGGCAGGAGGTCGACAACCTCCGAAGACTATTATTACTAGGCCTAGTCTATCCGCCTTAAAAACCCCCCTCCCCAATAAGGAGGGGGGTAATTTTTGGAGTGACGTAAATTCACCTTGTGGCACTTGACAGGAAACGATTTACGCTTAACAATATCCCTATGGAGTCAGAGGCAAGAGGGAGTGCCCGATGAAGAGAATAACCGAAGCGCTGGCGCGCTTTCTCCTGCGCCGCTCGTGGTGGCTGATGTTAGTCGTTTTGTTGCTCTGCGGCGCCGCTATACCCGGGGCGACCATGCTCAAACCCGATACCGGCTTCGATGCCCTGGTCTCCTCTAGTTCGACGATAGCTAAGGACAACGCGCGCTATGAAGAAAAGTTCGGCGGCGAACCCATCACCGTTCTGCTCGAAGGCAGCCTCGACAAAATCTTCTCGACGGCCAATCTGGCCGTCCTGGCCCGGTTCGAGCAGCAGTTTTCCGCCGACGAGCGCTACCGCTCTATTATCAGCCCCCTGACCGTGCTCGAAGCCGCCATAGATGAGGCGAACCAGCAGCGGCAGGCATTCCAGCAGCAGCTCGCCCTCGCCCAGGAAGCCGCTGCAGCCCAGGCCAGAGAAGCGGCGGCGGCCATGGGCTTAAGCGAAGCTGAGCAGGAGCTGGCCGCCCAGCAGGCGATGGCGGGGGTACTGGCCAAGTTCCAGCCCCAGATAGAACAGATGCAGCTTATGGGCGAGCCGGCGCTGGATAACCCCCTCTTTATCGCCGCCGTTCTCTACGATGACGAAGGCGCCATCAGCCCGGAAATGAAGTCCCTTGTCCCCGATAACAACCATGCCCTGATTTCGGTTACTCCTCAGGGCAACCTGAGCGACGACGCAGAGCTGCAGGCAGCCGTAGACGTCGAAAACTTCTTTGTCGTCAACCTCCTCAACGGCGTGGAGGTTAAGGTCATCGCCGCCAGCAAGCTGGTCGACGCCATCAGCAGTAGCATGAACAACAACATAAAGATGCTGCTGGGGCTGGCGGTGGCCGTCATGATTCTGGTCCTGATGGTACTCTTCCGCGTGCGCTGGCGGCTGCTCTCCCTCTTCATGGTCGGCGTCGGCGCCCTCTGGACGTTCGGCCTGATGGGCTACGTCTCCATTCCGCTCACCATGGCCACCATGGGCGTGCTGCCCATCCTCATCGGCCTGGGCATAGACTATTCCATCCAATTCCAAAACCGCTACCAGGAGGAGCTTATCCGCCAGAGGACGGTGGGCAATGCCATCGTTAGCTCTCTATCGAATATGTTCCCCTCGGTGGGCATTGCCCTGCTGGCGACCGTAATCGGCTTTATCACCCTCTATATATCCGAGGTGCCCATGATACGCGACTTCGGCGTGGCGCTCACCGTCGGTATCATCCTCAGCTACTTGGTGGCTATCTTCCTGCTGCACAGCATTCTCTACCGGAGCGATAAGCGGGCGCCCATCGCCAAGCTGAGGAAGGCGTCGACGGAGGCGAGCGGCCGCACCGAGCGCATCCTGTTGCGTGTAGGCAAGCTGGCTATTCACCATACGCTTTGGATTTTTATTATAGCCGTTGCTTTCGGTGTCGCCGGCGGCGTGGTTGACCACTGGCTGCCCAAGAACACCGACTACGAAGAGCTTATGCCCCAGGACATACCCGCTCTCCAGGACGTCAGGGAGCTGCGTCTGATAGTCGCTAGCGGCGGCGAAATCCACCTCATGGTTGAGGCCGATAACGCCGCCAGCCCCGCGGTGCTGGGCTGGCTCAAAGACTATGAAGACGAGGCTCTAGCCAGCCACTCCGAGCTAATCTCGGTAAACAGCCCGGCCGCGCTGGTCAGCGAAGCTGCCGGCGGGGTCATTCCTTCTCAAGAACAGATTGAAGCCATACTGGCTGCCACCCCGCCCCTCTACCTCGACCAGGTACTATCCGCCGACCGCACTGCGGCCGGCGTCTCGTTCACTATCGAGGACATACCCCTGCAGGAAATCCATGACCTGTTTCAGGCGCTGAAGGCGGAGGCCGAGCCGCCCGCCGGCGTTAAGATTTCGCCCGTGGGCAGCCTGGCTCTCGGCTCCGCTACCATGGATTCCATAATCAGCAAGAGGCTCACCATGAACCTCATCTGCCTCGCCGCTGTCTTCGTCGTTCTCCTGGCGGTTTACCGCCGCCTGAGCCGGGCGGTATTCACCATCATACCCGTTGGCGCCGTCATCGCCTGGTCTTCGCTGGATATGTACCTCATCGGCATCCCCTTAAACCCTCTCACCGCCGTTCTGGGCGTCGTTATCATCGGCATCTGTACCGAGTTTATGGTGCTGCTCATGGGGCGCTATGACGAAGAGAGGCAGCGGGGGCAGGCGCCCCGGGAGGCTATGATTAAGGCTATAGCCAAGATTGGGCGGGCCATCGTCGTTACCGCCGTGACCACGCTGGGTGGCTTCGGCGTCCTCATCGCCTCCAACTTCGTCATGATTCGCGACTTCGGCATCGCCACCGTAGTCGGCGTCTTACTCTGCCTGGTGATAACGATTGCCGTCATGCCTGGGGTCGTTGTCTGGTACGACAACTGGCGGGCGAAAAAGCGGCCCAGAAAGCGGCTTAAGAAGGCTTAAGCAGCTCTAAAGCTGGATTGCCCCCTCCCTCCAATCGGCCTTGCCTTTGAAGTCATTCTGAAGGAGCGAAGCGACTGAAGAATCTTAAGAGACCCTTCGCTGCGCTCAGGGTGACAGGGGCGCGATATTTCTAGAGCAAACCTCCCCAGTCGGGGAGGGGGGGATTTTTTTGTTTTTACCCCCTTAACCCCTTACCTTCCTTTAGTTTTTTCGTTATAATAGGTTAGATATGATAATCACCGTGCTTGGCAATGTAACGGAGGCGACAGATGAAACGCAACAGGTTCTTTAAGATTCTGGCGGCGGCGGTGGTTCTGGCTTTGCTCATGCTGGCGATACCGATAACGCCGGCACTGGCGGTGGCATCAATCTCGCTCTCGCTCTCTTCCGGCCCCCCGGATACAATAATAACCGTTTATGGCTCGGGTTTTGCCAACAGTACTTCCGGCTCTGTCTGGTTTGATATCAACGGCGACAGTGCCTGGAACAGTGGCGAGCCCCGTGCTTTGTTTACGACTGATGGTACCGGTGCTATTCCGGCAGGGGTTACCCTGATTATACCCTCCGTGGCCCGTAGCAGCTACGTGGTGAGGGCTGCGGTAGATGTCAACGCTATTACTACCTTTGCCATAACGCCTAAGATTGTGCTGGATGACGACGAAGGTTATGTCGGCGACACGGTGCTCGTCGACGGCAGCGGCTTCCTTCCCAGCGCCACCGTAACCATATACTACGATGGTGACAACGTGGGCACCAAGACCACCAATAGCTACGGTATCTTTGATAATTTCAGCCTCACCGTGCCCGCCAGCACCGAAGGCCTCCATGACATAGACGCGCGCGACACCTCGGGCTTTACCCCCGAGGTCACCTTCGACGTCTCGCCCAAGATAACCGTTAGTCCCATCTCGGGGGCGGTCGGTGATACGGTCACCGTCAGCGGCACCGGCTTTGACGCCACTTCAACCGTAACCATCACCTTTGACACGACTACTGTGACCACGGCCGCCACCAATTCCAGCGGCACTTTAGCCGCCGCTGCCTTTACCGTTCCCTCGACCTCGCGGGGCACCCACACCGTAAAAGTCCAGGATAGCGGCGCTAATTACGCCACGGCCACCTTCAGCGTTGCCCAGAATATAACCCTCAACCCGACCACCGGGCCCTCGGGCACCACCGTCACCATTACCGGCAACGGCTTTGGCGCCAGCAAGGCCATAACCATCAAGTATAACAATATCAGTGTTACCACCAGTCCGGCGTCGGTGACCACCAATACCACGGGCTATTTCACCGCCACCTTTACCGTGCCCGTCGGCTCGGCGGGGACCTACGAGGTGTTAGTCAGCGACGGCACCAACACGGCTACGGCCAATTTCGTCTCTACCACCGATGCCACCATCAGCCAGACGACGACCACCACTGACCCCGGTAGCGTGGGCATGTCGCTGACCGTCACCGGTGTCGGCTTTACTCCCAGTCACGAGGTTACCGTTACCTATTCCCTCACCCCCACCACATCCGATACCCTGGCCACCGATACCACCAACGCCAGCGGCAATTTCGATGTCACCTTCACCATTCCCCCCAGCCTGAGCGGGGAGCACACCATAATCGTTAGCGACGGCACTGTCGTTAAGACATTCGCCTTCGTCATGGAATCGAATCCTCCCCCGACACCGGAGCTGACTCTGCCGCTGGTGGCTACCAAGCTCAAAGACCGGCTGTTCGAATGGGAGGCGGTCACCGATGTTGCCCCGGCCAGCAACCCCGTAACCTATGACCTCCAGATAGCCGCCGATGCGAACTTTACTTCGACGTCAACGCTCATCGCGGTGACCGGGCTGACGGCAGCGACCTACACCATCCCCGAGGAGGAAGAGCTGGAGTCAACCAGTGAGGACGCGCCCTACTACTGGCGGGTGAGGGCGGTGGATGCCGCCTCCAACGCCAGCACCTGGTCCCCAGCCAGCACCTTCACTACCGGTTGGTCCTTTGAGTTCACGGGCTGGGTGGTCTGGGTCACCATGGCGGTGGTTGCCATCCTCTTCTTCTTCATCGGCTTGTGGGCTGGGCGGAGAGGCGGTGGTGGCGAATACTTTTGATTTAGCTTAAATAGGATATAAAAAGAGAGGGGCCGAAAGGCCCCTCTTTTGGTTTTTGTTCTTTCCCCTCCTCTACCACCAGAGATTAAACGTTACGTCAGATTGATATACAAAGGGAGGCATTCTTGTATAAAAATAATCCCTCTTACTAGAATTCGTGCAAAAATTTGCATAGTGCTTCCCTTTAGTATATACTAAATATAGTGGTTTCAGTTTAGGTTATTAAATACTTATTTAAGTTAACCTCAGATTTACTTAAGCGTTGGATGACCTCACTCTAGCCAATTATTAGAAGAAGGGAGGTCATCCGATGAGTTTTCAGGACAAGTCAATCCAATGTTCCGACTGTGGGACTACTTTCACTTTCAGCGCTGGCGAGCAGGAGTTCTTCGAGTCTAAAGGCTTTACCAATGAGCCCAAGCGTTGTCCCTCATGCCGCCGAGCCAACAAAGCGCGGCGTTCTGGCAGTGGCAACTACAGCTACAGTTACAAGTAGTGAATGTTTGTGTCTTCTACACTTGGTGTAGGGAAAAAACGTTCGACGAGAGTTCACAGCTTTCGGAGAAATGTATAGCGGGAGGAGAATTAAAAGTGAGCAATATAATGAAGCTACGCAATCTATATAGCCTGTTAGCGATAGGCATTTCGCTACTAATTGTTGGCTTTGTTCTCGTAGTTATAATGTGAAACCATTTAATATGACCATTATACCCCTTGCACAATAAGAAAGAGGGGGCGAAAGCCCCCTCTTTTGGTATTACCTTCCCCCGCATCACTAGAGATTGAAATTTATGTTAGGAAGTTGAATATTGGCTAATAGCTTGCTACATTACTGTAAAACTTACGAAAATCCCTTTTGTCCCTAGTGCGGACGCGCTCTCCTCTCTCTTCTGCTGTTGCCGCAATCAGCGCATCTGCCATAAGTCTCATTTGTTGATTCCTGTTGTAATCTCTTAGTAGCTCCCCAGCTTTCTTTGCCGCTGTCGTGCTCAGTTGGGCTTCCTGAAGGAAATGTTGTGTCAAAGCGACGTACTCAATTTCTTCTTGGCGGCCTAAGTATTTATATATCCATAACTCTGTAGCAGAGAGAGAACTATAAGATGCAGAACGTGGTTGATTTCTCACGGCATCTATAAGAACTAATGCGTCTGGGTCACCTGTCCAGTAATCAATGAATACACATGTGTCGTAAAGGTCACTCATTAGACGTTATTCCATCTTTTTTATTCGCTCAATCATTGAATGGCCTAACAGTTCACGTACTTCTTTTGTCCAGTCTTTACCAGTAGGTAAGTCAGGGCGTCTCCCGAAGGCCAAACGTACTATCTCATCTGCCTCTTCAATCGTTAGCTCTATAGGGGTGCCTATGGGCTCTGCTACAAGTTTCCGTAACTTCGGACTGTCCCACACATTGGAGGCGGTTCCAGCAATTTCAGCTTGACTAGTGGTACCCCAATCACCGAAAGATGTGCCAGACGCATACCTTTTCCGGAACATAGAGTCAAGGTATGCTGAATCAGCTAAGTAGGCATTACGCGTGCTGAGAAATAGCTCTGGTCCAAACGTAGATTCTAGCAATTGCTCGCGAAATTGTTCTTCAGGCGAAGCGCTTTCTCCTTTAGGGACACAGTCAACTGTCTTGTCGTGTGACTGCTCCTTTACTAAGCTGGGTGTTGGAATTAGTGTACCTGTGCTCATTTGCTGACTCCTATCTGATCGATTGCTTCATTCCCGAGTCTTTCGCCCTCTTTAACAGCCTTATCGAAGAAATTACCCAAATGATGTATAGAGAATTGCTTTGTGGCGGTGTCTCCTAAGTCGACATCAACATATAGGAATGGCGATGGTAGCTTTTCGGGTTCAAAGCTGAGAAACTGCCGTCTCAGTTGTTCTGCTTCCATCGGCCCGACGGTCATCGTAAGTTTTTGCCCACTCTCAAGGTAGTAATCAAAAACGGCGCCGACGTCACTGGCTCTTTGTGCCAAGTTCGAGCCACCCCAAATATGTTTTTTACATTTGTCTATGAGGTCTTGAAAACTACCTTTGTACTCTTGGATCCAAGTGGAGCGAAGCCCATATCTTGCAATTTGTGGGATGCCAATTCTTTCATCGACAGACTTGAAGAACTGGGTTACCGAGTCCTTGCAGAAGCCAACATTTGCTGGCTGCTCAACATCAATAACACTACGAGCGAGGTCTACAAGCATAACTCTCTTTTTCTCTTTATCTTCTATTCGCAAACCTGGTATAAGCAATGACCCTGCTTTCTTCATTTCTTTTTTAAGCATGTCCTTGTAGATTGCTTCATATCCAGCGAGCAATTTGATGCTCTCTAGATATCTAATCTCACAGGTTATTTTAATCAGTTCCATTTTTACCTTCCAGGGAGATTAGCTTATCATCAGCCAGAGCCATTGTCAATCCTCCCTCTCCTCCCCCCACGCCCCCCTCACCTCATACCTCTCCCCCGCCTCCACCAAGAGCGCCAGGCTCATGAGGAAGTCGTCGTGCCCCTCCGACGCGCTGACGTAGAAATTTATGGTCTGCGAGGGGCGGTAGTGGCACTTTGCCCTTTCCATCTCCTTCCAGAACTCCCTAGACTCGTCTGAGCCTTCCCTGGCATAGACCTTGAGCCGCCCCGAGTTAATGGCCGCCAGGAGCTTAAAGCCGAGCTCGGACTTGGCCTTAGCCGTGAAGGTGAAGGCCGATACCTTAGAGCCGAGCGTCTTCCTCAAAAAAGAGCTTACCGGCTGGCCCAGGCCGGTGGCGTCAACGACTATACGGCGGCATTTCCAGACGCTTTTGAGGATATCGACCAGGCGGGGATAGAGCTCGGCGTGCTTTTGGCCCGTCCAGCGGTAGTGCTCGACGACCTTTATTCGGGGCTGCTTCTGGATGTCGTCACATATAGAGAAGTCCAGCTCGCCGATGGTGACCACGGTGGAGTCCCGCTGCGGCTTGGCGTCGGTAAAGCTGTCTCCCTCAGCCTCTCCGGCCAGGTCGATGCCGGCCACATAGATTTTGCCCTTCTCGGCGTGGCGTTTTCTCTTATGCTCTCCCTTCAGCTGCGCCAGTTGCTGGTGGCTCAAGAAGCCCCCGCCCCCCTGCAGGGGCAAGAGGCGGTACTGGGTCAAGAAGAGGGGGTGGTTTTCGCCCAAGCGCTCCCGCTCCGCCTCGACGTAGGCGCGGTAGTCGGGGTTATAGTCGGCTATCTCCTCCCAGTCGTATCTAAAGTGTCGCCTGATGCCGTCCTGCCTCTCCAATTCCAGGTTGCTCTGTTTGACCTCCTCCAGCAGCGTTGAGTCGTCCCAGGTGGTGCCGTAGTGGACGGTGGTGACGTTGGTCGTCGCCCCCATCGGCTTGAACTCCTTGCTGTACTTCTCTTTGCTCACGTCCTGCGCCTCGTCAATCTCGAGCAGAATATGGGCGGTGTTGCCGACGACGTTGGCCGACTCGTCGGCGGAGAGGAAGATGGCGCGGGCGTTGCCCAGCCGGATGATATAGCCCAGCTCGGACGTCCAGATACCGCTAAAACCCGCGTCGTTGAGGCGGTCGCGGAGGCGTATCATGGAGATGACCGTCTGCGGCTTAAAGGTAGGAGAGCACTTGACCAGGTTTTTGGGCTGGGCCATATAAAATGTCAGGAGCAGCAGCTCGAGCTGCGCCGAAAGCTCGTTCTTGCCCCCCTGTCGGGCCATTTCTATCGAAAAGGTGAGCCCCTTCCTGCCGAAGACGCTGTCGAGTATAGCCGAAGCCGCCTCCCGTTGGTAGAGGCGGAGCTTATTTATACTGTTCATGGTCAAAGCCCGTTTTTCCACCACCTGTCATTGCGAGGAACGCAGTGACGAAGCAATCTCCCCGTCATTCTCGCGAAAGCGGGAATCTAGTCCCTCCCTTGCTTCCCCACCTTGGCGAACGTGGGTTTTTCGTCCCAACCCAGCCCGCCCTAATGAGTAAACTCCTTAACCTGTGGGTTACGTACCCCCCGCCCCGATATTATCTATTCCCGCCCACCGCCCTTTTAAGGTAAAGAGGGGGCTTTGCCCCCTTAACAACCCCCCAAATAGGGTGGGGCGTAACCCCAAATAAGAAATCTATAAAGGTTTAACCTTTGTAGGGTGGGTATTGGGTGGGACAAAACAACGTACGTTAACAAAGTGGGGTGGTGCTTTACCTGTTACTTACTAACAATCTGCCCGATGCCCAGCCCCAGCGGGATGGCGATATCCTTAAGGACATTCTCGATTGCCTCCTTTAGACCCTGCTTCTGCTCCTTGCTGATTTTATACTTCGTCTTCACCAGGTTAGCCAGGGTGGTGGTGGCGGCCATCAGCAGCTTGAGATTCTCCGGGTCGTTCTCGAGCAGTGACTTTATCTTGACCCGCAGCAGGGCAATCTCGTCGTCGAAGCCGTTGACGCCCGTGACCAGCTCGAAATCGAGCTGCTCGGCCTCATTCAGCACCTTGGAATAGAAGCCGTGCTTGCGGGCGTTCTGGTTACCCTTTGGCGCGCCTCTTTTTCGCTTTAGCTTTTCCGCCATCCGGTCTCTCTCCATTCTTTAGTACCCTGGCGCTGGCCAGCACGATGGTGTGGGCGGCCAGGTCCCACCGCTTAATTTCCACGGCTAATCTCAGCAGCCTCATCGCCTCCTCCTTTACATAAAGTTTAGAACAAATACCAAAGCTAACCAGGCGTGATTTGTTTTCCCGGCAAAATAGTAGCACATATGTTCTGATATCGCCACAAGCTATTGTCACATATTGCTATCGGGGCTTTCGGCGTTATAGAATAGGCTGTCAAATGAATGTTGCCAAACAGCTCTATCGGCTCCAGGAGGTTGACCTGGAGATTGAGTCCGGCGAGCGGGCGCTGAAAGAGGTTAAGAGCCAGCTCGGGGAGAGCCAGGCGGTCATTGAGGTCCAGAAGCAACTCGAGCTGGAGCAGAAGAACCTGGAAGAGTTGACCCGCCAGCAGCGCTCGGCGGAGTGGGAGATAGACGACATCACCACCAAGCTGGCGGCCGCCGAAGAGCTGCTCTTCGGCGGTAAGATAAGGAACCCCAAGGAACTGACCAATCTCCAGCACGAGGCCGAGACGTTCAAAGCCCGGCGCGACCGGCTCGAAGAAAAGGCGCTGGAGGTAATAGACCGGGTGGAGCAGTCCGAAGCCAGGGTGGCTGAGATAAGCAGCGGGCTTAAGCAGCTCACCGCCGACTGGCAGCGCCAGCAAAAACAGCTCAGCGACGAGATGGAAAGGCTCAAAGCCACTCTCGCCGAGCTAAAGTCTAAGCGCCAGCGGCTGGCGGGCGAGATTGACCCGCCCGCCTTCGAGTTCTACGAGACCTTGAGAAAGGGCAAGGGGATAGCCGTCGCCAGGGTGGAGCAGGGCATCTGCCGCGGCTGCCGGATTTCACTGCCCACCACCGACTTGCAGCAGGCGAGAAGCGGCAACCTGGTGCAGTGCAGCAGCTGCGGACGCATCCTGTTCTTGGCCTGAAGAGATAATTATGACGCCAAAAAGAGTGGTAATCTGCACCGACGGCGCTTGCTTAGGCAACCCGGGTCCAGCGGCGGTGGGGGCTGTCGTCGAGGACGAGCAGGGTCGGCTGATTGCCCGCATCTCTCAGTCCATCGGCCTGGCCACCAATAACCAGGCGGAATATATGGCCATTATCACCGCCCTGGAAGAAGCCTTCAAGCTGGGCGCTGAGGAAGCCGACGTCAGGTCGGATTCCCAGCTCATAGTCAGGCAAATCAAAGGCGAATACCGCGTCAAGAATGCCTCGCTCAAGCCCCTCTATAAGCGGATAAAGCGGTTGCAGGCGGTGTTTAAAACCTTCGCCATCAGCCACATCCCCGGCCGCCAGAACAACGAGGCCCATAAGCTGGCCCACCTGGCGTTGAAGTGAAGCCGGGGCGGGCAACAAGGCTCTAGCCTCTAAAGAGAGATAAAAATGAGCTTCGAACGGATGCTGGATAAGGAAAGCCCACCGACGGCTAAAGATATTGCCGATTTTCTGGGCAAGGATGCCGCCGCAGCCTGGGAAAATATAACCGCCTTCCTCGCCGAGAACTATGATTTTACCCCCGAAACCGTTTTCGGCGGCAGGAAATACGGCTGGGCAGTCCGCTATCGCCGCAGCGGCAAGTCGCTCTGCACGCTGCACCCGGAGAAGGGCGCCTTCACCGTGCTGGTCGTGCTTGGGGGCAAAGAGACCGAACAGGCGCTGGCGGCTCTGACTGAGTTCAGTCCCGATGTCGCTGACACTATAAGCGGTGCCAAGCAATATCACGACGGGCGGTGGCTCTGGCTGCGGGTATTAAGTCAGGATAACACCGCCGACATAAAGCGTTTGCTGCAAATCAAGAAGAAGCCCCAGAAAAAGGGTAAAACGCCCCTTATTGACTAATAACTATCCCCATACTACACTATAGTTGGGTCAAGTAGACCGGGTGACCGCCCCTTCTTTGAAGGGGAGGAAAGTCCGAGCTCCACCGGGCAGGATGCTGGCTAACGGCCAGGAGGGGCGACCCTACGGAGAGTGCCACAGAAACACACCGCCCTTCGGCTGAAGGGTAAGGGTGAAATGGTGAGGTAAGGGCTCACCAGCGGCCGGGTGACCGGTCGGCTGGGTAAACCCCAGCCGGAGCAAGACCAAATAGAGGGACAAAGAGGATGCCCGGCCTCGTCTCCGGGTTGGTCGCTTGACCCTGGTGGTAACATCAGGGCTAGATAGATGGTCACCACTCCGATTAGTCGGAGTACAGAACTCGGCTTACAGGTTTACTTGACCCGCTTCTCTGTGTTACGAAACTTGATTACTCCGTCAGGGCAGGCTGGTGCCACCGCAGACCGATTGTCACCGCGTGGTCCTGGTAGGAAGTTTCGTACTCGCCGACGACGCCCTGGAAATCCATATCCTCGGCGTCCAGGTAGGTGTAACCGATTTCCCAAGTCAGCTGTTCCGACGCCTTGACGCCGAAGCCGGCAAGGATGTTGT
>DAOUMR010000100.1:0-6181 GCA_034409905.1 Dehalococcoidales bacterium | reverse complement strand
CAGGGGTAAGGATTGTGAAGATAAATCAGGATAGTGTTGTATTTGAAATGAATGATAAAAGCTGGATCCAGAAGGTTCAGCATTAAAGGGGGAACCAAGTAGTATGAATGGAAACGGTATCATTTAACCGTTGATTTGGAAAAGGAAATACCATGAAAAATGTTATGTTAAAAATTAGCCGTTTAAAGATTATTGTGCTTCTTGCGTCTGTTTGTTTGGCATATGCCATCACCATGGCTGGCGATGCAAATGTACCGGAAGAACCAAATAAGCCACCAATAGTAGAACAGGAACAGCCGGAACCAGCGCCAATAGGGCAACCGGAGGCGGTAGAGCCATCTGTGGAAACAGAACAGCCGGTGCTGCCGGGTGAAACAGAGCAGCCGGTGGAACAAGGTTTATCATCCCTTGAGGCGAGATTGCAAAAAGAAATAACTTATAGACACAAAGGGGGTTTTTAAGCAATGGGAGGACTGGAAAGCCTGGGCATAAATATGCCAACGTTGATAGCGCAGCTGGTCAATGTCGCTATCCTCTTCGGGCTGCTCTACCTGGTAGCTTATAAGCCCATAATGCGCATGCTCGACGAGCGCTCGCGGCGGGTTAAGGAGAGCATGGAGCAGACGGAGCAGATTAAGCAGCAGGCGGAGCGCGCCGAGGAAGAAGCGGCCAAGAGGATTGCCGACGCGGGCCGGGAAGGGGAAGAGGTTCTGGCGCGGGCGATGAAAACCGGTGAAGAGGTGAGGAAAGAGGCGCAGGCGCATGCCCGGCAGGAAGCCGAAACCCTGCTCGCCCGGGCGCGGGCTGAGATTCAGCAGGAGCGCAACGAGGCCGTCAGCGAGCTGCGCAAGGAATTCGCCGACCTAACGGTAACGGCGGCGGAGAAGGTCATCGACCGCTCTCTGGATAAGAAAGCCCACCGCGACATTATCGATAAGGTGCTGGAAGAAGCCCCGACCCTGAAGCAGGAATAACTTAGGGAGTCAACGTGGCCAGAAGAGTTTATGCCCGACGCTACGCCAGGGCGGTCTTCGAGATTGCCCTGGAAAGAAAAGAACTGGATAAGTGGCAGAGCGACCTGAAGCAGATTGCCGCCCTGGGGGATGACGCCGCCTTTACGGAGCTTATGGAGAACCCCAAGGTCGGCTTCGAGAAGAAGGAAGCGTTCCTCGCCAAGCTGCTGGGGGACGTCACCCCGCTGGCGCGGAATCTGGTCTATCTGCTGGTGAGCCGGGGGCGCTTTGGCATGATTGGCGATATCGCTGAGGAATACTATCGCCTGCTCGACGGCTATCGCGGCATCGAGCACGCCGAGGTGGTTACCGCTGTGCCGCTGGACGCTAAGGAAAAGAAAAAACTGGAAGAGCAACTGGGGAAGGTGGTGGGCAAGAAAATCGTGCTTGAGTTAAGCGTTGACCCCAAGCTGGTGGGGGGAATGATTGCCCGGGTGGGCGGCAAGCTGCTCGACGGCAGCACCCACAGCCAGCTGCTGACGCTGAAGAAAGAGTTAGCCACGGGCGGAATAAAGTGAAGGAGGTGGCTTAAGTGACCATAAGAGGGCAGGACATCGTTTCCGTTATCAAGAAGCAGATTGAGCAGTTCGGAGCGCCGCTGAAGATGGTCGATGTCGGCAACGTCATCGAAATCGGCGATGGCATCGCCCGCATTCACGGGCTGGCGGCGGCCCGGTATAACGAGCTGCTGCAGTTCCCCAACGACATTATGGGCATCGCCCTGAACCTGGAAGAGGACAGCGTCGCCGCCGTTATCATGGGCGACTATACCTCCATCAAGGAGGGGGACGAGGTGCGCTGCACCGGGCGTATCGCCGAGGTGCCGGTGGGCGAAGCCCTTATCGGGCGGGTGGTCGATGCCCTGGGCAATCCTCTGGACGGCCAGGGAGCCATCAAGACCAAGAAGACGATGCCCATGGAGAGGATAGCCCCCAACGTTACCCGCCGTAAGTCGGTGGACACACCGGTGCAGACCGGTATCAAAGCCATCGACAGCCTTATTCCTCTGGGCAGGGGGCAGCGCGAGCTTATTATCGGCGACCGCTCCACGGGTAAGACGGCCATTACTCTCGACACCATCATCAATCAAAAGGGCGGCGACCTCATCTGCATCTACGTCGCCATCGGGCAGAAGGCATCCAAAGTAGCCAGAGTCGTGGCCACACTGGAGGAGCACGGGGCTATGGAGCACACCATCGTGGTGGCGGCTAACGCCTCCGATTCGGTAGCCATGCAATACCTGGCGCCTTACGCGGGCTGCGCCATAGGCGAATACTTTATGGATGCGGGCAAGGACGCCCTGGTTATCTACGACGACCTTTCCAAGCACGGCTGGGCTTATCGACAGCTTTCGCTTCTCCTGCGCCGCCCACCGGGGCGCGAAGCCTATCCCGGTGACGTCTTTTACCTGCACAGCCGACTGCTGGAGAGGGCGGCTAAATATGCCCCCGAATACGGGGGAGGTTCTTTAACCGCTCTACCTATCATCGAAACGCAGGCGGGCGACATGTCGGCTTATATCCCGACCAACGTTATCTCCATCACCGACGGCCAGATGTACCTGGAGACCGACCTCTTTAACGCGGGCAACCGTCCCGCCTTGAACGCGGGGCTTTCGGTATCGCGCGTGGGCAGCGCCGCCCAGACCAAGGCTATGAAGCAGGTGGCGGGTAAGCTGAGGCTGGAACTGGTGCAGTACCGCGAGCTGGCCGCCTTCGCCCAGTTCGGCACCTCCGAGCTGGATAAAGCTACTAGGGCGCAGCTGGAGCGCGGGCAGCGCATCAGCGAGGTCTTGAAGCAGCCGCAGTATACGCCCATGTCGCTGGATAAGCAGGTCACCATTCTCTACGCCGCCATTAACGGTTATCTGGACGATGTGCCCGTGGACAAGGTTACTATTTTCGAAATCAACTTCCACCGCTTTATGGAGGCGAACCACCCCGAAATCGGTGAGACGATTAATAAGGATAAGGAGATAAGCGAAAAGACCGAGGAGGCTCTGAAGAAAGCCATCGCCGAGTTCAAGAAGGGGATGAGCTTGTAGGGGAAATCCCCCTTAATCCCCCCTGTCCGCCGCACAAGGCTTTGGCAGGCGGGCTTTTTCAAAGGGGGAGCGCTGGCTCGCGATGACGGCAGAGAAGAAAGACAAAGGTCTGTGCCAAATCCCTCTCAATCTCCCTTTACAAAAGGGAGAAGCTGGGATATTAAGAGATTGCTTCGTCGCTGCACTCCTCGCAATGACGGGGGAAGGGGGATACTGGGTTCCCGCCTTCGCGGGAATGACAAAGTGGTCGCGGGAATGACAAGGTAGAATGCGGGAATGACGATAGAATTTAGGGCGACGATGGAGTCACTGCAATGACAATAGAATCCAGGGCGACGATGGAGTCGCCGCAATGACAAAGGAATAGTAGGACAAACAAAGATTCAAGGGGGTAAAAATGGAAAAGATGGTTGCCTATTGCGGACTGGTTTGCAGCGATTGCGGGGCTTTTATCGCCACCAAGAATGACGATGACGCCAAGAGGAAAGAAATCGCCGAGCAGTGGTCGAAGCAATTCGGACACCCTATGAAGCCGGAGGACATAAACTGCGACGGCTGTCTGGCAAAAAACGGGAAGCTAATCGGCTACTGCAATATCTGCGAAGTGAGGAAGTGTGGGGTGGAGAGGGGGGTGGTCAACTGCGCTTATTGCGGGGATTATGCTTGCGAGACACTGGAGAAGTTTTTCCAGATGGCGCCACATTGTAAGACGGCTCTTGAGGAAATCAGAAAGGGACTTTAGCATGAAGGAGTTGGTAAAGGGAAGAGTTGTCTCGGTCGATGAGCTTACGAAGCTGACGACTGGGGATATGGGTAGTATGGGCATCACTTACAATGATATCGAAAAGGTGTTTAGTAGCGAAGATTTGGCAGAGTATGACAGATTGTGCAAGAGCTTTGTTAGTCTTGTGGGTGGTAAATCCAATGAAGAACAGTGGGATGTGTTGTCTCATCCTATTTTGGGGCTAGACTTAGTGAGTGTGCTTAATAGGATTCAGGAGTTGAGAGAGAAGTATAATCTACCAGGAGTATTTTACAGATTGTGGAGAGCAAGTCCGTTGAGTCATGGTAACTTTGAGTATGACGAGGTATCTTGGTGATAAGGCGACCTTATAACTGTAGAGAGAAATAATGGCTAACATCCGTTTAATACGGCGGCGCATCAAGGGCATTCAAGCCACGGCCAAGATTACGCGCGCTATGGAGATGATTGCCACCCTTAAAATGAGGCGGGCGCAGGAGCGCGGCTTGGCAGGAAGGCCCTATTCTGATAAAATTAGTCAAGTGCTGGCCGACCTGGCGGCCCTGTCCCGGGGCACGGAAGCCCCCCACCCCCTGCTTCAGAGCCGCCCGGTGAACAAAATCGCCGTGGTGCACATCACCCCCGACCGGGGCTTGTGCGGGGGGCTTAACGCCAACATCAACCGCCTGACGGCTAGTTTTATCCTGGAACAGAGTGTACCGGTTACCCTTATCACCGTGGGCAGGAAGGGGCTGGAGTTTATGAGGCGCTACCACCGCGATATCCGCGCCGAGTTTACCCAGCTTGGCGACCAGCCCAGCCTGCTGGACACGCTGCCGATATCGCGTATCGTTATTGATGATTATACCGACGGGGTGGTGGACCAAGTTTTCCTGGTCTATACCCAGTTTATTTCGACCATGGTGCAGAAATCGTTTATGAAGCAAATTCTTCCCGTCGAGCCGGCGGTCATACCCCAGGCGCAGAACGTGGACTATATCTACGAGCCGGGTCCACAGGCGGTGCTGGGGGAGCTTTTACCGCGGTTTGTCGAGATGCAGATATATCACGCCATACTGGAATCAATCGCCAGCAAGCAGTCGGCTCAGATGGTGGCCATGCGTAACGCCACCGATAACGCCAACGAGCTGATTGAAGACCTGACATTGATGTATAATAAAGCCAGGCAGGAGTCAATCACTGAGGACCTGCTGGATATTACCGGCGGAGCGGCGGCTCTAGCCTAGGAGAAGGAGGATGTCAATTATGCCAATCAATGACGCCAGATTCAAGAAGAACAGCCCGGAAACGGTGGCGGCGCTTATGGAGTTTCTCCGCCCCAATTTCTTTAAAGCCTATACCCTGAAGGAGCTCAGGGAAGCGCTGGCCGATGTGGAAGTCGATGTCTCTGCTGACGTGCTGGAGACACTGCTCGGTTCCCTGGAGTACGGGGGCAGAATCGTTTCCAAGACGGTGGACGGGGTTAGCTACTATCAGTATCGCAAGATACGGGGTTTTATGCCGATGAAAAAATTCAAGTAGGGGGTAACTATGGCCAAGGGAAAAGTGGCCCAGGTAATAGGCACGGTTGTCGATATCGAGTTTCCCCCTGACGAGCTGCCGGCCCTTTTTAACGCTATAGAGGTTACCGTCAACGGGCAGAAGCTCATCCTCGAAGCCCAGGAGCACGTGGGTAATAACTGGGTGCGCTGCCTGGCGCTTTCTTCCACCGACGGGCTGCAGCGGGGGGTGGAGGCGGTGGATACCGGCTCTGCCCTCAGCGTGCCGGTGGGGAAGGAAACGCTGGGACGCCTCTTTAACGTTATGGGCGAGCCCATTGACGAACTGGGCGCGGTCAAGACCAAGGAACACTGGCCCGTCCACCGCACCCCGCCTTCACTGGAGGAGCAGGAGACCACCACCCAGATGCTGGAGACGGGCTTAAAGGTCATCGACCTGATTTCCCCCTTTACCCGTGGAGGTAAGGTCGGCGCCTACGGCGGCGCTGGCGTGGGTAAGACGGTTATCATCCAGGAGCTTATCCGCAACATCGCCACCGAGCACGGCGGCAACTCCGTTTTTACCGGTATCGGCGAGCGCTCCCGCGAGGGCAACGACCTCTGGGCGGAGATGAAGGAGTCCGGGGTTATCGCCAAGACGGTGATGGTCTTCGGGCAGATGAACGAGCCCCCGGGGGTGCGCCTGCGCGTGGGGCTGACCGGTCTGACCATGGCCGAGTATTTCCGCGACGAGGAAGGGCAGGACGTGCTGCTCTTTATCGATAACATCTACCGCTATACCCTGGCCGGTATGGAGGTATCGGCGCTTCTGGGACGGATGCCTTCGGCGGTGGGCTACCAGCCGACGCTGGCTACCGAGGTC
>DAOUMR010000099.1:0-5182 GCA_034409905.1 Dehalococcoidales bacterium | reverse complement strand
TGCTGTACTGGTATTCTCAGCCAGGAGTGTTTGAGTGCCTTCGCCCTTGATAAAAGTCTTGTCTTGAGACAGGTAAGCTCAGCCAAGCTCCTTTCGCCCTCGGGGAAATGCCTGAGGCTCTACCGGGAAGCCCCCGTGGCCGCCATTGTCGACCGGCCCCACCTCGATGCCAGCCTGGCGAAACAGGCCGAGGAAGCCGGCGCCGACTATCTTTTCGGAGCCATGGTGACCGAAATCTCGCCCGACCCCGACGCCGTTAAGGTAAGGATAAACGGACGGCGTAAGGAGACGGAGCTTATAGCCGAAGTAGCCATCATAGCCACCGGCTTTGGTTCGCCCCTACCGGCCAGGCTAAGCCTGGGTGAGATAAAGCAATTCGGCCTCGGCGCTCAGGCAGAGATAGGGATAAATGGAATAAATGAAGTGGAGGTCTATTTCGACCAGAACCTGGCCCCGGGCACCTTTGCCTGGTTGGTGCCTACCTCAAACGGAAGGGGTCTAGCCGGTCTGCTCAGCCAGCGCCAGGCTAACGGCCAACTCCAGAGTTTCCTGGATAGTCTGTCCCGTCAGGGCAAGATAGCCTCCAGTCGGGTCCCCTATAGCCAGAGCCTCATCCCCTTAAGGCCGCTGCCCAAAACCTACACCAGCCGTGTTTTAGTGGTCGGCGAAGCCGCCGGCCAGGTAAAACCCACCAGCGGTGGCGGCATCTATTACGGGCTTCTCTGCGCCGACATTGCCGCCGAGGTAGTTAGCCAGGCATTCTCGGCGGGTGATTTCTCCGCCTCAACCCTTGCCGCCTACCAAAAGAGATGGCGGGCTAAGCTAAACCGTGAGCTAACCATTGATTACTGGGCACGGGCCCTGTTTAGCAGGTTAAGCAACCAAAATATAGAATTCCTTTTCCGCCGCGCCCGCCAGAAGGGTGTGTCGGAACTCATCGCCGCCAGCAAAAACTTCTCCTTTGACTGGCACAGCGGGCTCCTGCTCCGCCTAGCCTGGCGCCTCATGTCCTTTCTCAACGGCTCAAAGTCTCCGTCATAACGAAGCTGGATTCTCTTGCCATCTATTATATCCTCAACTACAATGGCAATGGTCTATCCCGTTTTCAAGCGGGAAGCCCAGGAGACGAAGTGAGTCGTTTTACCCTAGCCAGGGTGATTTCCGTTGTAATGCACCCCCTGTTATTGCCTGTGGCCATGTTGCTGGCGGTAGCCTATGCCGAGTCAAGCGGACTGCGCGCCTTTTGGGGGTGGGCTTTAATTATCCTGTTCTTCTTCGTTGCCCTGCCGCTTGTCTATGTTTACCTCAGGAGTCCAGGGGGCGCCAAACGGATAGGGGACCCCGCAGCCTTCTTCAGAGCGCACCCGAAGGAGATTTGCCTTCTGGCTGTTGTTTGCGCCCTGCCCTGTATCCTGCTAATGGTATTGTTTGATGCTCCATCGTCTCTGTTGGCTACCATTGTTGCTCTGCTAGCCACCAGCCTAGCTCTGGCTCTGGTCAACATACTCTACAGGGCCAGCTACCACCTGGCGGCGGTAACCACGCTGGTCATCGCGGCGGTGCTTGTCTGGGGGCGGGCGGCTTTGCCGGCAATAGCTGTTATTCCTATTGTGGGCTGGGCTTTGTATTGGCTGCGACGGCACAATCTGGCTCAGCTGGCCGCTGGCTTTGGCTTGGCACTGATTATCAGCATGGCCAGCTTCTACTTCTTTGGCCTGCTTTGACGAAGCATTTAGCAAAAAGTATAATGAACCTGTTCAGAATAAGCCGTGCGCCTATAGCTCAGCGGATAGAGCATCGGTCTTCGGAACCGAGGGTCGTGGGTTCGAATCCCTCTAGGCGCATGCCCCAGTTAACCCATGGGTAACATTGACAACCGCCCGCCAACCGTCTATATTTTAAGCCACCGCACCTGAATAAACAGAGGTAAGAGAAAAGGGTTGAAGATAGCGCTGGTATCTCCCTACGATTGCGCCTACCCCGGTGGCGTGGTTAATCACATCTCGGCGCTGGAGCGTGAGTTCATTAAAATGGGCCACGAGGTCAAGATTATTGCCCCCGCGTCTAAAGGCGCCACCTCCGATGACAGGCTCATCTGCCTGGGCAGAGCCTGGCCCACGCCCAGCAGCGGCTCGGTGGCCCGCATAACCCTTACCCCCTGGATATCGTCTAAGGTAAAGCCAGTGCTCAAACGTGAAAAGTTCGATGTTATCCACCTTCACGAACCACTGGTCCCGATGCTATGCACTACCATTCTGCGCCTGTCCCGCTCCGCCACTGTGGGCACCTTCCACGCCATGGACAGTCGTGGTTATAGCATCTGGAAGCCGTTTACCATCCTTTTCTTAAAGAGATGGTTCCGCAAGCTCGACGGCAGAATCGCCGTATCTAAGCCCGCCCGGGAGTTCATCAATGGGCACTTCCCCGCAGACTATAACATTATCCCCAATGGCGTCGACCTGGAGCATTTTTCCCCCGACGTGCCGCCGATTGAAAAGTTCCGCGACGGCAAGATAAACATCGTGTTTGTCGGCCGGCTGGAGAAGCGAAAGGGGGTAAACTATCTCCTCAGCGCTTATGAGCAGGTGAGGAAAGAGATTGGCAACTGTCGGCTTATTCTGGTCGGGCCCAGCACCCGATGGAGCCGCAGCCACGAAAAGCAGGCGAAACGGAAGGGCCTTAAGGACATTGTCTTTAAGGGCTACGTATCACATGAGGATTTACCACGATACTACCAGACGGCGGACATCGTCTGCTTACCAGCTACGGGCCGGGAGAGCTTTGGCCTCGTCCTGCTGGAGGCGATGGCTATGGGCAAGCCCATCGTCGCCTCCAATATAGACGGCTACGCCAGCGTGGCCACCCACAACGCCGAAGCCCTGATGGTGCCGCCCAAGAATAAGCATGAGCTGGCTCAGGCCCTGATTACGCTGGCCACCGACGCCAAGCTGAGGCAGGAGATGGGAGCCAAAGGCAAGCTCAAGGCCGCCGACTACGGATGGGAGCGCATTGCCCAGCGGGTGATGGACTATTATAAAGAAGTCCTGAAGCAGCGTCGAAGCAGCGACCCGGAAGCGATAATGGAACCCTTTTAGACCCAAAAGGAGAATAAACGGTGTCTTACTTCCTGGGACTGGATATCGGCTCGGTTAATGTTAAGCTGTGCTTAACCGACGAAGACGGCAAGGCCGTCAAGCTTGATGTCGAGAAGATTACCGCCAATCCCAGAGCCGCCGTTAACTCGCTTTTGGGCCGGCTGGGGGACCTTTCAGATATTGTCTCCGCTGGCGTTTCCGGCTCCGGCAAAGCCGTTATCCCCAAGGAGCTTAACTGGGGCGAGTACAGCAGTTCGCTGGCCATCGCCTCTGGGCTGCTCAGCCGCCACCCCGACGCCAAGACCATTATCCAGATTGGGGGGCAAAGCTCCTTTGTTATCGGGCTTGAGGACGGGCTGAAAAAGCCCTGGAAGGTGGCTTCTAATCCACTATGCGCCGCCGGCACGGGCCGATTCGTCGAGCAGCAGGCTTATCGGCTCGGCATCAGCATGGACGACTTCGCCCGCCTGGCTCTCCAGTGCCAGGACAGGCCGCCGCGCATCGCCGCCCGCTGCAGCGTCTTCGCAAAGAGCGACCTCATCCATCTCCAGCAGAAGGGCGTTTCTATATCGGCGATGCTCTATGCCCTCTGCGAGAGCATCGCCCGCATGGTCGTCTCCCTGCACAAGGGCGCCTTCGAAGAGCCAGTCTATTTCCTGGGCGGCGTTGCCGCCAACGAAGCCATTACCAAGGCGCTCGGCGAGATGCTCACCGCCCGGGAGGGCCACCCGGTGCCCGTAGCTGTCCCCGAAAACAGCCTGTACATCGAGGCGCTGGGGGCAGCGCTGCTTTCCAAAGACCGAAGTTCAACGGTTAGCCTCCTGCCGGAAACAGACGCCCGCCAGCGCTACTTTGAAATGGCTAGGCTGGAGGAAACCCCCGTCCCCGAAAGCCCGGCCGGGCTGGTGATTGAAAAACCCTGCTCGGGCTATCTGGGCGTTGACGTCGGCTCCACCAGCACTAAGGCCGTCATCCTCGACGAGTCGGGCCGAGAGGTCATCGCCAAGAACTACCTGATGACGGCGGGCCGGCCCATTGATGCCGTCAAGCAGGTATTCCAGAACCTGCTTGCCGACGGCGCCGCCAAGGTCAAGGTGAGGGGGATAGGCGTTACCGGCTCCGGCCGATACCTGGTCGGCGGGTTTGTCGGTGCCGACCTTATCAAAAATGAAATCACCGCCCAGACGAGAGCCGCCGCCGAGATAGACCCCGAGGCCGATATTATTGAAATCGGCGGGCAGGACTCCAAGCTGGTCATCAAGAGGAACGGCGTCGTCGTTGACTACCAGATGAACAAAGCCTGTGCCGCCGGCACGGGCAGCTTTATCGACGAGCTGGCCGAGATGCTGGGTGTACGTGTAACCAACGGCGACTTTGCCCGGCTGGCTTTCTCCGCGCCGCATACCATTGACCTGGGCACCAGGTGCGCCGCCTTCATGGGACAGTCGGTCGCCTCCGCCCAGCAGGAAGGCGTGCCACTGCCGGTGATTACCGCCAGCCTGTCTCACTCTATCGCCAAGAACTACCTCTCCAAGGTGCTGGGCAACCGAAAGCTGGGCAGCAAGGTTGTCCTCACTGGCGCCGTTTTTCACAACGAGGCCATTGTCGCCGCCTTTCGCGAGCAGCTGGAGGACAAGACGCTGGTCGTCTCCGAGCACCGCGAAGTTAGCGGCGCTATCGGCGCCGCGCTGCTGGTGAAAGAGGCTATCGGCAGAAAGAAGTCCAGATTCAAGGGCTTCCAGAAGCTAATCGACAGCGAATGCAAGCTGACCACTTTCGTCTGCAAGGGTTGCGACAACAACTGCACCATCACCCAGATGCGAATGGTCGGCGAGAAGCCGACCTTCTACGGCAGCCGCTGCGACCGCTATGACAGCGCCCTGACCCAGGCAAAGAGAGAGACCTTCTTCGAACAAAGGGAAAAGCTGCTGCTTAAGGAATTAAAGGAGGAGGCGGGTGAAGGGCCGGTGGTGGGGATTCCGAGAGCACTGCTGGTCTATGACTTCGCCCCGATGCTTATTGGTTTCTTGAACGCGCTTGACGCTCGGGTTGTCCTCTCCAGCAAGACCACCAAGGAAATCATGGAG
>DAOUMR010000098.1:0-3940 GCA_034409905.1 Dehalococcoidales bacterium | reverse complement strand
TCGTAGTTCCACGACAGTATCGGGGTCAGCGAACTAACTGAGCTGCCGTTCGCCGGCGTCTCCAGGGTTACTGTCGGCGTTGACGTCTCTTTGCAGCCCACCAGGCTTACCGTACATATAAGCAGCAGGATTACAATGTAGCTCAGATATTTCTTCATTGATAGGGTACCTCCTATGACTTCACTCTAAACGTCTTTATATATATCAACTATATTAAGACTATGTCCTTATATCCATGTTGTCAATGCACTAATAGTCATGTAATGGCTCATAAATATATACGATAGTCCTGTATCGGGGAGGGTAAATAGGACATATGTATAACAAAAAAGCCCTGTCCGGTGCTTAGTCCCTTGATTATTCAAATTGGTGCTTTTTCCGACACGTTATTCAATTAAGTGGTAAACTAGTAGCATTATGCCTGACAGAGCCGATGTAACCATAATCGGGGCGGGGGTAGTCGGTTTAGCCATTGCTGCGCAGGTGGCAAGGGCAAAACGCCATGTCTATGTGCTGGAGAAGAACCAGGGCTTCGGGCGGGAAACGAGCAGCCGTCACAGCGGGGTGATTCACGCCGGCATCTATTATCTAAAAGGCTCGTTGAAAGCGAAACTTTGCGTCGCGGGTAACCGTATTCTCTACGAACTCTGTAAGCGCTACGACATCGGCCATAAAAAGCTGGGGAAGCTGATTGTCGCCACCAATGACGGGGAAAGCGGTGAGCTGGAGGCGTTGTTGGAGAGAGGCAGACGCAACGGTGCCGAAGGTTTGAAGCTGCTATCAAAGCGGGAGCTGAAGGCGCTGGAGCCCAACGTTGAGGGTGTTGCCGCCATGCTGTCGCCGTCGAGCGGCATTATCGATTCGCACGGCTTGATGCAATACTTTATCTCTAAGGCGGTGGAGGGGGAAGCCCAGATTGCCTACCAGAGCCAAGTAGTCGGCATAGAGAAGTCAGCCGATGGCTATGAGGTCACCGTCGAGGATAGTGGGGGCAAATCCTCTTTTATCACCAGGGTACTGATAAACTCGGCCGGGCTTTACAGCGATAAGATAGCCGAGATGGCGGGTATAGATACAGATAGGGCGGGCTACCGCTTGCACTATGGTAAAGGGGAGTATTTCAGCCTCAAGAAAAGGCAGGATACGCAGGTCAATCGGCTAATCTATCCGGTGCCGCCTTCGGATATCGCCGGCGTGGGCATACATATTACCTCCGACCTGGAGGGCAGGGTGCGTTTGGGGCCTAACGTGCGTTACGTGGAGAGCCTCGATTATGCCGTCGATAGTGCTCAGAAAGAGCTGTTCTATCAGTCGGCAAAGCGTCTGCTGCCCGCTATCGACTATGATGACCTTGAGCCGGAGATGGCTGGCATCAGGCCCAAATTGCAAGAGCCTGGCGGCGAAATCAAGGACTTTGTCATCAAGGACGAGGCCGAAAGGGGGCTGCCCGCCTTTATCAACCTCATCGGCATCGAGTCCCCCGGGCTTACTGCCGCGCCGGCTATCGCCGAATATGTGGCTGGCTTAATCGAAGAGCGTTTGTAGAAGGGCAAAACCTTCGCCTTGACGCTTGATACTTCCTCCCCTTAGAATGAGGGCATGTTTGAAACACTGACCGACAAGCTGAGCGCGGTCTTTCGCAAGCTGAGCAGTCGGGGCAAGCTCAATGAGAAGGACATCGACGAAGCCCTGCGCCAGGTGCGGCTGGCTCTGCTGGAAGCGGACGTCAACTTCAAGGTGGTCAAGGACTTTATTGAGCGGGTGCGGGAGCGTTCGCTGGGCGCTGACGTACTGGAGAGCCTGACCCCCGCCCAGCAGGTCATCAAAATCGTCAACGAGGAGCTGACTAAGACGCTGGGGGAGGGGGAAAGCAAGCTGGAGCCTGCCTCAAAGCCGCCCTCCGTAATTATGCTGGCGGGACTGCAGGGCTCGGGCAAGACCACCACCGCCGCCAAGCTGGCCCTGCACTTAAAACACGCTGGACAGAGTCCACTGCTGGTTGCCGCCGACACCCGAAGGCCGGCGGGCATCGAGCAGCTGGCTATACTGGGCGAGCAGTTCGACATCCCTGTTTACAAAGAAAAGCCGAGTGCCAAGAGTAAGGACATCTGTGCCCACGGCCTGAAGAAAGCGAAGGAGCTGGGCGTGAGCTGGGTTATCGTCGATACGGCGGGGCGGATGCACATTGACGAGCCGTTGATGGAAGAGCTGGTTCAAGTCAAAAAAGAGCTCAAGCCCGACGAGGCGCTGCTGGTGGTGGACGCCATGACCGGGCAGGACGCGGTGCAGATTGCCGAGCAGTTCCATTCCCGCTTGGGCTTAACTGGTCTCATCCTGACCAAGATGGACGGGGACGCTAGGGGTGGAGCGGCGCTTTCCATACGCTGGGTGAGCGGCGTGCCCATCAAGTTTATCGGGGTGGGGGAAAAGCCCGACGCCTTCGAGCCCTTTTACCCCGACAGGCTGGCTTCGCGCATACTGGGTATGGGCGACATGCTGACCTTCATCGAGAAGGCGGAGAAGAGCTTCGACCAGAAGCGGGCTAAGGAGCTGGAGAAGAAGGTTAAGACCGCCAGCTTTGACCTGGAGGACTTTCTCACCCAGCTCGCCGAGTTGCGTAAGATGGGGCCGGTATCCAACCTGCTGGAGATGCTGCCGGGTGGGTCAAAGCTATCCCAACAACTGCCGGCGGGTATGGAGGAGGAGCAGCTTAAGAAAATCGAGGCGATGGTACTTTCCATGACCCCCGAGGAGAGGCGCAACCCCAACATCATTGACGGCAGCCGGCGGCGGCGCATCGCCAAGGGGAGCGGATGCAAGACGCAGGACGTAAATCAGCTGCTTAACCAGTTTCAGCAGATGCGGAAGCTGATGAAGATGGGTATCGGGGGGAAGTTGAAGATGTCGAAGAATATGATGGGGATGTTTGGCCAAGGAGCTTGACCCTAGTTAGCCCCTTTTTTAAGGGTTTTCCCTCCCCACTCTGTTAGCGAACGTGATTTCGTCCCACCCAATACCCACCCTACAGAGATGTCACCTCTATAGACTTCTCTCCCCGCCCCAGCTTTAATCTTTTCCCGCCCACCGCCCTTTTAAGGAATTAAGAGGGGCTTTTACCCCACAAAAACCTTGTTTTTGCGGGGACCCCGTATTCACCCCTCTTAGACACCCCACATAGCTTGGAACTCAAAAGGGACGCTAGTCTGCATATATTTTGGGGGGAGTTGAAGGGGGACGCTAAGCCCCCTCTGGAAAAGACCTTTGTGGGCGGGCTGGTGTGGGAAGAACAGCCTGGGGTGGGGATTAGAGATTGCTTCGTCCTTCGGGTGAAGGACTCGCAATGACAGAATTACTCTAAATAGTCCTTCAATCGGCGGCTGCGGCTGGGGTGGCGCAGTTTGCGCAGGGCTTTGGCCTCAATCTGGCGGATTCTCTCCCGCGTGACGTTAAACTCCTTGCCTACCTCTTCTAGTGTGCGGCTGCGCCCATCCTCTAATCCGAAGCGCAGCTGGAGCACCCTTTGCTCGCGGGGGCTGAGGCTGGAGAGCACAGAGTCTATCTGCTCCTTGAGCAGCTGCTTGGAGGCGGCGTCGGCGGGGGGCAGGGCGTTGCGGTCCTCGATAAAGTCGCCCAGGTGGCTATCTTCCTCCTCGCCCATGGGCGATTCCAGCGATATGGGTAATTGCGATACCTTGACGATTTCGCCCACCTTTTCCGCCGAGATTTCCATTTCCTTGCCGATTTCCTTGGCGGTGGGCTCGCGGCCGTGCTCCTGAGCCAGGCGGCGGCTCACCCGCAGCAGTTTATTTATTGTCTCGACCATATGGACGGGGATGCGGATGGTGCGCGCCTGGTCGGCGATGGCGCGGGTGATTGCCTGGCGAATCCACCAGGTGGCGTAGGTGCTGAACTTATAGCCCTTGCGGTAGTCGAACTTTTC
>DAOUMR010000097.1:0-3667 GCA_034409905.1 Dehalococcoidales bacterium | reverse complement strand
TGAGTGGCAGTTTTACGGTAGCAACACCGTTACCCCTGCAGGCCCGAGGATGGGAGGGGGTGACGGTTAGCAGCTTGTGCCTGAAGGTAGAGCAGTCATACCCTCAGATTGAAGGCGAGTTCTCAGAACCTATTGCTGAGGCTGTTCAAGGTGTCCTGGGGCGAATCGGGGTGCAAGTGGTAGGTGAAGGGGAGCCATGCGACGCTACCCTCACGTTTACTTTGAGTTTCCGGGCGACGGGGGCCAGTTACACTGGTAGCGGATTCTCTGGTAGTAAGTTCTTATATACCGGCGCTAGTGCAACAGGGCGGCTGGAACTCGTAGGTGAGGGTGGGGCAACCTTGAGTTTGTCTGTTAGCAAAAGCTACTCTCCTCCATCTGGTTTCGGCTACTCCGGTGAACCGCCTTCAGAACCTAGAGATGCCCCGTTTGATGAGGCCTGGTGCCCTGCGCTACTTGATGGTCTCTCTAGACTGTGGGGGCAATGGGTTTTGGTCGAGGCTTTAGCAAACTACTCAACGAGTTCAGCAGCTTATGATATGCTGGCAGAGATGAAGGGGAGAGCCGTCCCCATCCTCATCCAAGCCCTGGAGAACCAGGATAGAGGGGTACGCTGGGGTGCTGCTTGGGTGCTGGGGGAAATCGGACCGGAGGCAAAGGAAGCAGTGCCAGCACTAAGCAAAGCCCTTGTGGAGGACGAGGATGCTATGGTACGCCAGCAGGCTGCTGAGGCGCTAAGGGACATCGGGCCGGCGGCGAAGGAGGCGGTGCCAGCGCTAATCCAAGCGCTGAAGGATGAAAATGAGGATGTTCGAATGTACGCAGCAATCGCTCTGGGAAAGATAGGGGATGCCAGGGCGGTGGAGACTCTCTTTCAGGCTCTGAAGGATGAAAATAAGGATGTTCGAGGGGCTGCAGCAAGAGCTCTTGAGAAATTAGGGTGGAAACCTAAAAGCGACACGGAGAAAGCCTGGTACCTATTCGCAAAGAACGACTTAGATGAATTGGTGGCATTAGGAGAAGCGGCGGTAGAACCTCTCATCCAGTCTCTGAAGGATGGAGATTGGCAGGTTCGAGATGCTGCCAAAGAGGCTCTTGTAAAGATTGGAGAGCTAGCAGTAGAGCCCCTCATCCAGACTCTGAAGGATGAGAATGAGTGGGTTCGATATCACGCAGCAGAGGCTCTTGGTGAGATAGGGGATGAAAGAGCAATAGAACCCCTTACTCAAGCTCTGGAGGATGAAAATGAGGATGTTCGAAGGGCTGCCGAAGAGGCTTTGAGGAAAATCAGGGGGTATTAATACATAAATAATAAACATAAATAATAAAGGGGAGTTTTAGAGGGGCGAAGCGACTGAAGAATCTAAGGGGAGACCCTTCGCTACGCTCAGGGTGACAGGGGGGCAAAATCCCCTTTAATCCCCCTTTACAAAAGGGGGAGGCTGGATTCCCGCCTGCGCGGGAATGACAGGGAGAAAGGCGGGAAGGACAAAGAAGGGATTGTAGAGATTGCTTTGTCGCTACGCTCCTCGCAATGACAGAAAGTTGTAAAAAAGACTGGAATAGCGGAAGATAAGGGTAATTTATGGACCTATTCGACTATAACCTCCAGCAGGAGAAGGGGCAGGGAGCGCCGCTGGCGGCGCGGATGAGGCCCTCGGCGCTGCACCAGTTCGTCGGGCAGGAACACCTGCTGGGGGAGGGGCACGTCCTGAGAAAAGCCATCGAGGCCGGGCAGGTGCCTTCCCTGATACTCTGGGGGCCCACCGGCAGCGGCAAGACGACGCTGGCCTTTATCATCGCCAACACCACCGATGCGCACTTCAGCCCGGTAAGCGCCGTCAGCGCCGGCGTCGCCGACCTGAGAAGAATCATCGAGGAAGCCAAGGAAAGGCGCAAACTCTATAAGCAGAAGACGATACTATTTATCGACGAGATTCACCGCTTCAACAAAGCCCAGCAGGACGCCGTGCTCCCCTACGTCGAGGACGGCACGGTTACCCTCATCGGCGCCACCACCGAAAACCCCTCCTTCGAGGTCATCTCCCCCCTGCTCTCGCGCTGCCAGGTGCTCACCCTGAACCCCTTAGCCGAGGACGAGCTGCAGATAATTATTATGCGGGCGCTCAAGGACGAGCTCAACGGGCTGGGCAAGCTCAATGTCGAGCTGGACGAGGACGCCATGCTGCGCCTCATCATGGTCTCCAACAAGGACGCGCGGGTCGCCCTCAACACGCTGGAGATAGCCACCCTGACGACGCCGCCCGATGCCGAAGGAAAGCGCCGTATCTCGCTAAACACCATCGAGGACGCTGTCCAGCAAAGATACCTGCCCTACGACAAAACGGGGGAAAGGCACTACGACCTCATCTCGGCGCTGCACAAGTCGCTGCGGGGCTCCGACCCCGACGCCGCGCTCTACTGGGTGGGGCGGATGCTGGAGGCGGGGGAAAGCCCCTTTTATATCGTCAGGCGGCTGGTGCGCTTCGCCTCGGAGGATATCGGCATCGCCGACCCGCAGGCTTTGGTGGTGGCTATGGCCGCCCAGCAGGCCGTGCACTTCATCGGCATGCCCGAAGGCAACCTGGCCATCGCCGAGGCGGTGGTCTACCTGGCCACTGCCCCCAAGAGCAACTCGCTCTATACGGCCTATTCCAAGGTGCAGGAGGAAATCAGGGAGAAGCCCGACGTTGAGGTGCCCAAGCACCTGCGCAACCCGGTGACGCCCTTGATGAAGGGGATGGGCTACGGGGACGGCTACAAATACGACCACGAATTCCCCGGGCACTTTGCCGGGCAGCAGCACCTGCCCGATTCCCTCAAGGATAAGCGTTTCTACCAGCCCAGCGACCAGGGCTACGAAAAGCAGGTCGCCGAGCGGCTCAAGGCCTGGTGGCAAAGCGTTAAGAAGCCGAAACCAAAAAAGCCCCCTGCTACCAGAAAGAAGAAGTCTTGAGACGAGAGCACACCACCATCCCCTGCGGCGATATTACGCTTGAGACGGCCTGGCATTTCCCTGAGACTAAAAAACCCTGGCCGGCGGTGGTCGTCTGCCACCCCCACCCCCTCTACGGGGGAACGATGTCGAGCAACGTCGTCTTCGGCATCTGCCAGGCGCTGGCGGAGAGAGCTATCGCCGCCCTCAGGTTCAACTTCCGGGGGGTGGGTAAAAGCGGCGGCGAGTTCGGGGAAGGCGTCGGCGAGCAGGAAGACGTTAAAGCGGCGCTGGACTTCGCCATAGCCACAGACGGTATTGATACGGAGCGAATCGGGCTGGCGGGCTATTCCTTCGGGGGTATGGTCGCTTTGCCCGTGGCTATCAGGGACGAAAGGGTAAAGAAGCTGGCGCTGGTCTCGCCGATGCTTTCGGAGGGGGGCTGGGAGGAGTGATCTTTGAGATTTCCGCCGTGGTCTCTGTTTTCCAAGTTCCCGGAAACCCGCATGTAATCAGTAGAATCTCAGACCCTAACTCAGTTTTAACAAACTCGGCAAAAGGTTCCCTCAAGTATACACCTCTCACAATTAGGTTCAGGCAAAGAATAATTAAACTTTTCCAGCAAGAAAAACTGCGCTAAAAGCTACTGGTGGGCATACAAACAGTTACACCAAGGACGAGCTCGTGCCACAACGAACTGACTTTTAGGTTTGTTTTTATTGGTGAACGTTT
>DAOUMR010000096.1:0-8611 GCA_034409905.1 Dehalococcoidales bacterium | reverse complement strand
AGGGGCACCGACAATATCTGCCACTGACGTCGCCGGCCATGCGACCCAACCCAAGACTCAATCTCTCCCCAGCCGGATCGACACTGTTCGCATAGCGGTTCAGGATCGTCTCTCCAGACTTACCTCCACCAGTGAGCGACGAAAACAGGCACAGAAGCAACAGGCCTGGGACGGAAACCGGACGACCCCGGTCCATCTCATTCCACTCAAGGATGAGTTCGACCAGCTTATCGTTCCCACAGAATCCCATCCCCTGCCCTTCTCCTCGCGGTTTAGCTGCGCGCCCTGCCATGACTACAGCGTCATCAGCCAGGGTCTCCACTTCAGGACCGCCAGCCCCGCGGCACCTGGCCGGCCGGGGGAACCCTGGGTCTGGGTGGACGAGATAACAGGGACTCTCCTGCCGCTTTCTCTCCAGAAGTGGCCGGGCACTTGGCGACCTGAAGAAATCGGTCTTTCAGCCTGGGATTTCACGCTCCTTTTCGGCCGGCATTTAGCCGGCCATTTACAATAGATTCCAGTATTGGATTACCAGAGCGCAGAGGAAGTTTGCGGATATTGACGTAGTGATGCAGGAGAGAATCGATAACGTTCATGCTTTAGCTCAGGTCGCAAAGAAGTACGATATCCATGAGTATAAGACACTCAAGGATGTTATTGAAGCCAGAAGTAGATGGACAAAAGATACCGGACTAAATGACAAGGTTAAACTTGCATCGCAAATAGAAAACAATTACTTCAAACTTCAGGCTGTTTTTGAAAAATACCCGGAGCTCAAGGCTGATAAAATGCACCTGTCTCTAATGAAGAGGGATTCTCACATAGAGAGAAGACTCCGTAAAACCAGATTGGAATATAACCGAGTCGCTCAACAATATAATGAAAGGACAAGAAAATTTCCCCGAAACATTATAGCGCGAGTACATAACTTTGCTCCGTTGGATTATCTCACGTTCGAGGGGCAAGAAATCTTTAAGCCAAAGGAAATCTTTGAAGATTACGAAGCGCCGTAGGGGAACAGCCATAGTTGAGACAGAAAAGGGTATTCTTGTTACCGCAGGGAGGGGGAAGGTCTTTATCCTGCCGGGTGGTGGCGCAGGAAGGCGCGAGACAAGGACTGAAGCCGCTAAGAGAGAGTTGAGGGAAGAAACAGGGTTAAAACCATATTATGCCAAGTATCTTTTCCATCACACAGGGCGAGTGCATAAATCACATGGGCATGGCTACTTTCAGGACCACCATACTGTTTGTTTGGTTAAGGCCAGAGGTAAGGCAAGCCCTCGGCATGAAGTAAAACATATTGCATATTACAAGCCGGGTTTTGGGGTACGAATTTCAAGCGTAACCAGAGAGATCATTGAGAAGTATTACGCCTATAAGAAGAGAGGTGGACTTAGGCAAAAACAGATGAGCATCCTGAACGGGATATTGGAATGGCTGGCTTTTTAGTTGAGTTCCGACTGCACGGATACGCAAAGACCTATGCCAAACGTCTTATATGGGCGGTTGCCAAGAAACATAGGGTCAAAGGGGTTACTCGAAAAAGGGTAGTGCCCCACATCTCCTTGTACGGAACAGGTAGCACTCAGGATATGAGAAAAGTAGTCTCGGCAGTAGAAAAAGTAGGCCGAAAGTATACGTTAGTTTCTTTTAAGATTAAAGGCTTCGGGTTTTTTGATAAACCTCATAAAGTCATATATCTTGATATAAGTCCCTCTAAGGAACTTGAGGAATTAAGATGGGAGTTATCCCAAGAATTAAGAAAGGTTTCAACCTGTCAGTCACACGATAGGCATAGTAAGACGAAGTTCGGATTTCACGGTACAGTTGCCTTCAAAGATATTGATAATAAATTCAATCGAATATGGCCTGACATCAAAAGTATAAAAGAGCCTGACATTAATCAATACCTTCTTAGGATTACTGTCATAGGTGCCCGTAGCAGAATCGTATGTGAGTATGACTTGCTTCTTAAAAAACTTCTAAACCGCAATCAGGCATTGAGTAGATATTGGTGGGGGAAGACCGTGAGCAGATTAAAGAAGTTACGGGGATCATCCTAGAGCTCAGCTATCGGCGGCGGTTGGCACTTGTGTCCCGCGGCGGCGATGATTTTCTCAATCCTCTTTTTAATCTCCACCGAGGCTTCACCAGAAGCCAGATAGCGGTCGAGCTCGTCGTAACTAAACCCCAGCTCCCCCTCGTCGGTCTGACCCTCCCAGAGGCCCGCTGAAGGGGGCTTATCGATAATCGGCTTGGGGATGCTTAAAAACTGGGCTAATTCTCTAACCTGCCTTTTGAGCAGGCTGCCCAAGGGCTGAATATCGACGCCGCCGTCACCGTATTTGGTGAAGTAGCCGATGGCGAGCTCGTCGCGGTTGCCCGAGCCGACCACGAGGTAGTTGAGCTGGTTGGCGAAGTAATAGAGGGTGGGCATTCTCAATCTGGCCTTGAGGTTGGCTTGAGCTAAGCGTTTGATGTCGGCAGACGCTTTCTCCTGGGGGAGCGCTTTGAGCAGAGTATCGTAGGTGCTGTCGAGGACGACGGTCTTGGTCGGAATGGCGAACCTTTGCGCCAGCTCTTTAGCGTGCTCGATATCCTGGTTATGGCTGTGGCAGGGCATAATTATTCCCAGCGTATCTTTGGGGAAGGCACGCTGGCAGAGCACCGCCGCCACCGAGGAGTCCATGCCGCCGCTAAGGCCCAGCACCACTCCTTTACACTTGGCCGCGGTTACCCGTTCCCTTATCCAGAAAGACAAACCTGAGGCTAGCTCTTCTGAGTTCATCGGTTGTTGCTTCAAGGTTGCCAGTAGTATACTACCAACTAGCTAGCCGGTCAAAGGATTTTTAATATGCCGAGCGCCGACCTTATCCTGCATAACGCCAATATAGTAACCATGGACACTGGTTGTCCCTCAGCGCAACTGGTGGCCATTAAGGGCGACCGGATTCTAGCCGTGGGCGATAACGATGAGCTGGGGGGGGTGAGGGGGGGCAAAACTAAGGTCGTCGATTGCGGGGGTAAGACCGTAGTACCCGGTTTCAACGACGCCCACTGCCACATCTTCGGCTCTATCCGAAAGCGGCGCACTATCGATTTAAGTCCAGCTTCGGTTAAGTCCATCGCCGACATCAAAGCTGCTGTCCGGGAGCGCGCCCTTAATACGCCGAAAGACCGGTGGATTATCGGCGGCGATTACCACGAGTTCTACCTGGCCGAGAAGCGCCACCCCACCCGCCGCGACCTGGACGAGGTAGCGCCCGAGCACCCGGTGGTGCTCTACCACCGCTCGATGCACGCCAGCGTCCTCAACACTAGGGCGCTGGCTCTGGCGGGCATCACCAGAGAAACCCCGGAGCCGGAGGGGGGGGTTATCGAGCGGGAGCTTAGTACGGGGGAGCCGAGCGGGGTTCTCTTCGAGATGTCGGCCTATGTCCGCGATAAGCTGCTGCCACCGCTGTCCGAAAACGAATTGGCCGAGGGCATCGCCACGCTCAACAAACACTATCTTTCTACGGGCATAACCTCGCTGCAGGATGCTTCGGTGGGCAACGGCCACGCCCGCTGGGGAATTTTCAAGCGTTTCAAGGATAACAGCAAGCTCAAAAGCCGGGTTTCGATGATGTTCGGTTTCGATAATTTAAGCCGATTTCAGGAAAAGGGTATGGCTTTCGGTGCCGGCGGCGGGGGGTTGCGGCTGGGGGGAGTAAAGTTTCTGCTCAGCGAGGCCAGGGGGAGGCTACAGCCGCCGCTTGACGAGTTAAAAGAGCAGGCGTTAGCCGCCCACCAGGCGGACTTCCAGCTGGCCATTCACTGCGTCGAGCCGGGGACGGTGGAGGCGGCTCTGGCTACACTTGAGTATATCGCCAGTCGTTCGTCTCTAAAAGGCCGCCGTCACCGCCTAGAGCACCTCTCGGAGTGCCCGCCCGAACTCTTTAAGCGCCTGAAAAAGCTCGAGGCAGTGGTGGTCACCCAGCCCAACTTCGTTTACCACAACGGCGAGAGGTATCTGGCCACCGTCTCCCCGGAAAGGCGACGCTGGCTCTATCGTATAAAGTCCTTCCACGACGCTGGATTAACTGTTGCCGCTGGCTCGGATTCACCGGTAGCCCCGGATAATCCGTTGCTCGGCATCTATGCCGCCGTGACCAGGCGGGCGCAATCGGGACAAGAGCTTTTGCCCGAAGAGGCTGTCTCTGTGCCACAAGCCTTAGCCATGTACACCACCAATGCCGCCTATGCCTCTTTTGAGGAGGATACAAAAGGCTCCATCGCCGAGTGGAAGCTGGCCGACATGGTGGTCTTGAGCGCCGACCCGCTAAAGTCGCCCCCAGAGGAAATCAAGGACATCCAGGTGGAGATGACGGTTGTCGGGGGCAAAGTGGCCTGGGAGGATTGACTCGGCGTCGGCGGGCTAATACACTTATAGTTAGAGGTGGTGTATGTCATTTGCTCCCCGACGAACCGGTATTGCCAATCTCCCCCTTCACTACGGTAAGGCGCCCCCTTGGCTCTTCGAGCGCATGACCAAGCTGGCGCGGGAGATTACCATCGCCATTGTCGCCGACTTCGGGCCCGAAGAAATGCTGAAACGGCTCTCCCACCCCTACTGGTTCCAGGCCTTCGGCTGCATCCTGGGCTTCGACTGGCACTCAAGCGGGGTGACCACCACCCTCTGCGGCGCTCTTAAAGAGGGGATACGGGGCTTGGAAAAGGACCTGGGGCTTTTCGTGGCTGGGGGTAAGGGCAGGACATCGCGGCGGACTCCCGAAGAATTAGAACGGTGGGGGCAATATCTCTCGCTGAACCCTAAGCCGCTGGTCTATGCCAGCCGCATGTCGGCCAAGGTGGATAACGCGGCGGTTCAGGACGGCTACCAGCTCTATCACCACAGCTTTTTGTTCACTCGTAAGGGCTCCTGGGCGGTCATCCAGCAGGGGATGAACGAGACGAAACGCTATGCCCGCCGCTACCACTGGCTGGGGGAAAACGTGGCCAGCTTCGTCAACGAGCCGCACTCGGCGGTGCTCTCGGAGGGGAGGGGGCAGGCGCTGAACCTGGTGGCTAGTGAAAGCGACCCCGCTCGCACCACCATCGCCGAGATTGTCGCCGAGCGCAAGCCCCACGAGATTATCACCGATCTCAAGAAGATAAAGACGCTCGACCTGCCGCCCCGCCACTACCTCACCACCCGCGACCTTCACCCCGACAGCATCAGCCGCATTATCCTCAAGACCTATGAGCGCCAGCCCAAGGACTTCGAGCAACTTTTGGGGCTGGAGGGGGTGGGGCCCAAGACCATCCGCGCCCTGAGCCTGATTTCGGAGCTGGTCTACGGCGTCGCCCCCAGCTACCGCGACCCCGCCCGCTATAGTTTCGCCCACGGCGGCAAGGACGGCATCCCCTACCCCGTGGACAGGGAGACCTACGATAAGTCCATCGAGCTGTTGCGCAAAGCGATTAACCGGGCTAAACTGGGAATTAAAGAGAAGAACGAGGCGGAGGGGAGATTAAGAAAACTGGGGATAGCCAAACCATAATCCCGACTTTCTGCTATAATAGGGCTAGAGTTTTTTAGAGGTGGAATGTGCTGGTAAAGATAGAGACCTACTTTGACGGTGAGTTTTGGTGCGCCCGAGGAATGGGCGAAGATATTTTTACCCAAGCTAATACTCTGGACGAGCTATACCAGAATATTCAAGAAGCGGTATCCCTTCATTACGGTGAAACCGGGGAGCCGCTTACTATTCTGACTTTGTCCGAGGTGAAGCTAGCCGGTGCCAAAGCTCCCACAGGTTAGCGGCAGCAAACTGATCGGGTTTCTGCAGTCTCTGGGCTATGAAGTGACCCGACAGCGGGGAAGCCACGTTCGGTTGAAAAAAGACACTTCCTTAGGTGAGCATGTAATTACTGTCCCCGCGCACAAGGTTTTAGCCAAAGGAACGCTAAACGATATCCTCAACAGAATAAGCCTCTGGAATAATATCCCCAAAGCAAGCCTCATTGATAAACTGAAGTAGTAAAGCTTCTCTCCTCTGTTGAGCTTGGGGGGTTGGTGTTGTGGAAGATATAATCAAAAGCCCCGATACGGAAAGAGAAGAAAGAGTCCCGCCCGGCCAGAGGCTCACCGAAAAGTGGCCCGCCCTGCACTACGGCTCGGTGCCCCAAATCGATATTTCTAGCTGGACGTTCGCCATATTCGGGCTGGTGGAGAAGGAGCGAAGGCTCAGCTACGCGGAGTTCACGGCGCTGCCGATGATTAAGGTCTTTTCCGATATCCACTGCGTCACCGGCTGGTCGAAGCTGGATAACCTCTGGGAAGGGGTAGCCAGCCAAGAGGTACGAAAGCTGGTCAATATACTCCCCGAGGCAAAGTTCGTCATGGTGCACTCGGTGGGGGGCTTTAGCGCCAACCTCTCTCTGGACGATTTCTTCCAGCCCGACGTCCTCTTCGCTATAAAGCACAACGGCGAACCGCTGACCAAAGAGCACGGCTATCCGCTACGGCTGGTGGTGCCGCGGCTCTATTTCTGGAAGAGCGCCAAGTGGGTCAGCGGCGTCGAGTTTATGGCCAAGGATAAGCGGGGCTTCTGGGAATCGGGGGGCTACCACAATCACGGCGACCCCTGGAAGGAAGAGAGATACGGCTAGGGTTTTTGAGCTTTTGATACGCTGGTTAAACCCATCAAACTAGCCATTTGACGAGCTAATCACTCCTACGCTATTGCCTAAAGTCACATAATACGCTAGACTGGGGACTAGATAGGAGGATGAGGCCATGAACAGGTTAAATAGGCTTAATAGAGTTAGGAGGTAGCAATGAAAATAGGGAGCCTGGAAAAGGGCAAAATGGCTGAGCTTGCAGTATTTAGCCAGTTATTAGAGAGAGGCGTTGTTCCTTATGTCCCTTTAGTAGATATTAAAGGCATTGATGCTATTATACGAAGGGATGATGGAAGACTTCTAGAGATTCAAATAAAATCAACATATTCAAAGAATATGCAAGGCTCATTTAACGTGGATGACCTAGTTGCAAAGCGAAATTTCTTTATTGTTGGAGTCATAGGTGAAGGCAGCGTGCCTGAAAAGTACGAATATTGGGTCTTTCCTTCCAATGTATTTTTCAAAAACGCTCAGCTAATTCCACACCCCGATAAAGGCTATACAACTTATCGACTAGACCTATGGTCTGGAAAACGCAAATATGGAGCTTACCTAAAAGACTCTTTGCAGGAATTCCATAACAACTGGGATCCTTTGGTGAAATGAAGCAACAAATCATGCTTCTGTATGCGTTTGAATTTTCCTCTGGCTCAAGGACTTTTTAGTGCTCTTTATATATTAAGATTTAGCCTTTCTCCTGTTAAAAAGCAGCCCCCCCCGCCCAACCCCCCTAAAATCAGCGCCGCTCCACCGCTGCCCAAAGCGCAGAAGAGCACGCACTCGTAGAAGAAATCATCGGTAAAGAGCTTGAGCATATAGCCCTGGGCGTACCAGTACTCGTTAGTAAAAAAGATGTGGTGGAAGCGCCAGAAAAGCTCGTCAAAGCCGAACAACGCCCCCAGCCCCAGCGCCAGCATGAGGGCTATGGTTAAGCCGCTACCACCCACCAGCGCCCAGGCCAGTTGTGGCCAGTGCCTTTTTCGCCGCCAGAAGAGGCAAACGGCGGCGTAGGCCAGGACGTAGGCCAGCGTCCCGCCCAGCAGCCAGTAGTCGAGCCGAATCAGCCCCTTGATGTCCTTATAGTGGATGGTTTCTTCGGGGGTAAAGAGCGGGAAAGACTCGCCGTCAACGGTTACGGTGATGCTGATATACTCTTCATCGGAGTTAAAGTAGCTGATTAGCCCGTCGGCGATTCCTTCCAGGTCGAATTCGGCCAATTCCGGTGACTTGACCACGCTGTATTTCTGGAAGCCGTAGTTATAGAGCCAGCGGCTGTTTACCTCCCAGGCCAGGCTGGCGGTGAAGAGGAGAACGGGCAGGCAAAGAATGAAGAGCCATTGGGCGATAGTGCCCAGGATTTTCGTTTTCATGGTGTTTTATGATTTTACACTGTTGGGGTGGAAAAAGGTAGTGGACGACTCTATAGCTTTCTCTTGTCATTCCTGTGAAGACAGGAATCCAGTCTCTCCCCCACCCCACTTTTGTTAGCGTAGGTATTGTTGTCCCACCCTGCCCACCTCGCCGTGCTAGGTTAGACCTCTATTAACTCCTAATTTGGGGTTTTTCCACCCCACCCTGTTTTTATATCTTTTCCCGCCCACCGCCCTTTTAATGTATAAAGGGGGCAAAGCCCCCTTTAAAACCCCCTCAAGGAGGAGAGGGGTGTAACCCTAAAGGAGGATATAAAAGGGGTACCACCCTTATAGGGTGGGTTCGGGTGGGTCAGAATAACGTACGTTACCAGAGTGGTGATGTGGGAAGAAAAACCTGGGGAGGGGAGCAAAAAATGCGCATAACCATCAACCAGATAAAAGAAATGAAGCCAAAGGGTGAGAAAATCACCATGCTCACCGCTTATGACTATGCTACGGCTAAGATAGTTGATGAGGTGGGAATACCACTAATCTTGGTTGGAGATAGCCTGGGCATGGTAGTCCTTGGTTAT
>DAOUMR010000095.1:0-12851 GCA_034409905.1 Dehalococcoidales bacterium | reverse complement strand
TAGGGACCGCTTCATCCTGAGCAAGGGGCACGCTGCCCCTGCCCTCTACGCCGTCCTGGCGGAGTGTGGCTATTTCCCGGTCGAAGAGCTGCTCACCTTAAGGCAGATGGATAGCCGTCTTCAGGGTCATCCGGATAGGACCCTTACCCCTGGCGTGGAGATGTCGGCTGGTGCCTTGGGACAGGGGCTGTCCTTCGCTATCGGCATAGCTTTAGCCGGTCGGCTTGATGCTGAAGACTACCGCGCGTATGTCTTGCTGGGGGATGGGGAGTGCGATGCGGGGCAGGTCTGGGAGGCGGCCATGTCCGCTGCCCACTTCAAGGTGGATAACCTGGTGGCGATAGTGGATAAAAATAAGCTGCAGCTGGATGGCTGGACCCGTGATGTAATGAACCTTGACCCCTTACCGGCGAAGTGGCAAGCCTTCGGCTGGAAGGTCATCGAGGTCGATGGGCACAGCATCTCTAAGCTCATCGAAGCCTTTAAGGAGGCGCAGAAGGTCAAGGGGCAGCCAACGGTCATCATTGCCCATACCATAAAGGGCAAGGGCGTCAGCTTTATGGAGAATAATAACGATTTTCACGGCAAAGCGCCCAATGCTATTGAGATGGAGATAGCCTTGAAGGAGCTGGAGTAGGCATGGGGCAAGAGGTTTCCCTGAGAGAAACTTACGGCCAAACCCTGCTCGAGCTGGGCCTGGAAGACCCGGACATCGTGGTGCTTGATGCCGACCTCTCTCATTCCACGATGACGGGATATTTTGCCCAGAAATTCCCCGAGCGTTACTTTAACTGCGGCATTGCCGAGCAGAATATGGCGGGCATTGCCGGCGGGCTGGCGGCATCGGGCAAGATACCCTTCGTCAGCACCTTTGCTGCTTTTGCCGCCGGGCGCTCTTTTGACCAGATTCGCATGTCCATCGCCCAGCCGGGCCTTAACGTTAAGATGGTGGTTACTCACGGCGGCATCAGCGTTGGCGAGGACGGCTTCTCCCAGCAGTCGGTGGAAGACCTGTCTTTAGTCTGCTCCTTTCCGGGATTTACCGTTATCGTTCCCGCCGATGCTATCGAGACGGCCCAGGCGGTTAAAGCGGCCGCCGCCAACTTCGGGCCTTTCTACATCCGTCTCTGCCGTCCCAAGCTGCCGCTGGTCTACGACGAGGGCTATCAATTCAGGCTGGGCAAGGCGGTGATGATGAGGCAGGGTGGGGATGCAACCATAATCGCCATCGGCTTAATGGTCAAGTCGGCCCTGGAAGCCGCCGTCAAGCTGGCGCGGGAGGGCATCTACTGCCGCGTCCTCAATATGTCCACCATCAAGCCCATCGATGAGGCGGCTATAATTAAGGCTGCCGCCGAGACCGGGGCTATCGTTACCGCCGAGGAGCACCTTGAGCATGGGGGCCTGGGCAGCATCGTGGCCCAGGTGGTGGCGAAGAACAGGCCCGTGCCCATGGAGTTTGTCGCCATCAAGGACACCTACGCCAAGTCGGGCAAGCCCTCCGAGCTTTTGGAGAGATACGGGCTGACCGAGAAGGATATCGAGCGGGGCGTTAGGTCGGCGCTCAAGCGAAAGCGCTAGTTGCTTCGGTTCTTTTGAGCTGCTGTCAGCCACCTCGTCCTCAGGAAGTGAGTAAATCCCACCAGACAGGGCAAAGCAATACTGTAGGCGATGAGCACCCCGGAAAGCCCCAACAGCCAGCAGAGGAAGGGCAGCGGCACGAAGATAAAGACGGCGGCTTTGGTGGTATCCCGGAAGATGAAGTGAGCCAGTATGGCTGGCGCGGCTACGATGAGCATGGGCACGGTGAGCACCGCCAGCATCACCCCGATGGTGGTTGATTCCCCCCGCCCTCCCCGGAAGCCTAAAAAGATGGGCCAGTTGTGGCCGAAGACGGCAGCGGCTCCCGCCAGCAGGACGACGGCCTGGGGGGCATCGGCCGCCAGGGCGATAAGCACCGCCAGCGCTCCCTTGGCGGCGTCGACAATGCCGACCATAAACCCCACCCGGGGCCCCAGCTGGCGATAGGCGTTAGCCGCCCCCATGTTGCCGTCCCCGATTTGCCTGATGTCGACGCCCTTCAGTATCCGCCCGGCAAGATAGGCGGTGGGGACGGAGCCGAGAAAGTATCCTAAGGCTACTGTCAGCCAGAACATAATAACCTTACTGGTGCCGGGGGTGGGACTCGAACCCACAAGGACCAAGTCCGGCGGATTTTAAGTCCGCTGCGTCTGCCAATTCCGCCACCCCGGCATCTGACAGAGGTTATTCTACCGCTTTTGGATAGGGGGTTCAACTAGTATAGCGGAGTTGCAGGATGTAACATGCGTTGGATGTGGATTAATAATATGACAGTTGACAGGGGGGAGAATAGTGGTATTATCTAACTAAACATAATATTAAGGGGTAAGGAATAATGGACTGGGGCATTTTATATCAACTAACCTTCTTTCTGGCACTAGGACTACTTGCTATAGTGGTGACGATATTCGTTTTTGCCGTATCTCAAGTTGGGAGAGCTACGGAAGCAGCTTCAAAGGAACAACAAAACATTTTGCTGGGGCAAAAGGAAGCTAAAGGGCAACAGATAGAAGAGATACAAAAACAGTTGGAAGAAGCAAGGGAAGCGGGACATCTTGATGAAGCGAGGCTGCTAGCGGAGTTGCAGAACACGAAAGAGAAAATCACAGGTTACGATGCCCAACTAAAGCATCTTCAGGAAAGGATAATTCTTATTAGACGAAGAGGCGCTGTTGTTTGTCCTGGAGTCTTTTTTCTTGCGGCGCTAGCTCTTACTCTTACAGCTAGCGGCTTAGCTGATGGTCAAAATTTTGTTGCTCTTCCGCTCTGGATTATTTCAATTGTAGCGTTGGTTTTTGGAGGTTATAGGGTATTTAGGACCTTAGGGGCGATTGAAGAAGTTACCATAACTTCTCAGGAAGCCACGGATAAGTTGCCAGAGGCAGTGAAAGCAGCTTTAGTAGCACTTGAAGAGGAGAAGAGGCCAGAACTATATTTGATATTTAAAGGCAAAGAATTTCCGCTTCGTGTGAAGGCTGATTCAGAGGTGAAATTGAAATTAGAACTGCGTATGCGTAGGGGGGAGTTTGCTGAGGATATATCAGTTCATATCTGTCTCTCTCCTGGTTTTGATTTCCTTAATCAAGTTACCTATACCCTAGATTCAAACGATTATCCAAATTACACCTGCATAAGATGGGAACTAACTGGAAGGCTCGTTAGAGGGTTGCAGGCGAATAAGACGATAACCGTTAAGTCGCCCCCGACCAAAGGTAGCTTTAAGATCGTTTACTACATATTCTGTATGGGTTATCGAAGTGAACCAACTGAACTGGATATTATAGTTGAATAAGTTTGTTCCGGTTCACATTCACATAAATAATGGAGGCGACGACCGGATTCGAACCGGTGCATAGGGGTTTTGCAGACCCCCGCCTTAACCACTTGGCTACGTCGCCCCTCATGGAATATTCTAATGGAGCGGAAGACGCGATTCGAACTCGCGACCCTCTCCTTGGCAAGGAGATGCTCTACCGCTGAGCCACTTCCGCATAATAATTTCTGCCAAAGTCGGGGACTTTCGCAGAGATAGTTTTAATTAAACCCACAAAAATCTCCGATTTTCGCGGGGACCCTTCATTTGGTGCCGAGGCGGAGATTTGAACTCCGACGCGCTTACGCGCACCACCCCCTCAAGATGGCGTGTCTACCTATTCCACCACCTCGGCTCCCTGGCTTTTAGCCCACAGATAGTATAAGTCCCTTGTAGTCTGTCGTCAAGACATATTATGCCTGCCGTGTGGGCATGGTCAGGTTTGATGAGCTTGACAATTTGATAGGATAGTGGTATTGACTAGTATGTGACTAGAGGCACATAACAGCGATAAAGAATACTGCCGTCAGCTTTGGAAGGCTTTCGGCAGGGACAGGTGCCTTAGTTTAAGAGGGTTAATCGGGGAAGTGCCGTCTGTTTTTGAGGCGACTTCATCGTGGGCGAGGACCAGGCGAAAGGGAGGTAAGACGATGAAGGAGTTTTTGGGGCTTCTCTTGACCGTACGGGTAGCTGGCCAGGCTAGCTGCCGGTGGGGGGTGGCAGCCACGATGTGGGGAGGTGGGGGATGAAAAGGTATGCCGTGCTGCTCCTGTGTTTTTCCTTGTTTTTTGCCGCCGTTTTCGGCGCGCCTGTCTCTGCCGATGATTCCATAACGTTAAGAGTGGGGTTATATGAAAATAGCCCCAAAATCTTTACCGATGCCAACGGGGATGCGGCGGGTTTCTGGCCGGACATTATAGAGTACATCGCCGCTGAGGAAGGCTGGGAAATAGAGTATGTACCGGGTTCCTGGGCGCAATGCCTCAGCCGGTTGGAGAACAATGAAATAGCTATCATGCCCGACGTTGCCTATACCGGGGAGCGAGCGGCGCTATACGAATTTTCCAACGAGGCCGTGTATGTGAGCTGGTCAAGGGTTTATGCCAGAGAAGGGGCTGATATCGAATCCATCCTTGACCTCGAGGGGAAAACCGTAGCGGTAATGCAGGGTAGCGTTAATTATGAAGGGCCGGACGGTATCAAAACACTGGTCGGGAAATTCGACATCGACTGCATTTTCATTGAAGTGGACAGTTATACCAGGGTCTTTGAGCTGGTAGAAAGCGGGGAAGCTGATGCCGGGGTTGCCAGTAAAGACTTTGGTTACAAGCACGAAGCCGAGTTTAATGTCGTGCCGACCGGCATAATTTTCCAGCCCAGCTCTCTTTATTTTGCTTTCCCCCAAGATTCAAGCTTAACGCCTTATCTCATCGCGATAATCGATAGCCATATTAGAGAATTGAAGGCGGACAAAGACTCCATCTATTACCAGGCGCTGGCAGCCTGGTTTGGCATAGAACCCGCCGAGGAAGCTGTTATCCCGGGATGGTTGAGATGGGCGCTGATAGGTGTTGGCGGACTGGCGCTGCTATTTGGCGGAGGCTATCTTATTCTGCGTTCTCAGGTTAGAGCCAGAACAAAAGCGCTTAGGGAGGAAGTTAGCCAGCGCAAGAAGGTGGAGGTGACGCTGCGCCAGAGCGAAGCCAGTCTGGCTGAGGCACAGCGTGTGGCTCATATCGGAAGCTGGGAGTTGAACCTTGTCTCTAATAAATTAGGCTGGTCTGATGAAGTCTATCGGATATTCGGGCTGAAACCGCAGCAGTTCGGAGCCACTTATGAGGCCTTTCTGGATAACATTCATCCCGATGACAGGGAGATGGTCAATAAAGCTTATACCGAATCGGTGAAAGCTAAAACTCCCTATAACATCGTCCACCGGCTCTTGCTCAAAGACGGCACGGTGAAATATGTCAACGAAAGGTGTGAGACCTTCTACGATAAAAAAGGGAAACCCATTCGTTCTCTGGGAACAGTCCAGGATGTAACCGAGCTCAAGAAAGCGGAGCTAGCCTTGAAACAGTGGAGTGAGGAGCTGGAGGAGAGGGTGCACCAGAGGACTGCCGAGCTGGAGCAGAGAAGCCAGGAGCTGGCTGAAGCCAACGTGCGCCTGGAGGAATTAAGCCGCCATAAGTCCCAGTTCCTGGCTAACATGAGCCACGAGCTGAGGACGCCCTTAACCTCTATTATCGGCTACACAAAGCTGATGCTCGATGGGCTGGAGGGTGAAATCACCGAGGAGCAGCGTCAGGACCTCCAGACCGTCTATAACAACAGCCAGAGCCTTTTGGCGCTGATAAACGACCTCCTCGACCTTTCCAAGATAGAGGCGGGCAAGGTTACCGTCACTAACGAAACCTTCACCCTAACCGAGCTTTTGAATGAAGCGTTGCCGGCTATCAGGTGGTTGGCGGAGAAGAAGGGGCTGGTCCTGGAATACACGGTTGCCCCCGGTATCGACCACCTTTATGCCGACCGGGCTAAGACCAAACAAACCTTGATAAACATCCTGGCTAACGCCGTAAAGTTTACCGAAAAGGGCAGCATCAAGCTGGATGTAGCCGAGGGCGATGGCGAATTTATCTTCTCGGTTAGCGACACCGGCATGGGCATCAAGAAGGAGGACCTTGAGGTTATCTTTGATAGCTTCAAGCAGGTGGGGCCAGCGCAGATAGCCGGCTTTGAGGGCACCGGCCTGGGGCTGTCCATCAGCAAGCAGTTTGTCGAGATGCAGGGGGGCCGAATATGGGCGGAGAGCGAGCTGGGCAAGGGCAGCACCTTCACCTTTACCCTGCCCAAGAGGAAGGCCCCTTCTTGAGATTTTAGGTCGGGAGGTGGTATGAAATGGAACAAGAAGGTATGGGCAGGAAGGTCCTGGTGGTTGACGACAAGGAGGACAGCCGGGTGTTGGTGGCTAAGGTATTGAAGCATCATGGCTATGAGGTTATCGGGGCGCGTAGCGGCGAGGAGGCTATCAGCCTGGCCCAGAAAGAGAAGCCCGATTTGATTCTGATGGACGTGCGGCTGCCGGGCGGCATGGACGGGCTGGAAGCGACGCGGCGTATCAAGGCGTTACCAGAGCTGGCCCATATCCCGATTTTAGCCATGACCGCCAGCGTCAGGACGGAGGACGAGCGGAGGGCTCTTGGTATGGGCTGCGACGGCTTTGTGCGCAAGCCGATAGATATAGATGCCTTGCCCAAACAGGTGGCCGACCATATCGCCCGGGCGGCGGGCTAGAGTGATTCTTTAAGGACGAATATCCGAAGAGGGGGTGGTAGTTATGAAGGTATTAATAGTCGAAGACAACGCCGACAGCCGTAATCTTCTGTTAAAACAGCTCAGCGCCTACGGGCATGAGGTGACGGCGGCGGTTGACGGGCTTGATGCCCTGGAGAAGGCGCAAAAAAGCCCCCCCGACATTCTGGTGAGCGATATCCTGATGCCCAGGATGGACGGCTACAAGCTTTGCTACGAGTGGAAGCAGCATAAGCAGCTCAAGGATATCCCCTTCGTCTTTTACACCGCTATCTACACCTCCAGCGAGGACGAAAAGTTCGCCCTGAGCCTGGGGGCCAACCTCTTTATCCGTAAGCCATTAGAGCCCGAAGCCCTGGCCAAGATACTCTCCCAGGCTTTCGAACAGGCCAGGGAAGGGCTGCTGCCGCCAGCTAAAGCCCCACTCGCGCCCTCTCTCTACCTCACCGAGTATAACAAACGCCTGGTGGCCAAGCTGAACGAGAAAGTGGCTGAGCTAGAGAAGTCGGAGGAGGAACTAAGGTATCTCAGTTCGGTGCTTGGGGCGATACGGAATATCAATCAGTTGATTGTCCGGGAGCGTGATAAAACTAAGCTGCTGCGGGGTGCCTGCCGAATACTGCTCAAGGTCAGGGAGTACCGCTTTGTCTGGATAGGGCTTATCGAAGAAGGGCACAAGCGGGTTATACCCGTAGCTAGAGCCGGCGTCGAAGACAGCTATCTGGATAAGGTCGAAATAACCTGGGATGATAGCGAAAGCGGCCAGGGACCGCCCGGTATGGCCATAAAGACCAAGAAGCCAGAGCTGATAAAGAATATCCCGGAAAGTTCGATGTGTGCCTCGTGGCGGGAAGAGGCGCGGAAGCGGGGCTACCGCTCTTCGGCGGCTATTCCCATAATCCACGACGACAGGGTTTACGGGGCGCTTAATGTTTACAGCAGTCAACCGGATGGCTTCAATGAGGCCGAGGTCGAGCTGCTGGTTGAGGTGGGTAGCGACCTTGCCTTTGCCCTGAAGGCTATCGAGAGGCAGGAAGCACGCCAGCAGGCGGAGGAAGCGCTGCGGGAGAGCGAGGAGAAGTTCTTCAAGGCGTTCCACGCCACCTCAAACCTGATGGCAATCACCGCCGTTGAAACAGGAAGAGTTATCGATGTTAATGAAGCGTACGCTCTTCAGGTCGGTTATAAACGTGAGGAGATTATCGGTAATACCACTTTAGAGCTAAATATCTGGGCAGATCCAGAACAGAGAAAAGAATTATTGAAGAGATTGCAGGAAAAGGGGACCGTTCAGGATTTTGAGGTAAGGGTACGAACAAAGTCGGGGGAGATTCGTACCGCTCTGTTCTCAGCAGATATTATCACGTTAAAGGGCGAGCCGTGTCTTATCAGTACGGCGGTTGACATCACCGAGCGCAAGCAGACCGAAGATGCGCTGCAACAGAGCTACAAAAGGTTTAACGATATCGCCGAGAACGCTCTGGAGTGGATATGGGAGGTGGACGCTGAGGGCAAATACACCTATGCCAGTCCTGTTGTTGAGCAGATACTGGGCTATAAACCTGAGGAAGTAATCGGGAAACACTTTTATGACCTGTTTCACCCCGATGACCGTGAAGAGTTGAAGAAAGCGGCCTTCGCCGCTTTTGCTGAGAAGCAGTCCTTCCGCCAATTCGTAAACCGTAACATACACAAAAACGGCGAAATAATCTGGCTCGCGACCAGCGGAGTTCCCATACTCGATGAGGCGGGGAACCTTCTCGGCTACAGAGGCGCCGACGTTGACATCACCGAGCGCATGCAGGCCGAAGAAGAACTGCGGGAGAGCGAGGCGTTTCAGTCCGGGCTGCTGTCTAACTCCCCCGTCCCCATAACCGTGGTCAATCCCGATGGTTCGCTAAGATACGTCAGTCCGGCGCTGGAGAGGCTGACCGGTTTTTCCGCCGAAGAGCTTATCGGCCAGAAACCGCCCTATTCCTACTGGCCCAAGGAAAGACGCCAGGAAATCATCAAACACTTTGAGAAAGCCATTCAGCAGGGGGGTAAGGGGGTGGTGGAGCTTTATCAGAAGAAGAACGGGGAGAAATTATGGGTCGAGATAACCACGACGCCGGTGAAAAAGGACGGGGAGTTCCAGTACCTCCTGGGCAGCTGGGTTGACATCACCGAGCGCAAGCAGGCCGAGGAGGCTCTGCGGGAGAGCGAAGCCAGGTACCGGGCGGTGGTTGAGGGGGCGCACGATATGATACAGAGTGTCAGCCTTGATGGCGGTATCATCTTTGTCAATAAGTCCTGGCTGGATACGCTGGGTTACACCGAGGCCGACCTGGCGAGCCTGAACCTGTTTGATATCATTCACCCCGACTCTCAGAAGCACTGCCGAAAAATAATGGCCGAGGTGGCTAAGGGAGAGCCTGTCCGCAGTATTGAGGCCGCTTTCTTGACCAAGGATGGCCGCAAGATTCTGGTGGAAGGCAATGCCACGCCGCGTTATATCGGCAACAGGGTGGTGGCTAGCCATGGTATTTTCCGCGATGTCACCGAGCGCAAGCAGGCGGAAGATAAACTTAGAGATGAAGCAACCCGGCGGCGCATCCTTATCGATCAGTCCAGCGACGGCATAGCCATCCTTGACGAGCAGGGCAAGATCTATGAAGCCAACCAGCGCTTTGCCGAGATGCTGGGCTACACACCGGAGGAAGCCCGTGAGCTCCATGTTTGGGACTTTGAAGCCCTTTTAAACCGCGAGCAAATATTAGAGAGGATCCGGACTATGGACGAATCCGGCGACCATTTCGAGACACAGCACCGCCGCAAGGACGGCACCGTCTTTGACGTTGAAATCAGCAGCAACAGCGCCGTCTATGAGGGACAGAAGCTGATATTCAGCGTTTGCCGGGACATCACCGAGCGCAAGCGGGCGGAAGCGGCGCTGGCCGACGAGGCGACCCGCCACCGTATCCTTATTGATGAGTCCAGCGATGGCATCGTTATCCTCGACGAGAGAGGCAAGGTGTATGAAGCCAACCGGCGCTTTGCCGAGATGCTTGGTTACACCCCCAAGGAAGTCCGCGAACTCAGCGTCTGGGACTGGGAATTTCAATATCCACGCGAACAGGTTGCTGAGATGATCCGGACTGTTGACGAAACCGGCGACCACTTCGAGACCCGCCACCGCCGCAAGGACGGCACGATCTTTGACGTTGAAATCAGCACCAACGGCGCCGTCTACGCGGGGCAGAAGCTCATCTTCTGCGTTTGCCGGGACATCACCGAGCGCAGACAGGCGGAGGCGGCGCTTAGGGAATCCGAGGAGAAGTATAAGAACCTGGTCGGAGCCACCAGCGATATAATATGGGAGACGGATGCGGAGGGGTGGTTTACCTTCATCAGCCCCAAGGTCAAAGACATCCTGGGCTACAAGGTGGATGAGGTGGTGGGGAAGAAGAGGACGCTCGACTTTGTCCCTAAAGAGCAATTTCCGAGATGGCTCAAGCGCTTCAAGGAGATTAACGCTAGAAAGGGGTCCTTCTTTGGCCTGGAGATTCCCCATCTCCACAAAAACGGCCGCCAGGTTATCTTTGAGACGAGCGGTATTCCCCTTTTTGATAGCGCGGGGGAGTTAAAGGGGTTTGTCGGGATTAATAGGGACGTCACCGAGCGCCGGCATATGCAGGAGCAGCTCGTTATCACCGACCGGCTGGCTTCGGTCGGTGAGCTGGCGGCGGGTATCGCCCACGAGCTGAATAACCCGCTGACCGGCGTTATCGGTTTCTCCCAGCTGCTGCTGGACAGGGAGATGCCGGAAGATATCAAGCAGGATATTAAGGTGGTCTACAGTGAAGCCCAGCGCGCCTCCCAGGTGGTGAAGAACCTGCTCACCTTCGCCCGGAAGCACGCCGCCGCCAAGGAGAGGGTTAATATAAACGACATTATCAAGAAGGTGCTGGAACTGCGTGCCTACGAGCAGAATCTGGAAAACATCATCGTTGATGCCCGCTTTGACCCCAAGCTACCCGAGATCATGGTCGACTATTTCCAGCTGCAGCAGGTGTTCCTTAACGTTATCATCAATGCCGAGTATTTTATGAAGGAAGCCCACCATAAAGGCAAACTGACCATTACCACGGAAAGGGTGGACAACAAGGTGAGGGCTTCCTTTGCCGATGACGGATCCGGGATTGCCAAGGAGAACCTGGGGCACCTCTTTGACCCCTTCTTCACCACCAAAGAGGTGGGTAAAGGGACGGGATTGGGATTAAGTATCTGTCACGGGATAATCGCCGAGCACGGTGGCAGGATATACGTCGAAAGCGAGCCGGGTAAGGGCGCCATCTTCATCGTGGAACTGCCCATCGGCGCCGCTGAAAGGAAAGGGGGTGCGGCATGAAGGAAACCGGTACCAGCGCCGGCAGGGTGCTGGTGGTTGAAGACGAACCCTCAATCAGCCAGGTCTGCTTAAGGGCGCTTAAAGGGGAGGGGTTTGAGGTGGATATCGCCGAAAACGGGGTCGAGGCTCAGGAGAAGCTGAAGACAAAGGACTACGATATTTGCCTTATCGATATCATAACCCCGATAATGGACGGCAAGCGGCTTTTCCGCTGGATAAATGAGGAGAAACCCGAGCTGCTAACCGGGGTGATATTCACCACCGGCGATTCGATAAACCCTGATACCAGGGATTTCCTGGAGAAGGTGGGCAAACCGTTTTTGCCCAAACCGTTTACCCTGGACGAGCTGAAAATCATGGTCAGGGAGACCCTGAACAAGGCGGAAAAATGACGGAAAAACAGGGGGTAATACTCCTCGTTGACGATGAGGAGATGATAAGGCGGCTGCTTTACCAGAAACTGTCGCCCGAAGGCTACCGCTGTGAGCAGGCGGCTAATGCCGAGCAGGCGCTGGAGAAGCTTAAAAAAGACTCGATTGAGCTGGTGATTCTGGATATAAAGATGCCGGGGAAGTCGGGGGTGCATCTGCTGCCCGAGATAAAAGCCAGATACCCCGATACGGCGGTGATTATGGCCACCGCCGTCGACGATGCCAGCACTGCTATCAACTGCATGAAGGCGGGCGCCTATGATTACGTAACCAAGCCCTTTAACCTGGATGAAGTCAGTTTTAGCGTGAAGCGGGCGCTGGAGAAGAGGCGGCTGGAGCTTGAGAACCGGGACTACCAGCAGCACCTGGAACAGAAGGTGGAGGAACAGGCCCAGAAAATCCGCGCCTCATTTTTCAACGCTATAACCGCCCTGGCCTATGCCCTGGAAGCCAAAGATGTCTATACCAGCGGCCATTCGCAGCGGGTGACGGAAATATCGGTAGCCATCGCCGAGCACCTGGGCCTACCCGAAGAGAGCATCGAGAAGATACGGCTGGCAGGGCTGGTCCACGATATCGGCAAGATCGGGGTGAGGGAGTTGGTGCTCAATAAACCGGGTAGCTTAAGCGACGAAGAGTTCGAGCATGTCCGGTTGCACAGTGAGACCGGGGAGCGCATCCTGAAGCCTATCGTGGGCGACGGCGACATCTTGAAGGCGGTCCGCCATCACCACGAGCGCTATGACGGCACCGGTTATCCCGACGGCTTGAAGGGTAAGCAGATACCACAGCTGGCCCGAATTATCGCCGTGGCCGATACCTTTGACGCCATGACCTCGGAACGCCCTTACCGTAAGGCGCTGACTCCGGAAGCGGCTTGCGCTGAGGTGGAGCGTTGCCGGGGCACCCAGTTCGACCCCGAGGCGGCTAGCGCCTTTCTGGAAGTCTGGCGGGTGGCGACTAAGAGTAGTTAAAGGGTTTCGGGATTGGAACCCTCTGGTCGGTAAGGTTTGAGGATAAACTCAAGCATTATCACCGCCTTAATATGCATTGACAAGGTAGCTATCTGGGGGTATAACACCACTGCAATGCTTCTTCAGTGCCCTAAGTGTGGGGAGATATATACAGTCGATGACAATAAACCTCTACGCTTGGTCAGGAGTTATCGCTGTCCTAGTTGTAATTGGTATCTCCGCCCGGCTGCATCGCAGACATTCAGGTGCTCAAATTGTGGCCGGATAAGGCATCTAAAATCTATTCCGACAAGCGACCTCTGTCCAAGCTGTGCAGCTAAGAAGCGTGCTGCCCAGAATACGCCAGT
>DAOUMR010000094.1:0-1580 GCA_034409905.1 Dehalococcoidales bacterium | reverse complement strand
TGCTGGTGCAGAGGTACCGCCGGTCCACCGACCCCGCCGACCGCAACCGGACAATGTACCTCATCACTGGCTCGGGCATAGCCATAGCCGTAAGCTATCTCTGTAACCTGACGCCAGCTATAGCCGGGCTTTCCTTGGACCACCTCGGCGTTCTGGCTAACGCCCTAATAACTGCCTACGCCATCCAGCGATACCAGCTGCTCAACATCAGGCTGGTGGCACGGAGGGGCTTAAGCTATCTACTGGTAATAGCCTGCCTGATTGGCATCTGCGGCGTCGCCGTATTTATAGGGCAGAACTTCCTCTCCGACCAGCCGAGAGTCCTGCCTATAATGCTCGCCTCGGCTCTGGTGCTCCTGGTAGTGATAATGGCCAGGCCCTTGAGGCATATCATTCAAGAGCTGATAGACCGCATCTTCTATCGGGAAACCTACAAATACCGCAAGGCGCTGCTCACCTTCAGCAAGAAGATGGGTAATATCATCAACCTGGACGAACTGGCCCGTGAAATGCTGCCGGCGGTAACCAAGGCGCTGAATATCAGCCATGCCAAACTGCTCTTTGAAGACGTTAACAGCGGCGATTTCACTACCCAGTTTATCTACCCCGAAGGGGAAGAGGATGCCAACAGCGGACTCAGGTTCAATGTTGATAACCCCATAATCGCCTGGCTGGAGAAAGAGGCGGAACCCCTTGACCTGGGCAAGATTGACAGCATCCCCCAGCTTAAAGGGTTGTGGGAGACGGAGAGGGAGAACCTGGCCGACATGGAAATCCTGTGCCCGATTAAGACGGGGGGCAGACTTATCGGTATCCTGGCCCTGGGCAAAAAACAGCCGGACAAGCTCTACTCCCACGAGGATATAGAGCTGGTAGCGGGCATGGCCAGCCAGGCCAGCATATTGATTGAAAACGCCCGCCTCTACGCCCAGGCAACGATAAGGGCTAACACCGACGGGCTGACCAGCCTCTATAACCACCGTCACTTCCACGAACGCCTGGAGCAGGAAATCGCCCGCGGCTCCCGCTTCGGCAGCATGTTCTCCCTGATAATGCTGGATATAGACCTCTTCAAGGCTTACAACGATATCTACGGGCACCTGGCCGGGGATGAGGTGCTGCGCAAAATCGGGAGGTATATTGAGAGCTCAATCCGAAATATAGACCTCGCCTTCCGCTACGGCGGCGAGGAGTTCGCCATTATCCTGCCCGAGACGCGGATAGACGCTGCGGCTAAGGTAGCCGAGCGCATCCGCAAAACGATAGAGTCGAAAACGAGCTCCCGCACCATGCCCATAACGGTCAGCATCGGCATCGCCAGCTGGCCCACCGACGGCGTGATGAAAGAAGAGATAATCGCCCGCGCCGACGCCGCCCTCTACCGGGCGAAACAGGCGGGCCGAAACCGCACCTGTCTTTCTTCAGAGCTGGACAAGCCGGAAACGCCCAAAATCACCGCCGAGCTCGAGACCAGGCCCAGGGCCCTGAGCATCATCTACGCGCTGGCGGCTACCGTTGACGCCAAAGACCACTACACCTACGGCCACTCGCGGAAGGTCAGCGATTATTCGGTAGCCATC
>DAOUMR010000093.1:0-2990 GCA_034409905.1 Dehalococcoidales bacterium | reverse complement strand
TAAGGATAGACTGGAGGGGAAATGATTGTAAGCGAGTTTCTCGACCTTTCCGCCCTTCTCGTCCCGGAGCGGACGGCTATCGCCTTCGAAGGCAAGCGCTACAGCTACGCCGAGCTAAAGGAGCGGGCCAACCGCCTGGCCGACGCCCTGAACCGCCTGGGACTGGCGAAGGGCGACCGGGCGGCTATCCTTGAGGTTAACTGTAACCAGTACGTCGAAGCCTGTTTCGCCACCGTCAGGCTGGGGGCTATCTTCGTCCCCCTGAACTTCCGCGTAAGGCAGGACGAGCTGACCTACCTGGTGGGAGAAGCCGAGCCCAAAGTCCTCTTCGTCGGCAGCCGTTACGTCAGCATGGTGCGCGAAGTTCAACTCCAGCTGCCCTCGGTGAAGCACTTTATTATCATCGGTGGCGCCTATGAAGGAATGCAAAGTTACGAAAGGCTGCTCGACTCCGGCTCGCCTGATGACCAAACCTTCGCCGAGGTCAAAGACGAAGACATCGCCGTGCTCATGTTTACTGCCGGCACCACCGGCTTTCCCAAGGGGGTGCCCCAGGAGCATAACGCCTACAGCTCCTACGTTTTGAGCAACGTTGACCCGCCCGACATGGAAGCCCCCGCCGAGACCAACCTGCTGGTCATGCCCCTCTACCATGTGGCCGGGATGCAGGCTCTGATGGCCAGCATCTACGGCGGGCGGACCATCGCCCTGATGCGGCAGTTCGACGAGAAGGAGTGGTTCGAGACGGTGCAGCGGGAGAAGGCAACTAGGGTGATGGTGGTGCCGACCATGCTCAAGAGAATCGTGGAGTACCCCGACTTCGATAAATACGACCTCTCCAGCGTAAGAGTGTTGACCTACGGCGCCGCCTTCTGCCCCTACGAGGTGCTCAAAGAGGCCATCGAGCGCTTCCCGGGGCGGGCGCTGATAAACGCCTTCGGCGGCACCGAGACCTCCTCCACCATCGCCGCTCTTCGGGCCGAGGACCAGATAATCACCGGTAAAGAATCGGCGGCGGAGAAAGAGAAGAAGCTGAAGCGGCTGGCCGGTTCCATCGGGCTGCCTCTGGACGACGTCGAGATTCAGGTCAGGGATGAGAAGGGGGAAAAGCTAGCCCCCGGCAAGACCGGAGAGATTGTCGTCCGCGGCGCCCGTATCATGAAGGGCTACTGGAAGGACGAGGAAAAGACGAAGAAGGCTTTTACCGCCGACGGCTGGTACCGCACCGGCGACATGGGCTACAAGGACGAAGAGGGCTATATCTACCTTACCGGGCGCGCCGATGACGTCATCGTTCGCGGCGGCGAGAATATCGGGCCCAGCGAGGTGGAGAGCGTCCTCTCCAGCCACCCCAAAATCGAGGAAGCGGGGGTCATCGGGGTTAAGGACGTGGAGTGGGGGCAGCAGGTCAGGGCTATCGTCAGGCTCAAAAAAGGGGAGAGTGCCACCGAGGCGGAGATTATCGACTTTACCCGTCCCCGCCTGGCCGGGTTTAAGCGCCCGACCTCAATAGTCTTTGTCAGCGAGGAGCTGCCCAAGACGAGCACGGGCAAAATCCTGCGCCGCAGGCTCCGCGAACAGTACGGCGGGGCTTAATCTCTTACTCGGCGAATTTCAAAGACCACCGGGTTATCGGGGTCGGGGCAGACCGCCGTGGTCCTATCGGCGTCTTTTTCCCAGGGGAAGGCGCCGCCGTACATCAGCGGCGTGATGAAGGGAAAGATGGAGGCGAAGGCAAAGATACATATGCCCTCGGGCGTCTTTTCGCCGACCAGCCACTCGTCGCCGACCTTATGCCCCGCCTCGCAGTGCCCTTTCTGGCTTATTACCTTAACGCTTACCTGAGCCATCTTTCTCCTACTCCTCTATCTGCGCCGCCAGCAATTCGGCGATGTCCATCACCTTGAATCTTTCCTCGGCTTCCTTGGTCTTGATGCCGTCGTCGAACATCTGCAGGCAGAAGGGGCAGGCGGTAACCACCTTTTGCGCCCCCGTCTCCAGCGCCTGCTCGGTGCGCAGCTCGTTGATGCGGCGGCCCTCCTGCTCCTCCAGCCACATGTGCCCCCCGCCCCCGCCGCAGCAGAAGCTCCGACGTTGGTTTCTCTCCATCTCCTTAAGCTTGATACCGGGGATGGCTTTTATAAGCCGCCGCGGCGGCTGGTAGATATCATTGTACCTCCCCAGGTAACAGGCGTCGTGGTAGGTGACCACCTCGTTTAAGCCCTTCTTGATTTTGAGCTTGCCCTCTTTGATGAGCTGGGCGAAGAGCTCGGTGTGGTGGATGACCTCAAAGTTGCCGCCGAAGTGGGGGTACTCGTTCTTTAAGATGTTATAGCCGTGAGGGCAGGCGGTGACGATGCGCTTGACCCCGTAGTTCTTTAGAATTTCGATGTTCTTTTCCGCCTGCATCTGGAATAGGTATTCGTTGCCCAGGCGGCGGGCCGGCTCGCCGCAGCAGCTTTCCTCCACCCCTAGGATACCAAAGTTAACCCCGGCTGTTTTGAGCAACTTAGCCACAGCCTGAGCCACCTTGGTGCTCCTTTCCTCCAGGGCGCCGGTGCAGCCCACCCAGAACAGGATAGCCACGTCCTTGTCCTCGGCTAGAGTTTTAATACCCAGCCCATCAGCCCAGTCTGTACGCGACAAGGTGGTCCCCCGCCAGGGGTGCCCCCTATCTTCAATGCTCCGCAGTGCCCCCTCCGCCGTCTCCGGAACCTTTGCCTGCTCCATCACCAGGTTTCGCCTCAGGTCAATAATCTTAGCCACGTGCTCCACGCTGACGGGGCAGACCTCCTGGCAGGCACGGCAGGTGGTACACGCCCAGATTACCTCCTCGGTTACAACATCGCCAATCAGGGCTTTGTCCTCCTTGGCGGGGGCTTCCTTCTTGAGCAGTCCCGGTCCTACCTCCAGCAGGTGTTGCTTCAGGTCGTCAATCAGCTTTTTGGGGTTGAGTTGCTTGCCGCTGGTGGTTGCCGGGCAGACCTCCT
>DAOUMR010000092.1:0-1538 GCA_034409905.1 Dehalococcoidales bacterium | reverse complement strand
CGCCCGGCGGATGCAGGTGACCACCCCCACCAAGCAACACGCGGTCATGATTGAAGCCGTAGAAAACCACATGCCCGAGGTAATTGTTATTGATGAGATGGGTACCGAGCTTGAGGCCCAGGCGGCCCGAACTATTGCTGAGCGCGGGGTTCAACTAATCGGCACCGCTCATGGTAACACACTGGAAAACCTGATGATGAACCCTACTCTATCTGACCTCATTGGCGGTATCCAGAGCGTAACCCTGGGTGATGAAGAGGCCAAGCGGAGGGGCACCCAGAAGTCCATACTGGAGCGCAGGGCACCACCTACCTTTAATATCGTGGTTGAAATCCAGGAGTGGGACAAGGTAGCAATTCAACCCGATGTAAGCCAGGCGGTTGATGCCGTCCTCCGCGGTCAACCTATAGCTACTGAGATTCGCTGGCTGGACAAGAACGGCGAGGTCAGGATAGAAAAGGAAGCGCCCGCTATTACCACCAAAAAAACAACCCGACGCAAGCAGTTAGTCAAAGGTGACAAAGCACCCAAGCTCTACCTCTTCGGTGTAAATCGGGGACGGGTGGAGCAGATGGCAAGAGAGAGGCAATTAACTCTGGATATAGTCAACAACCTAAATGATGCCAACCTGTTTGTCACCTCCAAAAGCTACTATCGGCGAAGGCCACAAAAGGTCAGGGATGCCGAAGCCGCTAACTTACCCATCTATGTCCTCAGAAGCAACACGCCACATCAAATCAGGCAGCTACTGAGCGAGTTCTACACCCCAGCCCCAGAGAGCGTAGATAAGACAAGTCCCCTTAAGCTTGCCCTCAGTGAGGCAGAAGAAGCCGTTGCCAGAGTGAAGAATGGTCAAGGAGCAATAGAACTCAGCCCCCAGAGCGCCTATATTCGACGCCTACAGCACCTGATAGCCGAGCGAAATAAGCTATCCTCACAAAGCACCGGCAAAGAGCCAAACAGACGGGTGAAGATTTACAGAGAATAGACCAATGGAATACTGGGAAATGTCAATCTATCAATCTATAGGGTCGCTGGGCGGTGAAGCAGATTTGCAGGACATATACAAGGAAATTTCCAATCACATAGACTTAAACGAAAGACATTTACGTATAACAAAGTGGGGGGAAAGACCTGCATATCACCATATCGTCAGAAGCTACATCTCCAATATGTGCCAGTCTGGATTGTTACGTAGAACAGCTAGAGGGTGCTATAAAATTATTAGGTATATAGCAGTGTAAACAACTGCTTATATAGGGATTAAAAGGGGCGTAGCCCCTTTACGAAATTCTCTTCCCTCTCCCCTTCATAAGGGGAGAGGGATAAAGGGTGAGGGGTTAGTAAAATCATGGCTCTATTTATCACCTTTGAGGGGGGAGAGGGGTGTGGCAAGAGTATTCAAGCCAGGACGTTATACAACAGACTATCGCAGTTAGCCATCCCCGTAGTTCTAACCCACGAGCCGGGTGGCACCCTCCTTGGTAAGAAGCTGGCACGCTGGCCGAAGCGGGCACAGGATACCGATGTATCCCCGC
>DAOUMR010000091.1:0-1770 GCA_034409905.1 Dehalococcoidales bacterium | reverse complement strand
CGCTGTTGACTGCTCTATAGCCAAGGTCTTTGGTACCGACGTGGCGGTGGAGGTGGGGGTGGAGGCGATACAGGTTATGGGCGGCGACGGCACCACCAAGTTCTACCCGCTGACGAGGATACTAAACGAGTCCAAGGTAGCGCAGATAGCGGGGGGAACCAACGAAGCCATTAAGATTACCATCTACCGCATGGGACTCAAGGCGATGGCCGATGACTTTAAGATGCCGCGCCGTGTCCGCCACGCCAAGCTGGGGGTGCCGATAACCTCTGCCGAAAAGCCGAAGAAACTATCAAAGATAGATGAAAAAAGCCTGCTGGCTGTCCTCGCCGAAGACTACCGGGTCAACCCCGGTCTCTATATGAGCCTAGACGACCTGAAAGAGCGTTTCGCTGTCAGCGACGCCGAATTGGAACGGGTGCTTCTGTCTCTGGAAACCAAAGAATTAGTCAGATTACACCGCCAGGGCGAAACGATAACGTTAGCCAAGGCGACCTACGAAGGCTTAAAGAAAGCCAACCCGCCCGAGCACTACCGCTGGTTCCCGCCCTGGGTCAAAGAAGAGGATATTTTCTAGTTGACGCCCGTCTGCAAATAGTGTTTGGGGGAGGTAGAAAATGGAAGAACGTATCAAAAAGCTCCGCGAGGCTAAAGAACTAGCCGCCCTGGGGGGTGGCCAGGAAAAAATCGCCCGCGAGCACGAGAAGGGCAAGCTGACGGCAAGGGAGCGCATAGAGCTTCTCCTCGACCCGGGCAGCTTCAACGAGTTCGGCATGCTGGTAAAATACCGGCTGGGCGCACCGGGAGACGGCGTCGTTGTCGGTCACGGCACCATAGAAGGTCGGCGGGTCTGCGTCTTTGCCCACGACGCCACCGTTTTCGGCGGCTCACAGGGCTATATTCACGGGCGCAAGCTCTACAAAATCCACGAGATGGCGCTGGATATGGGCGTGCCCCTTATCGGGCTTAACGACTCGCCGGGAGCCAGGGTGGTCAGGCCGGAAAAGGCGGGCAGCGATGACCCCTACCGCGTTAGCGACGAGAAACACGCTGGCGTCGTCTTCTTCATCAACAGCCGCTGCTCGGGGGCGATACCCCAGATTTCGGCCATCTTGGGCAACTGCACAGGTGGCTCGGTCTATTCGCCGGCGCTGACCGACTTCATCTTTATGGTTGAGGGGCTTTCGCACATGTGCATCACGGGGCCGAGGGTCATCAAGTCGGTGATGGGCGAGGACGTCACTCTCGAAGAGCTGGGTGGGGCTAAAGTCCACTGCCAGATTACCGGTGTCGCCGACTTCAGGGTTAAGAACGAACAGGAGTGTATGCAGGGGATAAGGCGGCTGCTCTCATTTCTGCCCTCGAACTGGCGGGAGCCCTTACCCAAAATAGACAGTGGCGACGACCCGGATAGGTTCACCGACGCCCTGGGCGAGATTGTCCCCGCCGAGCCGACTAAGGGCTACGACATGCACAAGGTCATTAGTGAAATCGTGGACAACGGCGACTTCATCGAAATCAAGGAGGAGTTCGCCAGCGAGATAATCGTCGGCTTTGCCCGCATGGAGGGCAGAACCGTGGGCGTTATCGCCAATCAGCCCATGGTGCGCGCCGGCTGTATGACGGTGGACAGCTCGCGCAAGCAGGCGCGCTTCATCCGCTTCTGCGATGCTTTTAATATCCCCCTCGTCCTGCTGGTGGATACGCCCGGCTATCTGCCCGGCAAGGCGCAGGAGCACGACGGCATTATTCACCACGGCGCCAAGGTGC
>DAOUMR010000090.1:0-4095 GCA_034409905.1 Dehalococcoidales bacterium | reverse complement strand
GGGGAAGAGCACCGAGGCCGGCGGCGGATAGACCCCCAGCTTAATCTCGGGCTGTCCCAGCTGTGCCTTCTCCGAGGCGACGGCCATATCGCAGCCGGCAACTATCTCGCACCCCCCACCCAGCGCCACCCCGTTGACCAGGGCGATGGTCGGCTTATCCACCTTGATTAGCGATAGGAACAGCTTGTGGAAGACCTCGACCATCTTGGGCAGCTTATCGCCCAGGTGGTCGCCGACGGCAACCCCCGCCGAGAAGGCCTTTTCGCCCGAGCCGGTAATAACCACTACCTTCACCTCGTCGTCGTCTTTGAGCTCGGCCAGCGCCTGGTTCATCTCCTCCAGGGTGGGAATATCCAGGATGTTCAGGGGCGGCCGATTTATGGTAATTTTAGCGGCCCCTTCCCTCTTCTCGAGCAGAATGTTCTTAAAAGCCATCGTTTCTCCCTTCCACTATTGTCAACTTGCAGTGTAGCAATATACTGGGCTGCGGTCAAGAGAGAAAGGTACTATCCACCTCCCAACCCCTCTAGGAGACGCGTCATCGCCCGCCAGTGCGTCCCCCGCCAGTAGATACGCTGACAGGATGGACACTGGCGGAACTGGTCTTGAGTCTTGAAGACGTAGGGCGGCACCAAGTCCTTCAGCTCCGCCTTCTTTCTTTCCACCAGGGGCTGGTTGCACTCCAGGCAGAGGCTGAAGGGGTTAAAACGCCAGTCGAGGTTAAGGCTCTGGACTAGCTGGCGAATCTGTTTGTGAGGCTGGTCGCTGGCGATGAGCAGGGCTTTAAGCCTGCCCTTGGTCACCAGCCGCCGCTGCATAATGCGGGTGTCCCGCGTCACTATCACCCGCCCCTCTTTAAGGGCGAGAGCTACCAGCTCGGCATCGCTTTTGCCACGGAAGAAGCGGGCGTCATAGCCCATGAGCCGCAGCCAGCGGGCCAGTTTGCCCACATTGTGGTCAACCACGAACTTCGGGGTGTCCGACATATCACCCCCTACCCGATACGCACTATTGCAGACCAAAGCCCTCTTGCAAGCTAAGGCACTCTAAAGATTAATCTCCATCCCCTCATGGGCCAGGGTAATGGAAGCGCCCAAGGCTTTAGCCACCTTAGCCACCTCGGCGGCGATGTCCTTCTCCAGGTGCGGGCTCATGTGGACGATGATGACGCGGGGCAGATAGCCCTTGAGCTTCCTGAAATCGGCTAATTCCCGCTCCAGCAGCGAGGGGGTAAGGTGTCCCCCCTCCGGCGCCCAATCCGTGTATCTATCCGAGGCGGTAACCTCGATGATAAGCAGTTGCGGGGAAACGTTTTGCCAGCATTCGGCCAGCCCCAGCCCCGTATCCCCGGTGTAGAAAAAAGTCTTACCGTCGGCGCTGAGCTGGTAGCCCACGGCGGGCACGCTGTGCTTTACGGGGACGGCTAAAACGTCGTAGTCTAAAATCTTCTGCGCCTTATTCGGCTCGATGACGCTGAATGTAATGGTGGGCTTATCGGGTGACTTATAGCGGAAATCGGGGTAAATCACCTCGTCCATCAGGTTCTTTTCCAGCACCTTGAGCACTTCTGGAATCGAGTAGATGGTGGTGTGAGCGCCGCCCAGGAAAAGGTTCATGGCAAGAGTGGGTATATCGCGGACGTGGTCGTAGTGCTGGTGGGTGAGCAGCACGGCTTCGATTCTATGCTGCGCCTTTAAGGACAGGCTGGCGGTAAGCCCGCCGGCGTCTATGGCCAGGACTTCGTCAACCAGCAGGCTGACCATCCTGGTATCCTTTGTCTCACAGTTGTGCGCCCCCAGGAAACGAATCTTCATCTCTAAACTCACTCTCTATACTTTAACTAGTCCAAAACGCGGAAGGGGTTAAAGTTAGTCTGGCGGTCGTAGCTGTCGATGCCCTCCTTACGCTTCAGGTAGCCGACCACGGCGTAGGTAGCGGGCGTAGCCACGACCTCCACCACCACCTTCACCAGCCACTGGCTCAGGATTACCGTCGCCATGAAGAAGGGGGTGCCGACGGTAGCCAGCGTGGCAAAGACGGCGGTATCCAGCCCCTCCCCGATTATGGTCGAGCCGATGGTCCGGCTCCAGAGCCAGCGCCCTCTGGTAAAAAGCTTCATCTTGGCTAATACGTAGGAGTTGGCGAACTCCCCCGCCAGGTAGCCGCAGACGGAGGCAGCCAGCAGCCGCGGCGTATAGCCCAGGATGCTCTCGTAGGCCCCCTGCAGCTCCCAGCCCGACGCCCCCGGCAGAATCTGCCCTATCCAGGCGAAGATGACGAAGATAAGGTTGCAGGCGAAACCGAGCCAGATAACCCTACGGGCGATACGGTAGCCGTAGACCTCGGTGAGCACGTCGCCGATGATATAGCTTAAGGGGAAGATAAAAACGCCGGCGAAGACGATAAAGGGCCCCAGGCTTATCATCTTGACCGAGATTATGTTGGCGGTGATAAAACAGGTGACGAAGAGGGCAGCGATAATAAGCAGTCGGTGCGAGACCTTCATCTTAAATCCAGCGCCTACGGTGGAAGAAGTAGAGCATGCCCAGGGAAACGAGAGCCGCCAGCAGCAGCAAGACAACGAAGGAAAGAATACTGCCCCTTTCAATTCCGCCGGGCAGGGATATATTCATCCCGTAAATACTGGAAACCAAGATAAAAGGTAACACGATGCTGGAAAAAATGGTTAAGATACGCATGACGCGGTTAATGCGTTCCGTGCTTAAAACATAATCGCTGTCCTTAAATACCTCAATGACCTCTTTACACTCCTCCAGGGTATCCCAGATTTTGTTAAGATGGTCTAGAAGGTCGCCAAAATAGACGCTCATATCCATAGTGGTAAACTTCTGTAGCTTAGCCTCAAGCTCGATAATAACTGCCCGCAGGGGCCTGTACATGGAACAGCAAGAAATAGAGCTTATACCTCAGACACTCTCACAACTGGCTGAAGCAATTCCACTGGTAAAATGGACGATCCGAAACGTATGCCTTCGCCACGGTGTCAGCGTCTCATTTGTGCCAAAGATAGATCTGGCCCATGCAGGAACAGGAATGCACGTGCACCTGTGCGCCACAAGGAAAGGAAAGAACATGATTTCAGATTCTGACAGGAGGATCAGCAAAGAAGCCTTGGCGATGATAGGCGGAATACTGAAGCTTGCCCCAAGCCTGTCAGCTTTCGGAAACCCCACCCCCATATCTTACCTACGTTTCATCGCACACAAAGAATCACCGATGCACATCTGCTGGAGCGCCAGCAACCGTCTCGCCTTGATACGCATACCGCTGTGGTGGGACTTCATGAAGGCAGCAAAAGCAGAAAACTGCAGAGAAACGTTTGAATACAGAGCCCCAGACGCTTTCGCGAATGCTCATATGCTTCTAGCAGGCTTGGCAATAGCGGCGGAATACGGGATAGGCAATTCCAAAGAGTCTATGAAGATATCCGAGGACCTGCATATTTATGAAAGGAGAGATGATTCTCAGAAACTTCAGAACCTGCCCCGTTCCTGTTCAGAATCTGCAGCAAACCTCAGAAAACAAAGACACTTCTACGAAGCCAACAGGATATTCCCGAGAAAACTTGTTGACAGCGTTCTGAGCAAACTGGAAGCGTATGGCGACAAGAACCTGTGGAAAACACTTTCATCGAAACCAGAAATGGTCGAAACACTCGTGACACAGTACATGCACTACGGTTGACAAAGCAGACAAAAAACAGCGAGCGCGAAGACAAGATCACACCTAGACGTTCAGAACCAGACCGCAAGCTCTATATCCATTACTGAAATTTCTCTTCAAGGAGTGATTTTGGGCGGGTAGATCAGCCTGGCATGATCGCCACGTTGGCATCGTGGCAGAGAACCATAGACGAGAAGGTTTTGGATGATTTCAAGAGCTTTCTTTCGTTGAATATGAGGCTTGAGCCTAGGACTGTTAAGGCAACTCTGGAGGATGTGAAACGGTTTCTTGTCAAATCCAATTATGTCGTGTCCTATGAGAACATCAAGAGGTATTTGGAGAGTTATCTTGGAAAGAAGCCTAAGACGTACAACAGTCAAATCACCAACCTGAGACGTTTCGTTAGAGACT
>DAOUMR010000089.1:0-24871 GCA_034409905.1 Dehalococcoidales bacterium | reverse complement strand
GCTAACGACAGCATTTCTTCGATATGGCGCATCTCAACGTCCTTGGCGCTGCCCAGCAGTTTTTCCACCGCCGCCCGGAGCAGGTAGCGCTTGAGGGCAGCCGGCAATTGCTTAAACTCTGCCTTGTCTAGAATAAGGCTCTTGCCTTCCTGCCGGATAACCTCGTCCCATAATCGGGCGACCTGTTCATTGAGGAAGCTGATGTCGTCGTCGGCGATGCGCCCGGTGCGGAGCAGGGCTTCGGCGACGGCGGGGTTGTAGCTCTCCAGCAAAGGCATAAGCTGCTGGCGCACCCGGTTTCTTAGGGGGGAAAGGGAAAGGTTGGAGGCATCCAGGCGGGGGGTAAGGTTGTGCTGGCGGCAGTAGCCCTCGGTTTCCTGGTGGCTTATCTCGAGCAGGGGTCTGATAATAATTAGGCTTTCTTCTCCCGACTGCCATAGCGTTGACGACTGTAAGCCCCGTAATCCCCGCGTGCCGCTGCCCCGGATGAGGTGCATCAGTATGGTCTCGATGTGGTCGTCCTTGGTGTGCCCCGCCGCCACCCGCTTGGCGCCGATAGCTCTCGCTACTTCAGCCAGAAAACTGTATCTTACCTCGCGGGCGGCTTCCTCAAGCGAAAGACGCTGTGCCTTCTGGTAGCCCTTAACATCCTGTTTCTCGATAGTGGCTGGAATCTTGAGCTTTTGTGCCAGCTCGCTAACGTATTCGGCGTCGCCGTCGGAATCGGCGCCCCGAAGCTGGTGGTTGAGGTGGGCGATGTGCAGCTTTATCTTAAGCTCTTCCCGGAGGTTGAACAGGATATGGAGCAGGCAAACCGAGTCCGCCCCGCCCGAAACCGCCACCACCAGGTCGCCTTCCGATAGCAGCCGGTGCTCCCGGATAAAGCCCAGCACCCGCTCTTCCAATGACGGCTGGTTTTCCCCTTTCATGTCTTGTCCCTTAGCTCGTTTTCAGCAGTAGTTTGGTGCGGTGGATGGAGGTGGGGTGGCTAAAGCCCAGGGCGGCGGCGACCTGCTCGGGCCTCCCCGAGCCGCCGCTGTCGCAGCGCAGCCTCATGCCTATAGTGCTGGAGCCCTGATGCCAGTCAATAAGCCAGAGGTCATCAATCAAAGCCCTCAGGTCGTAGTTTCTGGTGCCGGTATCCCTTTCGTGGTGCCAGGGAAGCTGCTCCACCGCCAGCAGCGATGCCAGCGCCGCCTCTACCCCTGCCTGGTCCTTATCTGTTTCCAGCTCGACCTCGTATTCGGCCTGACTTAGCTGCGATTGCAGCGAGGGCATGGTCGGGGCTACCATGTTTACCTGCATGATTTCAATCCCCGCCGGCAGTTGCTGGCTCAGGGCATCGCTGAAGAAATGGGGGGAGACCCACTTGCTGCAGAAGATATCAATCAGCTCCGCCTGGCTGGTTACGCCCACCGCCAGCGGCGCCGCCAGCGACAGACGGGGGTGGGGGCTGAATCCCTCGGTGTAGGCCAGTGGAATTTGGGCGCGGTGGAGGGCTCTTTGCCAGAGGCGCATTATATCCAGGTGGGAAATGAACTTTATCTCTTCTCCCCGGCGGAACCTAATCCGTAGGCGCTGCATGCTTTTCCTTGGTTATCCGTATCTTCTCTATCTTCCTCCCCCGCATCTCGGTGATGGCTATCTTCAACTCCTTGTACTTCAGCCGCTCGCCCTCTCTGGGTATGTGCCCCAGCAGGTCGAGGACAAAGCCGGCTACCGTCTCGTAGTCTTCGCCTTCGGGCAGGCTTAAGTCCATCTCTTCATTGGCCTCTTCCACCCGCATCCCGCCGTCAACCTGGAAGGTGTACTCGTCAATGCTTTCGTATTCCTTCTCGATTGTCGCCAGCTCGTCGCCCACCGGGCCCACGATTTCCTCCATAAGCCCGCTTAAAGAGACGATGCCCGCCGTGCCGCCGAACTCATCGACCACCACCGTCATCCGGTAGTTCTTATCCCTCATCTCGGCAAAGAGCTCGTTGATTCGTTTGTTCTCGGGGGCGAAGTAAGCCGGGCGAATCAGTTCGTCAATCGTGCTTTTATCATTAAGCTGCCCCTTGGCCTGGGCCATGACTATGTCCTTTACGGCCAGGATGCCAACGACATTATCCCGGTTTTCCTCATATACCGGAAAGCGGGAGAGCGGGTTTTCGGCGTAGAGTTTAAAGAAATCGGCCAGTTTGGTGCCCTTTTCTACCCAGATTACCTCAGTGCGCGGCACCATAACCTCGCTGACCGGGCGGTTGCCGAACTCAAATACCTTGTGCAGCATCTCAGCCTCTTCTTCCTCCACCGTCCCCTCCTTGTGCCCCACCGATATCATAGTCCGGATTTCCTCCTCGCTGGCCAGCGACCGGGGCACCGTCTTGCCGCCGAACATCCGGGTAAAGCCGGAGGCAATCCAGCTCAGCACAAAGACGAAGGGCGAAAACAGCCAGGCGATGGCCTCTATGGGCCCGATGAAGGCGAGGGATAGTCCTTCGGCGTGGCGGGTGGCTATGGTCTTGGGGGTGGTCTCGCAGAATATCAGGAGCACGATGGTTACTACGATGGTAGAGATGAGGACGCCCCACTGGTCCCCCCAGAGGCGGATGGCCAGAAAAGTAGCCAGGGCGGCGGCGGCGGTGTTGACCAGGTTGTTGCCCAGAAGTACGGTGGAGAGGAATTTCTCCGGTCTCTCCATCATCCTGGCTACCCGCTTTGCCCCCCTCACCTTGGTATCGACCAGGTGCTGCACCCTTATCTTCTGCAGGGAAAAGAAGGCTGTCTCCGAGCTGGAGAAGAAGGCTGATAAGAAGAGGCAGATAATGAGCAGCACGAGGTAGAGGGTTTCAATGCCGGACATTTGGTATCACCCCACTCTTAGCGGCATATAGCGATTAGTCATCTTTTCGTCATAATATCACTGGCTATGGGGTGTGTCAAAAGGGGGTGGGTGTCTTATTTCCCGTTCCCTGTCATTGCGAGTCCTTCTTTGGAAGGACGAAGCAATCTCCCCCCACCCCACCTTTATTATCCAACGTTGTTTTGTCCCACCCTGCCCACCCAACAGAAGTCTTTCTAAAGGGGGCTTCGCCCCCTTAAAAACCCCCTCAAGGTGGGGGTGGGTGGGTCTGAAACAACGTACGCTGACAGAGTGGGGCGGGTATTGGGTGGGAAGAAGAACCTGCGCCTCTAGTTCCCCAATTTAGAGGACTACCCGCTGGGGCCAGGCTTCTCGGAGACAGGCTTGCCACATGGTTTCCAGATAGGCGTGAGTGTATTCCTTCTCGATGAGATGGAAAATATAGGCCCCCATCTCAGTGGGGAAGAGGGTGTCTCCTCTCCGCTGAGTCATGCCCAGGAGTTTAAGCAGGGAGAGAAGGGCCCGGACCCGGTAGGGGAGGTCCTGGCCGAAAAGGGAGCGGAAGGTGCCGGTGTTGATAGCCAAGTCATAGGCGCGCCAGAAGAACCAGTAGGCCATCTTGTCCCCGGCATCCAGCCTGGTGGCCAGAGCCAGCGGTGAGCCTTCTTTTACGGCCTTGATATATTCGGCTACGGAAAAGGTGTTGAGCTTAAAATAGTCGCTTATCTTGGAGGTGGCGCCGGCACCGATGCCGACAAAGGCATCTTTGGTAACGGTGGTGTAGCGCATCGTCTCCGGTTTGTTGAAGCTCCAGATTGAGGTCCGCTGGTAGCCAGCCTCCTGCGTCTTCTTGACTATCGTTCCCAGCATCTGCTTTTCCAGCCGCCAGGACGGCATGGACACTCCGTCGTTGCCTAGCTCCTTCCTTAGCGGCGCAAAGGAGAAATAGAGCAGGGGATAGCTGGATATCTGGTCTACGCCCAGCTCGCAGGCTGTTTCGATGTCGGCCTCCGCCTCCTGCCGGCTCTGGGTGGGGATGGCGAAAATCAAGTCAGCGTCTACGGTGGCAAAGCCGGTCTGGAGAAGGCGTTCGCTGGCTTGCCTAGCCAAATTTCCGTCGTAGTCGCGACCGAGCAAGCCGAGAAGCCGGTCATTAAAGCTCTGTACACCCAGGCTTACCAGGCTGACGCCGCTGTTTTTTAAAGAGCTGAGAAGAGCCGGCTGAGCATCTACGGGGTGAACCTCAACGCCTACCTCACTCCCCAGGTGAAAGTTCCCGGCTATCCAGGACAGCGTCTTTTCCACTATCTCGGGCGTCATGGAAGGTGTGCCGCCGCCGAAATAGACCGATTCAATGTTGATGGCACCCCATAACCGGCGGTAGCTTTCCAGTTCTTCGAGCAGAGCGCCCTGATAGGCGATGCTCACCTCCGCGTCAAAAGCCTCTTTCAGGTAAGGGCAGAAGGGGCAGAGCTGGCGGCAGAAGGGCAGGTGGATGTAGAGGTTAATGCTTGTCGGCCTTGGGGGCAATACGACTGGCTGGCGTTCAAAGACAAAAGGGCCTTTTCGGCCCGGGAAAAGCAACCTCAGAATTCTGGGTAAAAGAGGTCTCACGTGAGGCATTATACCAGATGTCTATCGGTTTCGGCACGCACTACTAACGGCGTCTATGCTATAATTCAGGGGCATGAAAATCTTAGCTATCGAGACATCCTGCGACGAGACGGCGGCGGCGGTGGTAGAGGACGGCCGGAAAATGCTTTCCAACCAGATTGCCTCTCAGGTGGAAATCCACGCCCGCTACGGCGGTGTCGTTCCTGAGGTGGCTTCCCGCCAGCACCTGCTGTCCATTATCCCCATAGTGAAACAGGCCATGACCGAAGCTGACGTCGGCTGGAAAGACCTTTCCGCTATTGCCATCACCGTCGGCCCGGGTCTGGCCGGCTCGCTTTTGGTGGGGGTGAACGTGGCCAAGGCGGCGGCAATGGCTCATAATCTACCGCTTATCGGTGTCAATCACCTGGAGGGGCACCTCTACGCCAACTGGCTGGGGGATAAAGATATTGAATTCCCCGCCGTCTGCCTCATCGTTTCCGGGGGGCATAGCGACCTGGTGCTGGTGCGGGGGCATGGCGACTACGTGGTGCTGGGAAGGACCCGTGACGATGCCGCTGGCGAAGCCTTCGATAAAGCCGCCCGGATACTGGGCCTGGGCTATCCCGGTGGTCCCGCCATCGAGCAGGCGGCTAAAGGCGGCACAGCCTCGATTCCTCTACCCCGCGCCTGGCTTAAAGGGAGCGACGACTTCAGCTTCAGCGGGGTCAAGACGGCGCTGCTGCGCCTGGCGGAGGCGGGCAATATTGCCTCGGTGGCTGACGCCGCCGCCAGCTTTCAGGAAGCGGTCATCGATGTGCTGGTGACGAAAACAATAGCCGTCGCCAAGGAGCGTCGGGCCAGGCAGGTCTTGCTGGCGGGTGGGGTGGCGTCAAACTCAATGCTGCGGCAGAGCTTGACGGAAAGCTCGCCCCTCTCCGTGCTCGTTCCCCCGCCCATACTCTGCACCGATAACGCGGCTATGATTGCCGCCTGCGGCTACTACCGCCTGCAGGCGGGCAAGACGAACGGCCTTGACCTCGACGTCGTCCCTGGGCTTAAGCTGAGTTAATCAGAGCCCGCCTTACCAAGAAAAGGGCTATTATACGCCTCTAAATCTCGGTAAATAGATAAAAATAGCTCTAACTATCTGTAAACCAGGTTGATAGTTTTGCCCAACTAGGTTATGATAAAGCGTTAGCACTCTCCCCCCGAGAGTGCTAAAATAAGAGAAGCAATCGAACTAGAATAAGGAGGATTAGAATGGCGGTTAAGCTACAACCGTTGGGCGACCGAGTGGTGGTTAAGCCTGTTGAGGGTGAAGAGGTGACCAAGGGGGGTATTATCCTCCCCGATACCGTCAAGGAGAAGCCACAGGAAGGCAAGGTTTTGGCGGTTGGTCCGGGCCGGTTATCCGAGGATGGCAAGCGGATAGCCATGGAGGTCAAGGTGGGCGACGTGGTGCTCTATGTTAAATATGGCGGCACCGAGGTCAAGATTGACGGCGAGGAACTGATGATACTGAGTGAGAAAGACATTCTGGCCAAGAAGGCTAAGAAGACTAAGTAATGTCGTTTAATATAAGGAGGCAAAATGGCTAAGCAGATTATATTTGATGAAGAAGTCAGGCACTCGATAAAAAAGGGGATAGACACCCTGGCTGACGCGGTTAAGGTGACTTTAGGCCCCAAGGGACATTGCGTGGCGCTGGACAAGAAATGGGGGGCGCCGTCGGTCATCGATGACGGGGTCACCATTGCCAAGGATATTGAGCTTCCCGACCCCTTTGAGAACATGGGTGTTCAGCTGGTCAAGGAGGCGGCTACCAAGACTAACGACGCCTGCGGCGATGGCACCACCACCTCGACGGTGTTGGCTCACGCCATTATCAGTGAAGGCTTCAAGAATGTGGCCGCCGGCGCCGAGCCCATAGCCCTGAAGAGGGGCATTGAGAAAGCGACCAAGGCCGTTGTTGACGAGCTGAAAAGGGTTTCGGTCGAGGTCAAGGGCAAGGAGCAGATTGCCCAGGTGGGCACCATCACCGCCAAAGACAAGGAAATCGGCAACCTGATTGCCGAGGTGATGGAAAAGGTGGGCAAGGACGGCGTTATCACCGTCGAGGAGTCCAAGGGGATAAAGTATGAGACCGAGTATGTAGAGGGGATGCAGTTCGACCGCGGTTACATCAGCCCCTATTTCATTACCAACGCCGAGAAGATGTCAACCGAGATAGAGGACCCCTATATCCTCATCACCGACAAGAAGCTCTCGGCGATATCCGACCTGCTGCCGGCCCTGGAGAAGATACTGCAGGTATCCAAGAACCTGCTCATTATCGCCGAGGACATAGAGGGCGAGGCCCTGGCCACACTGGTGGTCAACAAGCTGCGGGGCACCATAAACGTACTGGCGGTTAAAGCTCCCGGCTTTGGCGACCGGCGCAAGGCGATGTTGGAGGATATGGCTATCCTCACCGGCGGCAAGGTAATCTCCGAGGAGGTCGGGCGCAAGCTGGACTCGGTTACGGTAGAAGACCTGGGTCGCGCCCGCCGCGTAACCTCGGATAAGGACAATACCACCATCGTTGAGGGCAAGGGCTCGGAGGAAGCCATCAAGGCCCGAATCAAGCAGATTAAGGCCCAGATAGAGGATACCACCTCTGACTTTGACCGCGAGAAGCTGCAGGAAAGGCAGGCCAAGCTGGTCGGTGGCGTCGGCGTCATCAAGGTCGGCGCGGCTACCGAGGTCGAGCTTAAAGAGAGGAAGCATCGCGTCGAGGACGCCCTTTCCGCCACCCGGGCGGCGGTGGAAGAGGGCATTCTGCCCGGCGGTGGGGTCGCCCTGCTGCGGGCGACCTCGGTGCTAAAGAAGGTGGATGCCGCCGGTGATGAGCTTACCGGGGTTAACATCGTCCGTAAAGCGGTGGAGGAGCCGATTCGCTGGATTGCCGAGAATGCTGGTAAGGACGGTTCGGTAATCGTCGATGCGGTGAAGAAGGCCAAGGCCGGCGTGGGCTATGATGCCGAAGCCGACGAGTTCGGCGATATGGTGGAGAAGGGCATTATCGACCCGACCAAGGTGGTCAGGTCAGCCCTGGAGAATGCCGCCAGTATCGCCGTTATGGTCTTAATCACCGAGTCGCTGGTGGCGGATATACCCGAGAAGGAGAAACTGGGCATGCCAGGGGGCGGCATGGGTGGCATGGAAGGGATGATGTAATCCCTCCGTTAGCTTTATAAAAAGAGCCGTCCTTCCTAAGAAGGACGGTTCTTTTTATATTACGAGGAGTTTGTCCAGCGGCTCGTCGGCCACGGGACCGACCACCGCTAGGCGTAGCTTCTTTGAGACCAATAGCTCTTGGGCCAGTTCCTTGATTTCCTCGGCGGTGATGGCGTCGATAATGGCGATTACCTGGTCAACGCTTAAGATGCGCCGGGTTAAAATCTCCTGCCCGCCAATCCAGCCGGCCACGGCGCGGCTGTCCTCCATGCTCAGCAGCAGCCGCCCCTTGGATAGCTCCTTGGCCTTGGTCAGCTCGGCCTGAGGGACGGGCTCCTTGAGGCGGGCCAGTTGTTCCAGGACGGCTCTGATGGCTACCGAAAGGTTTTTCGGTTCCACCCCGGCGTAAACGGCGATGGAGCCAGTGTCGGCGAAGTGCTCGGCGTAGCTGTGGATGCTGTAAGCCAGACCCAGCCGGTCGCGAATCTCGGTGAAGAGGCGGCTGCTCATACCCTTGCCCAGGATAACGTCGAGCAGGTCGAGGGTGAAACGCTTGGGGTGGAGCTGGGGCAAACCGCCCAAAGCTAGGCAGAGATGTGCCTGCTCGGTCTCCTTCGCCTCAATGCGCAACCTGGGGAACTCTTGCTCCTTGTACGGGGAATAGGTGGGGTTGGGCTTTGTCTCAGTCCATTCACCCAAAGCCTTCTCGACGGCGCCTACCATCTCACCGTGCTCACCGGCACCGGCAATGCTAACCACGGTGTTGGCCGGCAGGTATTTCTGCCCCAGGTAGTCAACTATCATCTCCCTGGTGATGGCGGCTACCGATTCCTTGGTGCCGGCGATGTCCCTCCCCAGCGGGTGCCCGGGCCAGAGCAATTCATCAATGAGCATGCTTACCAGCTGTGAGGGCGAATCCAGGCTCATATTAATCTCTTCAGTGATGACCTGGCGCTCGCGCTCGATTTCGGCCGGCTCGAATCTGGAGTTAAGTATTATATCAGCCAGCACGTCCAAAGCCAGGGTGAAGTGGGGCTGGGCTACCTTGCACCAGTAAACGGTAAGCTCCTTGTCGGTGCCGGCGTTGATGATGCCCCCCACCCCCTCAATGGCCTCGGAGATTTCCTGAGAGCTGGGGCGCTTGGTCGTGCCCTTAAAGCAGAGGTGCTCAATGAAGTGGGAGACTCCCGCCTGCGGCTCGCTCTCGTACCGGGAGCCGACGCCGACGAAGATGCAGATGGCTACCGAGCGGGTTTGGGACATAGTTTCGGTGATAACCCGCAGGCCGTTGTCCAGAGTGGTCTGCCGATGCATATTTTGCCCTCTCTCTTCAAAGAGTAAACGATATTCTAACGGTATGATTCAGGGGTGTCAATTGGGGATTGGCTTTAAAGAGGTGTAACCCTTTTAATTCTCTCTCGCCACCCCAGGCTGTTTTTCCCACACCAGCCCGCCCAGAAACGTCTCTCAAAAGGGGGCTGTGCTCCCTCTTGGACTCCCCCAATGGGGGAAATGGGGTGAGGGATAACGTACCTCGGAAGGAATTCTAGAGGGAGAATCCCCTCTAAGGGTGGGTAGGGTGGGTCAGAACAACGTACGCTAAACAAGGTGGGGTATTGGGTGGGAAAAAGACCCGGGGTGGAGGTGACTTTCACCAGCATTTATTATAAACTAAATAAATAGATAATCTTTAGCTCGACTTGAGCCGGGAGTCAATATGGAAAAATATAAATACCAGGACTTTATCTCCCAGTACTACAATGTGACCACCAAGCTCATCGACGAGATGGTAGAAAAGGGGTTGGGGGATAAGGTGTTGGTTTACTACAAAGACAAGACCTATACCTACGCCGAGATGCAGAAGATGATAAACCGGGTGGGGAATGCGCTCAAAATACTGGGCGTGCACATGGAAGAGCGGGTGATGCTGGTGATGTACGATTCCCCCGAGGCTACGGCCTGCTTCTTCGGCATCATAAAAATCGGCGCCATTCCCATTCCGATAAACTATATGTACACCATGCACGACTACCGCTACCTGCTCAACAACAGCCGCGCCCGCACCCTCATCGCCGACAGCGATTTCATCGAGGCGATTGAGGGCTACAAGGATAAGTTCCTCTATCTGGAGAATACTATCATCGTCGGCGAGAAGTCTAGGGCTTATCACATATCCTTCCATGACATCGTCGACCGCTGCTCCGATAAGCTCGATGTGGCTTATACCACCTTTGAGGACGCCGCTTTCTGGAACTACACCTCGGGCAGCACCGGTGTGCCCAAGGCGGCCGTCCACCTGCAGCACGATGTCTTTTTCTGCATTGATAACTACGCTAAGGCTGTCTTGGGTCTTACCCATGACGATATACTTTTCTCAGCGTCTAAGTTCTTCTTTGCCTACGGTTTGGGTAACAGCTTTTTGTATCCCCCGGCTCTGGGCGCCTCAGTGGTCCTGCTCCCCGACCGTCCCCGCCCCGAGACCATATTTTCCACCATCACCAAATATCGCCCCACGGTCTTTTTCGGCGTACCCACGCTTTATGCCAACATGCTGGAACTGAAAGACACCGAAAAGAAATACGACCTCTCCTCGCTGCGTATCTGCACCTCGGCCGGTGAAGCCCTGCCCAAGGAAATCTTCTACGAATGGAAGAAGAGGTTCGGGCTGGAGATACTGGACGGTATCGGCTCCACCGAGCTGCTGCACATCTTTATCTCCAACCGTCCCGGTGACGTCAAACCGGGCAGCTCGGGCAAGCTGGTCCCCGGCTACCAGGCTAAGATTGTCAATGATGAAGGCGCGGAAGTACCCGAAGGCGAGGTCGGCACCCTTCTGGTGCACGGCGAATCAACGGCGCTTTATTACTATCGCCATTCCGAGAAGACCAAGACTTCCATGCTGGGCGAGTGGTTCAATACCGGTGATAAATACTACCGGGATGCCGAGGGCTACTACTATTACCGTGGCCGCAGCGACGATATGCTCAAGGTCGGCGGTATCTGGGTTTCCCCCATCGAGGTCGAGGACGCCCTGGTCTCCCATCCCGCCGTGCTCGAAGCCGCCGTCGTGGCCAAGAAAGACGAGCATCACCTGGTTAAACCCAAGGCGTTCGTGTTGCTTAAAAAAGGTAGGCACCCCTCCGAGAAGCTGGAAAAGGACATTAAAGCCTTCGTCAAGAAGAGCATAGCGCCCTACAAGTACCCCAGGTGGATAGAGTTCGTTAAAGACCTGCCCAAGACCACCACCGGTAAGATACAGCGCTATAAGCTGCGGGAAGAAGATTAGCGTAAAGGGGGGCATGCGCCCCCCTTTTTGTTTCCCCCCACTCTACCTTGGCGGACGTGTGTTTGTCGTCCCACCCAATACCCACCCTACAGGGTTTAGACCCCTATTAGTCCCTTATTGGGGGTGTTCTCCCTCCGCCCCGATATTATCTATTCCCGCCCACCGCCCTTTTAAGGTAGAAAGGGGGCTTGCCCCCTTTCAAACCCCCCAAATAGGGGGAAGGGCATAACTCCTACAGGAGGATATATAAGGGGTACCACCCTTATAGGGTGGGTATTGGGTGGGACTGAAAGACGTACGCTAAACAAGGTGGGGTGGATAAGGGGAAAAATCGGGGTGGGGACATAACTTATCAATTGACTTGAACCTCTAGCACTGCTAACATTGAGGAAATGACATCAAAGCTGGTTTTATTTCCCTCAACGGCTGAGGTTGATAATAAGGGACACCTGCTTATCGGCGGCTGTGACACCGTGAATTTAGCCGCCGAGTTCGGCACGCCCCTCTATGTTTTCGATGAGCTTGGCATACGCAACAAGTGTGTCGAATTTAAGCGGGAGTTTGGCCGCCGCTACGCCGACAGCGCCGTTATCTACTCAGCCAAGGCTTTTATCAACAAGGCTCTGGCCCAGCTCCTTAATGAAGAAGGGTTGGGGCTAGATGTGGCCTCTGCGGGCGAGATGAGCATTGCCCGCTCGGCGGGCTTCCCCATGGACAGGGTATATTTTCCCGGCAACAATAAGTCGGCCGAAGAACTAAAGCTAGCGCTGGAGTGGGGGGTGGGGCGCATCGTGGTGGACAACTTCCCGGAGCTTGAGCTGCTGGGTAAGCTAGCTAAGGAGCGAGGCAAGAATCCCGATATACTTTTGCGGCTTTCTCCGGGCGTTGACCCTCATACCCACAACTACATTATCACCGGCAATCTCGACAGCAAGTTCGGCGTGCCCATGGTTCAGGGCGAGAAGGCGCTGACGGCGGCGATGGCTATGCCCCAAATTAAGCTGCGGGGTCTGCATTTCCATATCGGCTCGCAGATTGCCGAGCTTGAGCCCTACCAGCAGGCGATAGATATTATCCTCGGCTTTGCCGCCGAGATGAAGAGCGAGCACGGCTTTGAGATGGAGGAGCTGGATGTTGGCGGCGGCTTCGCCGTTCAATATACCCTGGATTCTCCCGTCCCGCCCATCGCCGACTACGCCCAGGCGATGACCTCCGCTGTCATCAAAGGCTGCAAGAAGCTGGGACTGACCAAGCCAAGGCTCATTGTCGAGCCGGGGAGGTCGGTGGTAGGGCAGTCGGGGGTGGCGCTCTACACGGTGGGGGTAGTCAAGGATATTCCCAACGTCAGGCGCTATGTCTCGGTGGACGGCGGCATGGCCGATAACATCCGCCCCGCCCTTTACGGGGCAAAATATGTGGCGGTGGTGGCTAACAAGATGGCGGAGAAGGAAACGGAAAAGGTTACTGTTGCCGGCAAGTTCTGTGAATCGGGGGACATAGTTATCAAGGATACAATGCTGCCCCCGCTGGCTGCGGGCGATATTCTGGCGGTAGCCGACTGCGGCGCTTATGGCCTGTCGCTGGCGAGCAACTATAACGCCGCGCTCAAGCCGGCTATTGTCCTGGTCAAGGAAGGCAAGGCGCGGCTCATCAGGCGCCGCGAGACCTTTGATGACCTGACCCGCTGTGATTTGGTTTAAGGAGATAAGGTGTGTGGCAGCTAGTCGGGCAGGATAGGGCGGTCAACCTGCTCCAGCGCAACCTGGAGCTGGGGTCAATAGCTCATGCCTATCTTCTGGTGGGACCTCCCCACGTGGGCAAGATGACGCTGGCGCTGGAGCTGGCTCAGGCATTAAACTGCGAGGCGGCGGAGCCCCCTTGCGGTGAGTGCGACCCCTGCCAGAAGGTGGCGGCGGGTAAGCACGCCGATGTCCAGGTCATCGGCCTGAATTCCAACGGTAATAGCAACGATAAGCCGCGGACGGAAATCAGCATCGAGCAAGTGCGGGATATGCAGCATTCCGCCAGCCTGCCGCCCTTTGAGGGCAAATACAAGGTGTTTATTATCGACGGCGCCGAGCTGATGTCCAACGAAGCGGCTAACTGCCTGCTTAAGACGCTGGAAGAGCCTTCGGAAGGAGTAATCTTCATCCTGCTTACCGCCAACGACTCACTTTTGCCTGATACCGTGGTTTCCCGCTGTCAAAGACTGGAGCTGCGCCCCCTCCCCACCCCCAAAGTGGAGACTGCCCTCAGTGAGCGCCGTAGTCTGGAGTCGGCCAAGGCCGGGCTTCTTTCTCGGCTCTGTCACGGCCGTCTGGGCTGGGCGCTAACGGCGGCGGACGACGACAGCCTGCTGGAGAAGCGCGACCAGCTGCTGGAAAGGCTGCTGGAGGTTATCCGCGGCGATAACGAGCCGCGTTTCGACTATGCAGCGCAGCTGGCGGCTCAGTTCGGCCAGAACCGGGCTGTGGTCCGGGAGGTGCTCGATTTGTGGCTCGACTGGTGGCGCGACCTGCTCCTGGTCAAGCTCGGCTCCGGCGACACCATGACCAATATCGACCACGAAGCCGAGCTGGTCGAGATGGGGCAGGACTACAGCCTGGCCCAGATAAGGGCTTTTATCGGCAGTATTCAGGCGGCCGCCGAACAGCTGGAACAGAACGCTAATCCGCGGCTGGCGCTGGAGGTGCTCATGCTCAGTATTCCGGGAAGGAGTGCTGTATAGCTTATGGCTGAGATTGTAGGCATACGTTTCAAAAGGGCTGGGCGGCTTTATTACTTTGACCCGGCCGGCATCGAGATGGATGTCGGTGACTGTGTGGTGGTCAAGACGGCTCGCGGCCTGGAATTAGGCTGGGTGGTCATTGCCCCCAAGCAGGTCCTGGCCAATGAAGTTACCGAGCCCTTAAAGCCGGTGGTGCGCAAGGCGGATGAGGAGGACATCGAGCGCGCCCGAGATTTCGAAGGCAGGGAAGCCGAGGCACTGGCTGAGTGCGGCCGCTTGATAGCCAAGCTGGGGCTGCCCATGAAGCTGCTCGGCGCCGAATACAACCTTGACGGCAGCCGACTTACCTTCTTCTTCAGCGCTACGGAGAGGGTTGATTTCCGCGAGCTGGTCAGGGAGCTAAACCGACGTTTCAAGGTGAGGGTCGAGCTGCGCCAGCTGGGCCCCCGGGATGAGGCTAAGCTGGTGGGCGGCTTCGGGCGCTGTGGGCTTCCCCTGTGCTGCATGAGTTTCTTGACCGAGTTCTCCCCGGTCTCTATCAAAATGGCTAAGGAGCAGAACCTGCCGCTTAACCCGCTCAAGATATCGGGTGTCTGCGGCCGCCTGCTCTGCTGCCTGGCTTATGAGACCGAGCAGTACCACGCCATGAAGGAGAAATTACCCAAGCCGGGCCAGAGGGTACAAACGCCGATGGGGGAGGCTAACGTGGTGGCGGGTAATCCCCTCAAGGAAACGGTGCTGGTTGAGCTGGAGAGCCAGGCAACGGTGGAACTGCCGCTCAGTGATATTACCGTGGAAAAACAGCCGCCCCAGAAAGGCTAACCATTACTGGGGCAGGTATTTTTGCCAGAGGCTCTGGCTCTGGCGGTAGCGGTAGGGTATGTAGAAGAAGCGGTCGCCGTGGGGTGGGGTTGGGGGGCGGAGCAGTTTCATGCCGGCTTCACTGGGTGTCCGGCCGGCCTTGCGCCGATTACAGGGTATGCAGGCGCTGACCACATTTTCCCAGAGGTGTTCGCCACCCCGGTAGCGGGGGATAACGTGGTCTAAAGTCAGCTGGCTGGTCTGCTGGCCGCAGTACTGGCAGGTGAAGTGATCGCGGTGGAAAATCTCAAGGCGGGTCAACTTTCGCTGGGGGTGGGGGCGCTTAATCATATAACCTAAGCGGATTACCGAGGGGACGGGGAAGTCACGGGTGGTGGTATGGATAAATCCAGAACCGTTCTCCAGCATCTCCGCCTTACCGTGGTCGAGCAGCACCACCGCTCGCCGCACCCGACAAACATTTAGCGGCTCGTAGTTCTGATTGAGCACCAAAACGGGGAAGTTTATCATGACTACAAGGCTTTCCCGGTTAAATTACCCCCATTGTAGCCAAAAAAGGCGGGCAGTGCAAATTAAGGGCTTTAGCTTGGCTTCTTCTTGCGGGTGACTCTCTTTTTGGCGGTGGCGTCAGTCCGGTAGTCGGGGGCGTTAATGTTCCAGACGACACCAATCTTGGGGTCGGCCAGCCTTGAGCTGATAGGGCTATCGATTTCATCCAGTGAGCAGTTGGTGGTCACCACCGTGGGCAGCTGGTGGTTATAGCGGTGATTGATAATCTGGTAGAGCTTCTCCTCGGCCCAGGGGGTGGTTGACTGCTTGCCCAGGTCGTCCAGGATGAGCAGTGGGGCGTTCTTGACCTCCTCGAAGAGATGGTCGTAGCTCACCGGGCTATCCGGGCTGAAGGTAGAGCGCAGATGGTCGAGCAGGTCGGGCACGACCACGAACTTGGCCGGCCTGCCCTCTTTGAGGCGGTAGTTGGCGATAGCCGCCGCCAGGTGGGTCTTGCCGCAGCCGTTAACGCCTAGAAAAACCAGCCAGCCTTCAGGCGATTTGGCGAAGTCGAGCGCGGTATCAAACGCCTTCTTCAGATTCTCGCGCTGCTCCGGGGGCAGGTTGGCCCGCTTCCAGTCGAAGCTTTCGAAGGTCATGTTTTGCAGCAGCCTGGCTTCTAAGCCGCTGTATTTCCGCAGGCGGCTCTGCCGTTCCTTCTCCCGTTCCGGCAGCGTGCAGCTGCAGGGCACGGTGCGGCTGTAGTCGGGCTTGCCCGAGGGCAGACGGGGGTGGACAAAGCCAGCCCCCTTGCAGAGCGGGCAGACCGAAGTCGCTGGGGCTTCCTCAGCGCCGGACAATGTGTCCGTATTTGCCCTTGATGTATTTATCCGGGCCTGTCTTTTTAGTATCTCCCCGATATGTTCCATCGTCCCTACCTTCGGTCGTCCAGCGTTCCAGGATGGCGGAAATATAGCTCCACTTGCGCTTGTTGTGGTTAACGGCTTCCTTAATCGCATCCCTAATCCAGGCTTCGGCATACAGTTTCAGGGCATCGCGCAGCTCTTCGGCAATCATCGGGGTGAGCATGCCGATGTTCTGTTCGTAAAGTGTAAAGATGTCGGGCGGCTCCTCCTTATCAATTAGGGCGGGCTCTTTCGGCTCCAGTCCGCTCAACTTGAGCTCGCCGCTCTCAATCTTAGCTATAGCCTGCCGGTCCGACTCGGTGTTGAGCAGGTAGATGTCCTCGGTTTTGCCGTCCTTATCCAGCGCCAGGTGCAGGATTGTGCCCCGTTTGGCCGCTGTCTCCAGTGCATTACGCAGTGCCTCCTCGTCCTTGAGGCTGCTCATCAGGCTCTTGTTTCCCAGAAGCTCCTGGTAGGAGGTAAAGCGGGGGTAGCCGCGCTTCTGATAGAGCGTCTGAAAGATATGGAGGGTCGTTTTAAGCTCGGCGATATCGCTAATCCGCGGCAGCAGCGCGTTGAAAAAGGCGTTGGGCACGGCGGTAAACTGCGACTTAGCCGGGAAACCCTTGAACTGCTCCATAGTCACTATAAACCTTTATAGTAAGCTCAGTTCTTCGTTGGTGATATTCTCGAACTTTGCCATTTTGGGTTTGAAAAGCAGCTTGACCTCACCGGTGGGGCCGTTGCGGTGCTTGGCGATAATAATGCTGGCGGGCGGCGGGTAGCTTTCCCCGGGGTGTTCCCTTTCCCAGTCTTCTTTGCTGGGGTAATAATACTCATCGCGGTAAACAAAGACAACCACGTCGGCGTCCTGCTCGATGCTGCCGCTTTCGCGCAGGTCGGAAAGCTGGGGTTCGTGGGAGGCCCTTCCCTCCGGGGCACGGCTGAGCTGAGATACCGCCAGCAGGGGCACATTGAGCTCGCGGGCTAGTCCTTTCAGGGCGCGGGATATCTCGCTGACCTCCTGGACGCGGTTATCGAACCTTCTGTCTCCCTGCATCAGCTGCAGGTAGTCAACGATAATCAGGTCGATGCCCTGCTCAAAGTGCAGGCGGCGGGCTTTGCTCCTCATCTCTACCACCCGAAGCTGGGGGGTGTCGTCGATATATATCTTGGCCTCGGAGAGCTGGCCGATAGCATCCATAATACGTTTTTCCTGCTCCTCGGTGTGAAGCCCGAGGCGGATGCGCCGTGAATCAACCTCAGATTCGCTGGCCAGTATGCGCCAGACCAGAGGCTCCCGGGCCATCTCAAGGCTGAACAGAGCCACGCAAGCCCCCTGCTCTACGGCGGCGTTTCGGGCCAGGCTTAAGGCTAAACTGGTCTTACCCATGCTGGGACGGCCGCCGATAATAATCAGGTCGGAGCGCTGGAATCCGCCCAGGAACTCATCCAGTCCAGCGAAACCAGCCAGCACGTAGGGCAGCTTCTCCCGGGGGGCGCCTTCTTCCTCAGGGGCGGTGGTCTCAAAGTATGTGTCCAGCACCTGTCGGATGTGGGTCAGGTCCCTGCGGCTTCGGCCGTGGCGCAGTCGGAAGAGGATATCCTCGGCATCATTGAGGCTGTGGTCAACATCGGGGTCGGCCCGATAACCGATAGTTTGAATCTGCCCGGCGGCGTCAATCAGGCGGCGCATTACCGACAGGCGGTAGACAATCTGGGCGTAGTCTTCGATATCGAGCGAGGTGGGGCAGGTGGCTATGAGCCGACTCAAGTAAGCGGCACCGCCGCAGGCCTCCAGCCTCCCCTGGCGGTCGAGCTCTTGAGCCACCGTTATCTGGTTTATGGCTTCGTCGCGCTCATAGAGCGCCAGGCAGGCATCATATATCCAGGCGTTTTGCTCGGTGTAAAAGGGCGATTTGTTGTCCAGCGGCGCCAGCAAGGGGGCGACCTTGAATATCGCCGACCCATCGATGAGCAATGAGCCGATTACCGCTTCCTCGGCATCAGCATCATGCGGCGGCAGCTTTTCGCCAACCATCCCTTACTTCTCCTCTTTCTTCTTGGTCGTCTTGGCTTTGGTCGCTGTCTTCTTCTTAGGTGCCGCCTTTTTCTCGGCGGGCTTCTTTTCCTTGGTCGCCCTGGTTTCCTTCTTAGTCGTCTTGGCTTTCTTAGCCTTTGGCTCTGCCTCGGGCTCCTTCTTGGCGGGTTTCTTTTCCGCCTTGGTTTCCTTCTTAGCCGCTTTCTTTGCCTTCTTGGCTGGCTCTTCCTTGGTCTCCTCTTCGATAACGTTGACCGTTATTTTAGGTGTGATGTCTTTGCCCAGCCTTATGGTCAGCTCGTAGCTGCCGAGCTGGCGGATGGGCTCGGCCAGCTCTATCTTTCGCTTGTCGACGGTTATCTTGGTGACCTTCTCCAGCTCGGCGGCGATATCGGCGCTGGTTATGGAGCCGTAGAGCCGTTCCTTGGCGCCGGCGTGCGCCTTGAGGCTGACCTCTTTACCTTCCAGCTTTTGGGCCAGCTCGACCAGTTCTTCATCGGTCCCGGCCTGGGCTTGGTCGCTGGTCTTCACCTGGCTTATGGCCTGGGGGCTGGCCAGGGCGGCCAGCTTTCGGGGGATGAGAAAGTTACGGCCGTAGCCAGCGGCTACCTCTTTTACCTCGCCGGCTTTAGCCACATTGGGCACATCCTGGAGGAAGACAACCTTCATAATCTCTCCCTTGTTTTCTAATTATACTTTAGTCGGATAGTCGAATTAAAGACTTGGCGAAGGGTGATTCGGTACTAATTTTCCGATATTGGTGACGCGCTCGCCCTCCCGGAATTTCGCCCGACTCCCCATAACCGTCATCGTAACCTATTCCAGAACGGTGTCCAGGCTGCGCTTCAGCTCTTCCTTGGGTTTGTAACCGACGATTTGCGATACCGGCTTGCCGTCCTTGAAGATAATGAGGTTGGGTATGGCCATTATGCCGTACTGGGCGGCGGTCTTGGCGTTGTGGTCAACGTCCAGCTTGGCGATGGTCAGCTTGCCAGCATACTCCTTGGCCAGCTCTTCCAGCACCGGGGCAGTCATGAGGCAGGGTCGGCACCAGGCCGCCCAGAAGTCCACCAGCACCGGTGTCTTTGCCTTTAAGACCTTTTGCTCGAAGTCGGCGTCAGTTACGGCTATTGGTTTACTCATAGTTTCCCTCCCTAATTATTCGGCATATATCCCGTTCTACCGTCTGTTTGGCTTGAACTATGGCATTTTTTATCGCCTTAGCCTGGCTGCGGCCGTGGGCGACGATGATAGTCCCGTTTACCCCCAGAAGACAGGCGCCGCCGTATTCCCGGTAGTCGGCTTTCTTAGCCCAGGAACCCAGCCCAATCTCCTGGAGCAGCTCTCGCCCGCGAAGGTGATAGGCGGTGGCCACGACATAGCCTACCTGGCGCGCTGCTCCCAGGAAGGTGTCGCCCATCCCTTCTATCGTCTTGAGCACGATATTGCCGGTGAAGCCGTCGGTAACGATGACGTCGGCGGTTGCCTTGGGGATGTCCTGCCCTTCTATACTGCCGACAAAGTTGAGCTTGCTGGCTTTGAGCAGGGTATAGCTTTCTTGGGTAAGGCGGTTGCCCTTGGTTTCCTCTTCGCCGGTGCTGAGCAGGCGGACCTGCGGCGCTTCGATATCCAGAAGGTGCTTGACATAGGTTGAGCCCAGCTGAGCGAACTGGAGCAGGTGGCTGGGCCGACATTCCGCGTTGGCACCGGCATCAATGAGCAGGGTGGGGGTGGCGGGGGTGATATCGAGAAAGCTGCCCAGGGCGGGGCGCTCCACCCCTTCTATCTTGCCCAGGTTGAGCAGCCCGGCGCATACCACCGCCCCGGTGTTGCCCGCCGAGACAAAGGCGGAAGCGACGCCGTCTCTGACCAGGTTGGTGCCGATTACTATCGAGGAGTTGGGCTTATTCTTCACGGCTCTCATCGGGTGTTCGTTGGGGCCGATGACCTCCTTGGCTTCATAGATTTTGAGGTTCAGCTTTTTAATGTCGCGCCCGGCCAGCACGTGCAACACGGCCTTATCGCCCACCAGGGCAATATCAACCCCGTATTCCTGGGTGGCTTTTATGGCCCCTTTCACTATCTCCCGCGGGGCGTTTTCGCCGCCAGCGGCGTCAACGGCAATCAGCATAGCTTTCTCACAGTAATTTTAAGCGGTCGGGCTTTTCTGCCAGAGGTCGCAGCGACCTCCCCACTGGGCCAGAATCTTTCCCTTGACGGAAAGCTGGGATATCTCGCAAAGGGTGGGGCAGGCCTTACATTCGAACGAGGAGGTGCGATAGTCTATCTCGCTGACCCCAAAACCCTTGAACTTGCTTTCGTTCCGTTGGCTCGTCATCGCTTCGTGTACGAGTAAAGCGGCGCCGATGGCCCCCATTACCTCGTGGTGGGGGGGAACGGTAACCTCGGGCCCCAACTCTTCCCGCAGCGCCTTGACGATACCCTGGTTGAAGGCGACCCCGCCCTGGAATATTATCGGGGGTTGAATATCCTTGCCCAGCCCGACATTGTTGAGGTAGTTGCGCACCAGCGCCTGGCACAGCCCGTAAACGATGTCCTCGGCGCAGTGCCCGCTTTGCTGTTTGTGTATCATGTCCGATTCGGCGAAGACGGTGCAGCGCCCGGAGATGTGCACCGGCTTCGTGCTCTCCAGCGCCTTTCGGCTGAACTGCTCGATGCTCATATTTAGGCGCAGCGCCTGGTGGTCGAGGAAGCTGCCCGTGCCCGCGGCACAGACCGTGTTCATGCCGAAGTCGGTGACAATACCCTTACGGATAATGATAATCTTGCTGTCCTGCCCCCCGATTTCGATGACGGTCTGGCTCTCGGGGAAGTGGTGCAGGGCGCCTACGGCGTGGCTGGTAATCTCGTTTTTGACCAGGTCGGCGCCGACGACAACCCCGGTCAGGTAGCGGGCGCTGCCGGTGGTGGCGACGCCGCTGATAGTCATACCTGGGGGTAGCTGCTCCTTGATTTGCCTTAAGCCCTGCTGCGTCGTCTCGATAGGCTTACCTTGAGTCGGCAGGTAGAGGTCGGCGACCAGCTCGTCAGCCTCGTCAATTACGGCTAGCTTGGTGGTTACCGAACCGACATCAATACCCAGATAGGCTTCCATCAATTCTCCCCAAAAGCATTAATACCATCTTAGACTACGGGGCATGGTTTTACAAGCGCTTCAGCCGCCTGCCCGCTCGAACTCCTCTTTGACTTTGGCAACGTTTTCCGGGCTGGCTACCAGGTCAACCACCGTCATCGCCATCGCCTTGGCGGCATCGAGCATACCCTTAATGCCGGCTTCGGAAGCGGCCACTTTAGCGAACTCCGGAGAGTGTATGGCTACCGTTTCGGGGGCTACGGCGATGGTGGGATGGATGCCCGGTACGAGTTGGCTGACGTTACCCATATCGGTGCTGCCGACCCGGCTGTCTCCGACTAGCGGCATCTGGCGTCCCAGGGAGTTTATATTCTGCCGGAAGAGCTCGGCCAGCGTCAGGTTGTTGCGCAGCGGCGCGTAGAGAACCTCGCCCCAGTGGTATTCCAGACGGGCACCGGTAGCGGCGGCGCCGCCGACAAAGCAATTGAGCACCTTTTCTTTTAGCTCGTCCAGGTAGGCGTTATCCTCGGCGCGCACTAAGAAACTGCCCGCGCTGTGGGCGGGGACGACATTGGGTGCCTCTCCGCCGTCGGTAATAATGCCGTGAATGCGCGCCTTATCTAGGATGTGCTGCCGGAGGGCGTTGATGGCGGTGAAGGAGAGGAGCATCGCCTCAAGCGCGTTGATGCCGGTCTCGGGCCTGGTGGCGGCGTGAGCCGCCTTGCCGAAGAACTCGACCTCCAGCGTGATGCAGGCCAGAGCCTGGTTGGTGGCGCTATCGTGCGTCCCTGGGTGCGCCATCATGGCCACGTCTATCTTATCAAAGGCACCCCGCTCGGCCATTATTACCTTGCCCCCATAGAACTCCTCGGCAGGCGTGCCGATAACCAGGACGCTGCCCCCGCACCGGTCGATAGCCGCTTTGGAAGCCACGGCGGCACCGACGGCGCCGCCGGCAATCAGATTGTGCCCGCAGGCGTGCCCCAGCTGGGGCAGGGCATCGTATTCGGCCAGGATGGCGATGGTGGGCTTGCCCTTTCCGTAGCTGGCGCGGAAGGCGGTGGCTAGCTTGTAGATGCCCCGCTCAACGCTAAAGCCGTTTGCCTCCAGGTATTTGGTGAGCCAGGCAGATGCCTTGACCTCTTTAAAGCCAAGCTCGGGGTTGGCGTGGATTTTGAGGCTTAAATCGCGGAGCTGGCGGCGGTGAGCCTCTACTGCTTTAATAACCGAATCTTTTAGCGCTTTTATATCCAAAATTCCCACCTTGCGGCTGTTTTTTAATTATAGCTTAGTGCTCCTATAATTTCTAGGCGGGTTTCCCCTGGCTTTGTCCCCCATCCCCTCCCCTGAACTTCTTTTTCCCACCCTGACCCGCCCTATGAGGGCTGCGCCTTTTCAAAACATCTCAGAAAAACGGGCGCCAGCTATTGCATCCCAGTGGCTGTTGTGGTATACTTTACACGGTACACCAAATTAGATAAGTTCTTGTTAAGTGGGGCTGAAAAACCCACTTTTTTGTTGTAGGGGAAAAATCGAGGGGGAGGTAATATAAGCGGGGATGAAGAGCGAATTTATGCTGGCTATAACCCAGCTCTCGGCAGAGAAAAACCTGCCCAAAGAGGTGGTGCTTTCCGCCGTGGAAACGGCGCTGATGTCGGCTTACCGGAAGGATAATTTTGCCCCCAACCAGGAGATTGCGGTCAAGATAGACCCGGCTACGGGACGGGTCAGGGTTTGGGCGGGAAAAACCGTCGTCGAGCAGCCTTCGGATACGCGCCGTGAAATCTCGCTGGACGATGCGGCTAAGATTAAACCCGACGTCCAGCTCGAAGAAACGGTTATGGTGGAAGCCACCCCCCGCAACGCCGGGCGTATTGCCGCGCAAACGGCCAAGCAGGTTATCCTCCAGCGCCTCCACGAAGCGGAGCACAGCGCCATCTTTGAGGAGTATTCCGATAAAGAGGGCGATATCGTCACCGGCGTGGTGCAGCGCATTGAGCCCCGACAGATTTTCGTTGACCTGGGTAGAGCCGAGGCGATGCTCCCCGCCGCCGAACAGGTGCGCAACGAGCGCTATCGCATCGGTCAGAGGCTCAGAGTCTATCTCTTAGAGGTGGTGCGGACCAGCCGTGGACCTCAGGTGGTCGTTTCACGCTCTCACCCCGACCTGTTGCGCCGTCTCTTCGAATTAGAGGTGCCCGAGGTTTCGAGCGGGGTTGTCGAGATTAAGGCGGTCGCCCGCGAGGCGGGCTATCGCAGCAAGATAGCGGTGGCAGCGCGCCAGGAGGGTATCGACCCCGTCGGCTGCTGTGTCGGGCTGCGCGGCATCAGAATACAGAACATTATGCGCGAGCTGAACGGCGAAAAGCTGGACGTGGTCGCCTGGAGCGATGATACCGCCGCCTTCATTGCCAATGCCCTCAGTCCGGCGCAGGTAATAAGCGTGGAGCTGAACGAAGACGATGGCATCGCCACCGTGGTTGTCCCCGACAAGCAGCTTTCCTTAGCCATCGGTAAGGAAGGGCAAAACGCCCGACTGGCGGCTAAGCTCAGCGGCTGGCGGATTGACATAAAGAGCGCCTCAATCGCTGAGGAAGAGAAGTTAACCAGGGCCGTTGAGCCTGAGGAAAAAGAAGTGGTGGCACCTGCCAAAGAGCTCATCCCCGAAGAAGTGGTTCCGGAAGAAGTCCTGGTCCCTGAAGAAGAGGCTGTCCCCGAGCCAGAGCCAGAGCCCGTTCTGGAGACCGAGCTGGCGCCTCCGGAGACGATTTTGAAGCCACCGGTAGAAGTAGGGGCGGGGATATCTCCCAAGCTTCGCTTCGCCGAGGACGTTTTAGGCCCGGCCCCGACCAAGGCAACCTCCAAGTCGAAGAAGAAGAAAAAGAAGGGGGCTGCCGAACGGAGCGCCGACGATGGCGTCAGGGGCCGGCGACGCCGTGAGCGGGAAGTCTTTGACGAGGAGGAGGAATATTAGTTCACCTTCATTGAAGCGCATGCCGCAGCGGACCTGTGTTGCTTGTGGCCAGATAAGACCCAAGCGGGAGCTAATCAGGCTGGTGCGGGTTACCGATGGCGAGGTCGAGGTGGATAGCAGCGGCCGGAAGGCAGGGCGCGGAGCCTACCTTTGCCCGGCCGGGGACTGCTGGGTGGTGGGGCTTAAAGAGGGGCGGCTGGAGCACGCCCTGCGTACCGCCATCAGCCCCGATAATCGGGAAAGGCTCATCAAATACGGGCAGGGGCTGGGATAAGGAGCGATTTAGTGGTCCAGAAGAGCAAATCGGGTGAACCAGAGGCCAAGCTGATTGAGATTCCTCATTCAATAGCCGTGAGGAATCTGGCCGAGCTTTTGGGGGTCAGCGTCGTTGATGTCATCAAACAGCTGATGCGCAACGGCGTTTTCGCCAATATCAACCAAGTCATTGACTTTGAGACGGCGGCGGCGGTGGCGACCAACCTGGGCTATGAAGCCCACCCCGAGGCCCGTGCCGCCCGTGCCGCCGAGAGCAAGCGCTATCAGCCTCAGGAGGAAGAGGTCGGCGGGCTGAAGCTACGCCCGCCCGTGGTTACCATTATGGGGCACGTCAATCACGGCAAGACCCGACTCCTGGACGCCATTCGCCAGACAAATGTAATGGACACCGAGGCCGGCGGCATTACTCAGCATATCGGTGCCTATCAGGTAGAGGTCAACGGGCAGAAGATTACCTTCCTCGATACCCCCGGTCACGAAGCCTTTACCGTGATGCGGGCGCGGGGCGCTCAGGTGACCGATATCACCATCCTCGTTGTCGCCGCCGACGACGGGGTCATGCCGCAAACCCTTGAAGCCATCGACCACGCCCGGGCGGC
>DAOUMR010000088.1:0-4478 GCA_034409905.1 Dehalococcoidales bacterium | reverse complement strand
ATGTTTTGGAGAGGTATGCCATAGAGCAAATAGTCAAGATGGAACTCAACGCTATCAGAGAGGTCTTCTAAGAGTGAAGCACAGACTGGTGAGACTCTTCATGCGTGTTGTTGCCAAGTGGTTGAGGAAACAATCATCATCCGAGCAGGCTAAGTTTCTCAAAAACTTGGTTGATCTGGTTCTTAAGGGATCGTCGGCAGAGCACACGTTGCTATTCCTCTCGAGAAATCGATGAAGCACCTGGTGCCCGAAAAGGACAGGGGCCGGATGATGTTTATCGACGAAGGGTATGATACACCGGAGCCGGTCTGGCAGTTCCCCAAAGGGTCGAAGATGAGGCGATAGCAATAGCCGCCCCTTTTCGGAGCGGCTATCATAAGTCGTTGTATTAACAGGCGTCATCGGCAGCCGAAAGCATACTGCGAGCTTACGTTAGATAAACCTCCCCTTCTTCAGCGCCCCCTTGAGGTAGCCCAAAAACTCCTCCGCCTTTTCCTTGGGCGGTTTGGTGGCTAGGCTCACGATAACGAAAAGCGGCAAGCAGACGACGAAGCCCCACACCCCCGGCCACCAGCCCAGCGGTTTCCAGCCCCCAAGCTGCAGGACGAGGACGAGAGTAGCGCCGGCCATCATGCTGACCATCGCCCCCAGCGCCGTCCCCCGCTTCCAGAAGAAGGCACCGAAGATGGTGGGCACCGCCATCAATAGCCCCGCCGAAGCCGCCGAGGAAAGGGGCGCAATCATACGGTTAAAGGCTCCCCCCGCCTCCTCAAATGGTTTCAAGCCCGCCGCCCACCAAGCGAAAACGAAGGCGATAATAGCCATAATGGGGATAACCCACTGCCCCACCCTCAGCTCCCTCTTCTCCGAGACCTGGCGATTAATCAGGCCCTTATGGATATCGCGCGCCCAGACCGAGGAAAGGGTGAGCAGGATGGAATCTATGGTGGAAATAGCCGCCGCGGTGATGCCAATCATGACCACGATGGCCAGCCCCGTCGGTATAATAGATTGGGTAAGGAGAGTGGGCGTGGCCAGGTCGGCGTTCTCCAGCCCCGGCACCAGCAGCCTGGCGCTGAAGCCCCAGAGCACCGAAATCAGGGTATAGATAAAGCCGAAGACGAGGAAGCCGCCCAGCATCTGCTTCATGGCACTCACCGACTTGGGGATAAAGAGACGCTGGCTCACCTGGGGATTGGAGATTAAGAAAAAGAGCCAGGGCAGAGCCAACCCGATAAACATGTTAAGTTTAAACGACCCGCTGGCGGTGGGCACGGTCAGCAGCCCCGGCACCTCAGACTCCAGCCGGCTGAAAAACTCGCCGAAGCCGCCCAGGGCGTTAATGACCACCCCCAGCACCGCTGCCGAGGTAACAATCATAATCAATGCTTGAAAGGCGTCCGTCCAGGCCACCGAGCGCAGACCGGCAATGCTCGACCAGGCGATGGCGCAGACTGCCGCGATTACAATTCCCCATCCCACAGCTATGGCACCCCCACTAATCCCGTTCATCAGGTAGCCCACGCCCATAAGCTGGACGGCGCCGTAGGGCACTAAGAAAACCAGGGCCAGGATGGCGGCGGTCGCCCCCACCCCCCGGCTCTGGTAGCGGTCGCTTAAAAGTTCCATGGGCGAGATATAGCCGAATTTCTTACCCGCCAGCCAGAAGCGGGGCAGGAAGAAGACCATCATGAACATCCCGCAAAGATAGGTCAGCTCAAAGCCCAGCGCCCCCACCCCGCTCAAGTAGGTTAAGCCCGCCAGCCCAATCATCATAAAGGCGCTGTAGGTGGTGGCGCTGTAGGTTAAAGCCGAAATAAAGCCCCCCACCTTGCGGTTGGCCAGGAAAAACTCGCTCACTCCTCCCCCCAGCCGCCGCCGCGCCATAAAGGCGATAGCCAGCCCCGCGGCGATATAGATACCGATGCCGAACCATACCCAGAAGGTGGTGCTCACGGCTTCACCTCCCGCCACTTGAGGAAGATGATGAAGGCGCTGGCGATAGCCGCCAGGACCCATACCGTCCAGAACAGAAAGGCGGCGCTCATCTTCTCCACACTGGTGAGAACGTACCAGGGGATAGCGATATCCAGCGCCAGCAAGAAACCGAACCAGACCCAGGCCCAGGCTGTTTTGGTCATTTCGGGTACCTCCAAAAATGTTTAGCCGCCATTTTACCACAAACGGTCAAGGGCGTCACCCTTGGTGACGAATGGCGGCTAAAAATAGCTATTTTAAGTTAAGGAAGGGCTTAAGCCTCCCTGAGGGCGACAATCAAAGCTGCCGGGCCTATGTGCACCCCCAGCACCGGCCCCAGTCGGCTCATCATGATTTTCTCTTTATCAAACACAGAGCCGAGGCGCTCAGCCAGAGCCTGGGCTTCGTCGGGGGTGGTGCTGTGCACCACGGTCAACTCCTGGATATCTTTAGAGTTCTCGACGAATTCGAAGAGCTTGTCCATGCCCTTGGCGCGGGTGCGCACCTGCGCCGCCGGCACCACCTCGCCGTCTTTCAGCGTCAATATCGGCTTCACGTTCAGGATTGAGCCCAGCAGCGCCTTGGCTTTACCGATGCGCCCCCCCAGCAGCAGGTATTTGAGAGTATCAAGAAGAGCCAGTAAACGTATCTTAGGAATGGTCTGCCTGGCCACGGCCTCCACCTCGTCCAGGCTCTTCCCGTCCTTAGCCGCCCTGGCGGCGGCGATGACTATCAGTCCCAAGGCCATGCTCAGCGTTTCCGAATCGACCACCTCAACCGAGCACTCATTCGCCACCATCCCCTTGGCCTGCAGTGCCGAGCTGCAGGTGCCGCTCAGCTTGGCTGAGAGATGAATAGAAACAATCTCATCAGCACCCTGGGCCAGCTTCTGGTACACATTCACGAAATCCTGCGGAGTCGGCTGAGTGGTGTTGGGATGGACGGGGTCATGTTGCAGCCTTTCGTAGAACTCGTCCTCGCTGATGTCCACCCGGTCGCGGTAGACCTCATCCCCGAAACGGACGTACAACGGGACTACGGTAATCCCCAGCGCCTTAACCACCTCCTCGGGCAGGTCGGCGCTACTATCGGTAACTATTTTTACCGTCATAATTCCTCCTTAAATTAACCGCCCCTTGCGGATTGAATGCTGCATTATAATAAAACAACTACCCACCGTCAATTCCTATCCAGTCTAGGTATGTGATAAAATGTTTAAAAATGACCGTTGTTCTCTCCCGGCAGGAAATCAAGCGGCTGCTTAAGCAAAAGCCGCCCCTCGTTGAAGGCTACGTTGACCTCGAAGAGCAGGTCCAGCCCAACGGCATTGACCTGACCCTGCGCGAGATAGCCCTTATTCAGTCGTCGGGCACCATCGCTGTCAGCAACGCCCAGCGGCAGGTCTCCGACCTCTCGCCGCTCGTCTTCGACGGCCTGGGCTATATCGACCTCGTCCCCGGCTGTTATATCATCACCTACAACGAGGTCGTCCACCTCCCCCAAAACATCATGGCTTTAGGCCGCCCCCGCTCCAGCCTCCTCCGCTGCGGCGTTACCGTGGGCACCGCCGCCTGGGATGCCGGCTACGAAGGCCGTTCCCAGTCATTGCTCGTGGTCTATAACCCCCTCGGTTTCCGCCTGCAAAAAAACGCTCGCGTAATGCAGCTTATTTTCATGCGCCTGAGTGGGAAGACACAGGGCTACAAAGGGGCTTATCAGGGGGAGAACATAGAGTAGCCCCAAGACTATTATTGTCATTGCGAGCGAAGCGAAGCAATCTCTCCGGTTAACTACCCCACCCCATTTTTAATCTTTTCCCACCCGCCGCCCTTTAAGGTAGAAGGGGGCAAAGCCCCCTTTCAATCCCCCCAATAAGAGGTATAAGAGGAGTCTAACTCCTATTGGGTGGGACGGGTGGGACATCAAACGAACGTTCGCCAAGGTGGGGTAGGGAGAGAAATCTATAAAGGTTACACCTTTGTAGGGTGGGTATTGGGTGGGAAATGAAAACGTTCGCTAAACAAGGTGGTGTGGGGAGGCGTAACCCATCAGGTTAAGGAGTTTACTCATTAGGGTGGGCATTGGGTGGGAAATGAAAACGTACGCTGACAGAGTGGGGTTGGGGAAAAGGGCTAACCTCTAAACTACAATACTCAAAGCCCCGGGCACCACCCGAAACTCCGCGGGACACTCCCCCAAAAGCTCCCCGTCGGCATAGACCAGCATCGGCTCGGCGGACTCAATCCTGACCTCGGATGCCTTCTTCACGCTGACCTTGGGCAGATTAACGTGCGTCCCCTTATAAACCTTGGGGAACTCCTTGAGCAACTCCAGCTTGCCAAAATCCCCGATAACCACCACGTCCAGCAGCCTGTCGTCGAGTGCGGCATCGGGGGCGATGCGCATCCCCCCGCCCATGTAGTTACCGTTAGCCACGCAAACGGTCAGCACGCGCTGGCGCTCCTCTTCATCCCCGATTTTAAGCACAATATTCTTATTTC
>DAOUMR010000087.1:0-1878 GCA_034409905.1 Dehalococcoidales bacterium | reverse complement strand
TAGCCATAGTCAGATTTTCATTTATAAAATCGAGCGATAGGCTGCCTATCTTTTCCCACAGCCCCATATAGGCGAGCCAGGCGACTATAATGACAAAAATCCCAAAAGCTCTCAGAATCCAGCTTATAAACAGCCTGAGCGCTTTTCCCATCACGCACCTCTCCCGGTCTGCGGAGGCTACCTATAACGATTATATCATAGCCTTCAAAAGCCTCACTTAACATAACTCTAAAAACGAATAATCAAAGCTAACCACGCCTGAATTGTTTCCCGATTCTGAAAAAGCGTCTTTTTGTCGTTTTTTCGTCTTTACCAACGCCACTCCAGCGGTTATAATAGGGCGAAGACCCCGGGAAGTACTATATATAATAATGTAGCTGGAGGTGAGACTTGGCGGCTTTATACATAACCTCTCCACAGGCGGGTGCGGGCAAGACGCTGGTCTGCGCCGGGTTGGGCAGGCATCTCAAGAGCCAGGGTAAAAAGGTGGGCTTTTTCAAGCCGCTGGTGGCGGCTATCAAGAGCAAGGAGGCCGCCGATAGCGACGCCGCCTTTATCAAGCGTATTCTGGGCTTAAAGGAGCCCGTGGAAGACCTCTGCCCCGCTATCGGTGGGGAGGGCGACATCGCCAAGAAGGTGAAGACGGCTTACGAAAAAGTAGCCAAGGGCAAGGATGTGGTTATTATCGAGGGGATATGGCGGCTAAGGCCGGGCGCCCAGCCCATCGAGTCCTCTTATGAGATAGCCAAAGCGCTGGGGGCTAAGGTCATCGTCGTCGAGGGCTACTCGCCCGACCTGTTAAAGATAAAGTTGGCCGATAAATACGCAGGCTTCGGCGGTGACCTGCTCGGCGTGGTCATCAACAAGGTGCCGCTGGCCCGCATGGAAGCGGTGCGGGGGCTGGGTGGGGTGGTGGGGGTTATCCCCGAAGACAGGACGCTGCTCAGCCTTTCGATAGCCGAGCTGGCTGAGCTTGTCGCGGGCAAGATAGTGAACGAGGCCGGGAAGTCGTCAGAGCTGGTGGAGAACTATATGCTGGGGGCTCTGGGCGTTGACTCGGGATTAGACTATTTCGGGCATAGAATCAATAAGGCGGTGGTGGTCAAGGGCGAGCGCCCCGATATGCAGCTGGCGGCTCTGCAGACACCGACCAAGTGCCTGGTTATCAGCGGCGACGGTGAGCCCATCTATGAAGTGCTCAAAAGCGCCGAGGACAAGGGCATTCCCATCATCGTCACCGGGGAAAACACGGTCTCCGTAATCGACAGCATCGAGCAGGCGCTGGGTATGACCAAGTTCAACCAGTCGGAAAAGCTGCCCCGGCTGGCCGAGGTAGTCAAACAGCAGTTTGACTTCAAGGCTCTGTACCAAGGTCTGGGGCTGGCGAGCTAACTGTCCTCCCCGTTCCCCGTCTCTTCAGGAAGCTGCGCGAAGCCTATGTCGGGGGTCTTGTCTATAAAAGACCTCTCCGAAGCGGCGTCCCGGTAGCGCGCTATGGCAAACCAGTGGCTGTCTGTATTAAATCCCGGTATGGTGCCCATGAGAGTCAGGATATTCGTTTCATAGTTGACTTCGGCTGTCGCCCCGGATTGGCTTTTCATGCTGCCGCCCTCAGGAACCCAGTAGTCTATTCGGCAGACGTTCATAATCGAGTCCTCTATGGCCTCACCGGATGACCAGTGACTGATACCCAGCGCGTAGTCGGCGCCTACCTCCTCGGCAACTGCGGTGCCGGTCTCGGGGTTGCCATCAGTATCGAAATAGATAACCCACTCGTATTCAAGACGTCCCTCGGGGGCCTGGTTAAACATCAGCGTTTCGGGCAATTCCGCCAGCTCGATTTGGGCTGTTACCTCCTCGCCTTCCGCCGTCACTTTT
>DAOUMR010000086.1:0-1614 GCA_034409905.1 Dehalococcoidales bacterium | reverse complement strand
TTTGACCAGCAGCCCCAGCTTCTGGTTCAGTTCGTCGTTTTGTTTTCTGGCTTCGGTTAACCGGCCGTAGCCTTCTTCTATAGCGGGGCGCTGGGCGATAAGCTCCTCATATTCCTTGATACGTGATTGGTATTGTTTGACCTCTTGCTCACGGCGCTCAAGCTCTCTCTTGGTGGTGGTTATATGTTCCTCAAGCAGGGTTAGTTGCTGTTTCTTGTTTTCCAGGGCTTCTTTTTCCTGCCTCAGGCTACTTAGTCTTGATTCTTGCTCGGTTATTACCTTTTCTACCTGGCTGAGCTTAGCCTGTGCCTCTTCCAGTTCCGATTCGTAGATTGGCTTCTGAGCTAATTCGTCTTTAATTTCCTTGATTGCACTCTCAAGCTGTGCCCCGTCGGCTTCCTGCTCTTTTGCCAGTTCCTTAGCCCGACCCTCAAGCTCATCATAGAAGTCAAGCCCGAGGATATCAGCCAGCACCTGCTTGCGCTCAACCGGGCGTTTGGTGGCGAACTCATCCGCCCGGCCTTGCAGCAGAAGGGCGCTATTAATAAATGTGGCATAGTCCATGTGCAGGACATCAATAATCTTCCGTTGGGTTTGGTCTTTGCTATCGCCTGAGATTGACTTGAAGCCATTGTCGGTAGCAATCTGGAGTTCTAGTATGGTCTGCCCCGAACGCCCCCGCCGCTTTGGCTTGGCGTGCTTGCGGATAATGCGGTATGTCTGCTCGCCGACGGCGAAGTCAAACTCAACCTGCATCTCAGTCTCGTGCAGGTGAATGAGCTCGTCATCGCTCTTTGCCCTGGTTTTCCCCCACAGTGCCCAGGTCATGGCGTCAATCAGGGATGATTTGCCGTTGCCGTTGTTGCCGCAGATGCAGGCGGTATGGATGCCGTCAAAGTATAGCGGCGGCACATTATCCCGGTAGCACATAAAGTTGCGCATTGCTAATTTAACGGGAATCATTTATGGAACTCCGCCTAGCTTATTTTAGCATAAGTTGGGGGGTTATTTATGCTAAGCCAGGCCGCTTAAGATTTTCTCTCCCATCATGCCCAGCATGAAGCCCAGGGTGGCACCTGTGGCTGGAGTCCAGTGGTTGCGGAGCTTGGCCATCGGAGCTATGTCCTGAAAGACCAGATAGAGTATGGCGCAGGCGGCAAAGACCATCAGGGCAGCCACCAGGTGGGGCTGGCCGGACAGAAACGAGTAGCCGGCCACGGCGGCGGCCATACCGACCAGACTGAAGGGAATAAGAACCAGCAAGGCCCGGTTGGGAGAAAAGCCGCTGCGGCGCAGGTCTCCGAAGGAGTTGTAAGATTCGGGCAGGTTCTGCAGCCCGATAAGCAGCGCCAGCAGCAGGCCGGTCTTGCGGTCGGTGGAGAAAATCGCCCCCAGGGCGATAGCCTCCGGGATGAAGTCCAGCAGCATGGTCATAAACTGGGCGGCCCTCCCGCCGCGCCGGGCGATGAATCTATCCAGAAACAGGAAGCTTATGGCGCCGAGGAAAAAGACTGAAGTAAGCACCGGCAGGGAGAGCGTCTGTATTCCTTTGGGGACCAGGGCGAAGGCCACCGCCGCCACCAGCACCCCGTCGCCGAAAGCAATTACGCCGTG
>DAOUMR010000085.1:0-22932 GCA_034409905.1 Dehalococcoidales bacterium | reverse complement strand
GCTACGTTTTCCGAGGATATGAAGCCGAGTTGCTGGGAGAAGGGGAGGTAGTAGCGCCCGGCCAGCATTATGCCCACGATTATCCCCGCCAGGGATAAAGCGCTACCGATAAGCCCGACAATCAGCCCGGATAAGGTAGCCACGGCGATGACGACCACTATGACTACATCCAGCCAGTTCATAGCTCACCTCAGCTATTTGCCCAGCTCCTTAGCCCGCTCGTAGGCGGCTCTGACCGCCCGCTTTACCAGCTCGTTGAATTCGCCCTTTTCGAATTGACTTAGCGCGGCGGCGGTGGTGCCACCGGGGGAGGTTACTTTCTTACGCAATGAGGATGGAGTTTCGCCCGACTGCTTTATAAACTTAGCCGAGCCGAGCATTGTCTGTACGACTATTTCCTGGGCTGTATCGGGGGGAAGACCGATTTCGATAGCGGCCTCAACCAGCGCCTCGACCATCAAGAAGAAATAGGCGGGGCCGCTGCCGCTTACCGCCGTAGCCATGTCGAGAAAACCTTCGTCTTCAACGTAAAGCTCTTTGCCCATAGCGCCCAAGATAGCTTTTGCCGCCTGTTTTTGACTTTCGGTAACATCGGGGGTAGCCGTCCAGACGCTCATCCCCTCCCCGATTTGGGCGGGGGTGTTGGGCATAGCCCGGACGACGGCTTTGTGGTCTAAACCTTGGGCGATGGTTTTTATTTTAGCCCCAGCGATGATGGATATAACGAGCTGGTCAGATTTAACCTTGCCCTTGAGTCCAGCCATCACCTCAGCGAGGTTCTGGGGCTTGACGGCGAGTATGACGATAGCTTTTCCGGAGACGGCTTCGACATTATCGGCGGTCACCGTTACGGAGTATTGCTTTTTTAGATAGTCAAGGCGCTGCCGGCTGACATCGCTGACGGAGATGGACGCTGGCTTAGCCAGGGCTTTAGACAGGACGGCCGCCAGCATGGCCTCCCCCATATTCCCCCCGCCGATAAGGGCTATGTTCATGATTTTAGAACCCTATCCCCTTTATCCCCTTCCCCTTAGCAAGGGGAAGGGGAAGGTTTTTCTCTAAAGAGGGGCTTTTCACCCCACAAAAACTTCGTTTTTGCGGGGGCCCCGAATTCGCCCCTCTTAAACTCCCCTTATTTAACGACAATGTTGACCAAACGACCCGGCACATATATCGTTTTAATGATTTTCTTGCCTTGGGTGTGAGCTTTGACCTTCGGCGATTCCAGCGCCTTCTCTTTGGCTTCGTCCTCGGTGATGGAAACGGGGACAGCCATCCGGTCTCTCAGTTTGCCGTTGACCTGGACGACTAAGGTGATTTCTTCCTCTTTAGCCAGCGCCTCGTCCCACCTGGGCCAGTTCTGGTTATGGATGCTGTAGGCGTGCCCGGTCTGCTGCCATAATTCCTCGGCGAGGTGGGGGGCGGTGGGCGCCAAAAGCAGTAGGAGGGTATCAATCGCCTGATTCCAGGCAGAGTTGCTGATTACCCCTTCTTCCTTGGCTTTAGCCAGGTAGTTGGTGTATTCCATAAGCGCCGAAATCATGGTGTTCAAGCGGAGCTTTTCCAGGTCCTGAGTCACCTTGCGGATGGTCTGGTGGCTGAGGCGGGCCAGAGCCCGCTCCGGGTCAGCCGGCCTGGCTCCGGCATCCTGGCGGTAGCCCCCGGTGACCAGCTTCCAGACGCGGTTGAGCCAGCGGCTGATACCGCTGATGCCGCTGTCGTTCCACTCGCCGCCCTGTTCCCAGGGGGCGACGAACATGAGGTAGGCACGCACAGCATCGGCGCCAAGCTCGGATACGTACTCGTCGGGGGTGATGACGTTGCCCCGCGATTTGCTCATCTTCTGCTTCTCGGCGATGATGACCCCCTGGTTGAATAAGCGGGTAAAGGGCTCGCCGAAGTCGATGAGCTTCATGTCCCGCAGCGCCTTAGTGAAGAAGCGGGCGTAAAAGAGGTGCATCACGGCGTGCTCGGCGCCACCGGTATAGAGGTCAACGGGCAGCCAGTATTTCACCTTCCCGTCGTCGAAGGCGGCTTTTTCGTCACGGGGGCTGGTGTAGCGCAGGAAATACCACGACGAGCACATAAAGGTGTCCATGGTGTCCGTCTCGCGCTTGGCCGGAGAGCCGCATTTGGGGCACCTGGTGTTGACGAACTTCTCATTGTATTTTAAGGGGGACTCGCCCGTGGGCTTGAACTCGGCGTCTTCGGGGAGCAAAACGGGTAAGTCCTTTTCGGGTACGGGGACGACGCCGCACTTCTGGCAGTAAATCATGGGGATGGGCGCGCCCCAGTAGCGCTGGCGGGAGATGAGCCAGTCGCGCAGGCGGTAGCTTACCGCGTGTTTGCCCCACCCCTTTTCCTCCAGAAAATCGGTGATGGCCTCGATGCTCTGCTCGCTGGGCTGGCCGTTGAACTGCCCTGAATTGACGATAGTGCCGGGCTCGATATAGGCCTCTTTTAAGTCTTTGCCGTCCCAGTCGGGGGGAGCCACCACCACCCTGATGGGCAGCCTGTATTTTTTAGCGAAGGCGAAGTCGCGCTCGTCGTGGGCGGGCACCCCCATCACCGCCCCCGTGCCGTAGCCCAGAAGCACGTAGTCGGCAATCCAGATGGGCACTTTTTCGCCATTGAGGCGGTTAGTACAGTAAGCGCCGATAAAGACGCCGTCCTTCTCCCTCTCGGTGGAGAGCCTTTCAATCTCGGTCTGGCGGCGGGTCCGGGCGATATATTCCTCGACCTCGGCCTTTTTCTCGGGCGAGGTCAGCTTTTCCACCAGCGGGTGCTCCGGGGCCAGGACCATGAAGGTGACGCCGAAGGTGGTGTCGGGGCGGGTGGTGAAGACCCGTATCTCTTTTTCTTTGGCGGCGGGGTGGTCTAAAGCAAACGAGATTTCGGTGCCGGTGCTCTTGCCCACCCAGTTGCGCTGCATGAGCTTTATTCTTTCCGGCCAGTCGATGCCCTCGAACTCCATAAGCTCGTCGGCGTATTTGGTGATGCGGAAGAACCACTGCTCCAAATCTCGCTTGATGACGGCCTCGCCGCAACGCTCGCAGAAGCCGTCCAGCACCTGCTCGTTAGCCAGCACCGTCTGGCACTGGGGGCACCAGTTGACCTGAGCTTTGCCCCGGTAGGCCAGCCCGTGCTCGTATAGCTTCAGGAAGAACCACTGCGTCCACTTGTAGTAATCGGGCAGGCAGGTGATGACCTCGCGGCTCCAGTCGTAGATGGCGCCCATGCTCTTGAGCTGGCGGCGCATGTTGGCCACATTCTGCATCGTCCAGAGGAAGGGGTGAATGCCGCGCTTGATGGCGGCGTTCTCGGCGGGCAGCCCGAAGGCGTCGAAGCCCATGGGGTGGAGCACGTTGTAGCCCTGCATCCGCTTGAACCGGGCGCTGACGTCGGAGGGCGCCATGGCATACCAGTGGCCGATGTGCAGGTCGCCCGAGGTGTAGGGGAACATGGTCAGGGCGTACCACTTGGGGCGGGGTGAGTCTTCAGAGACTTCGTAGAGCTTATCGTCCGCCCAGCGCTGCTGCCACTTCTTTTCGATTTCCCGTGGATTGTAGTTAGCCGTCATTCACTACCTCAATTAAAAACCTATTCCAGCGCAGCTTTAATAATATCCCACTGGTCATAATATTTTTGTCTGACTTTCTCGTAAATTACACAGAAGGTCATGTTTGGGTATTCCTCTAATAAAGGGGACAACTTGGCAGATGGTACTATGAATACGTCTGGTGTCTGCACAGGGTCATCTTTCAAATCTACAAACGCGTAAAAGAAAGTCTTATGTGGTTCTCGGGATTTGCCAACTGGCCATTTCCAATAAGGTCCGTGTTTCTTACTTTGCACGAAGGCACTCAGCATTGTTTTGGTCTGTATAGCAATAGATTTCCCTGTGTCAGGGTTAGCGACAATCAAGTCAATCGCTCTTGTGCCATGGGTGGTTAGCCCAATAGCATATCCTAACGCCGAAAGGCGGTAGGCAACATAATATGCGCCAGTAGCACCGGTTAAAGCCTTATCCTTGGTCATGGCTCTAGGGGCTAATTGTAGCAATAAAGCTGGTGGGGCGCAATGGCGGGGGTGGGAGGGAACGAAAAAAGGACTACTTAATCATAAGCACCGAGGTATCGCGCGAACTTCTCGTTAATGACGTAGCGTGAGACCTTGTAAGGAACGATGCCTCTAGTGATGTCTCTAATGAGTCCATGGTTCAGAAGTATGCGCACCTTGTTCTCAAGATCAGGGTGATCCTCCAAGTAGTACGCTAGCTCATTACCTCTTGATATATAAGTCCACCTTTTACTCAGTAAAACAAATTCCCGGCTTAAAGGATTATTAGTTATGTCATCGCGCATTTCAGCAAGAAGTTCCGGCATAAGGTGTTCCAGATCAATGAATACTTGGTCTGAAGCTGTGTCTATACTTCGCCTATGTTCAAGCTCTCGCATAGCATTTCCCTCGGCTTGAACCTTCCACTTACGAAGAACGTCAGCTCCATAGCGAATCGGGTCATTGTCTACTAGCTTCGCACAAGATTGACAGAGCCAGATTCCGTTATCTACCGACCGTCTCTCGTCAGGTGTTAGAGATGGGTCAAACCGCGGGCCATCTGCTGAGGCAGCAGTAATGTGGGCTGCAACACCAATGTTTATTACTTTAGTTGGATCCTCCCGAGGCCCGCTCGTCTGCCGACTGCATTCAGGATTGGAACACCGATTAGCTACTCTATCAGCCAGAGTCTGCTTAACTAGCTTGGTAAAATCGTCTCTATTCCTCACATAGTAATTTTACACCAGGGTATCTATTGAAACAATAAGTAAGGAGGATTTATAAGGGGCACCACCCTTATAGGGTGGGTATTGGGTGGGAAGAAAAACCTGGGGGGTGGGGCTTCTCCTGGCCGCCCTCGGCGACATGGGAATAACGAGGGGAGGCCAACCGGTCACAGAACATACAAGAGCGAGTGCTCCTCGGTCTGGACGGCTTTTACCTCCCCTGCGTACAATCTACGGCGCTTTAAATTTCAATCAATAACGGTGGTCTAAGGTAGTCCTTACCTTCTCGCGACCTTTTTTAAGACTCCCTTGGGGTCGCTGATAAGCAGCACGACTTCCCAAACCAGGAAGGCGAGGAAGAGTACCGCCAGTCCCAGCATGGTGGCGTCCAGGTTTACCTCGAAGAACTCCCCCCCCTCCGTGACGTAGGCTATCACGTGGTCAACAAACCACATGAGTGTTGCCCCCCACAGCATTAAACTTAACAAGCCCAGCTTATATTTATCTCCGGGAGACTTGATGTACCATACCGCCGTGACGACTATGGCGGCTAAGCCGGTCATTATAAGCCACATCAGGCACCTCCGCCGACTGGGCTCTCTTTCACTTTCAGTTCGGGGGCGGCCTTAGCCCTGAGTGAAACAATCAAAACTATTACCGCCCAGACGGCGGTTATGGTCAGGGCCATGGCGCCACCGTACACCGCCATCTCACGGAGCATAGGCCCTACCGCTGACGGGGTTTCCATGGCCGTCAGGAAAGGCGGCCAGGGGACGACTTCTCCATGCCATACATGCTCCAGTGCCAGCAGTATGGTGCCCCCCCATAACATCTTGTTCAGCCAGCCCAGCCTCCGGCTCCAGCTGCCCCCCGATTTGGGGGCCCTAGCCTCGCCCGCCTTCTTCTCTTTGTTGTCCACGACCTTCTGCACAACAGTGGTGACAACAGCCTCTCCCATGGGTACCAGAAAACATGCCATATCCTTTTACCTCCTTTTATTTTTAGGGCGATAGGCACCGGCATCTTTCTTGCCTTCCGGTTGCCACGCTCACCCTTGGTTCGCTAGTCACTGGGGAAAATATATGGGTCCCCTAGCTGGTCTTACGGCGGCATTCCTCACAGAGCCCGCTCATCACTACATGCTTGAAATCAACGCGAAAGCCGTATTTCGCCCCGATTGACTTCTCCACCGGGGCAAAAACATCATCTTCGCAGTCTATGGACTTACCGCACTGGCGGCAAACCAGGTGGTGGTGGTGGCCCTCTTCGGGGTGGTGATAGATGAACTGGTTGCCCAGTGCGCTCTTATAGACGCAGCCCGCTTCCTCTAAGATTTCCAGGGTGCGGTATATGGTCGACTTGTGCACCCCGGGCATTCTCGACTGGACATGGCTGATGATGGTGTCGGCGGTGAGGTGCTCCCCAGCGTCGTGGATGATATCCAGAATCAGTTTGCGCTGCGGGGTCAGTCTCAGTCCCTTCTTCTTGAATGTGGCAATGCAACTCATCGCTATTGCACCTGGTCGTAATAATAAGACAGGTCGGTGTGTCTTGTCAACAGATAACCGACAGTTGTGGGCTTTAGGGCATATCAAATACGCCTATATAACGCAAGAAGGAACGCAGACCGAAATAACCCAGATAGGCCAATATCATGCTCTGGACGGTCTTACCCGCACAGATGACAACAAAGAATCGGGTAAAGCTGAAGCGCGATGCTCCCATAGCGATAATCATGGGGGTGAGGACGGGATTGGGATAGATGGAGAGCAAGAAAACGGTCAGCAGCACCCTGCCCCTGGCGCGCTCCAGCATTTGAGGTATTTTTAGCTTCTTGAAAAACCGACCTATCCGCGACTTAGGTTCGGTATCCTTAGTGGAGACACTGAAGCTCTCGAAGAACTTGAGTCCGCCGCGGCCGCTCCAGTAGATAAGCGCATTGCCGATACCATTGCCCAGACCGGAGACCAGCCCCACTAACGCCGGGTTCAACAGACTGCCCAGAGTAAAGGTCAATATCATGCTCGGGGTCGGTATCGGTATCGGTGAGCCAGCGAATAAGGAGATGATGAAAAGCCCCCAAAGACCTTTACTCTGAAGCTGCTCTACGTATTCCCAGTTGAAGATGAGGAAAACGGTGCCGCCAACACTGATGATTATTAGGGCAGCCAGCAAACCGATGGCGATATATTTCCGCTTGCGCGGGCTTATAACCCCTTTGGTCGTCACCTTTTCTTCCATAGATTAGTTCCCCATTATACGCTAACAACCCGAATTTCGACAATAGCCCGATTTGCTCAGTCATCGCCTCCGAAGACAATGAAAGCGGAGTCTAAGGGACGAAAGACGCGGTAAATCCCCCTTTCTTGAAGTGGGAAATTGGATTCCCGCCTTCGCGGGAATGACCTTAGGGCGGGGGGCAACGTTCCCCCAAGTTAAGGAGTTTACTCATTAGGGCGGGCTGGGTTGGGACAATAAACGCACGCCCGATAAGGTGGGGGGAAGAAAGACTTTGGGGTGGTGGAGCCGGGGGGATTCGCATCCTCGGCTGGGTCGGGGGAACAGGCGGCAGAGGACGAATGGTGGGGTGGTGGAGCCGGGGGGATTCGAACCCCCTACCTTTTGACTGCCAGTCAAACGTTCTCCCAAGTGAACTACGGCCCCACAAAAGCAATAGTTAATCTATCAGAAAACGACGTCGGGCGCAACTAGACGGGAATACCCACCGCCCGGAGGATGCTGCCCAACCCCCAGTAGCCGGCCGCCGCCACCGTTATCCCCTTAATCGTCTTGCCTATCAAGGAAATAAAGATAAAGCGCCAGATGCCGAAGCGGAGCGCCCCCGCCGCCAGCGCCGCGGGATAGAAGAAGGGGTTGACTACCGCCGAAAGGATAAAGAGGGTAAGCGAGCCCCGTCTTTCCACCCAGCCCATCATGCGCTCGTAGGAATTCTTAATCTTGCCCTCCTTCATATCCAGAAAGGCAGTGCCGCCGCCGTAGCCCGTCATATAGATGGACAGCCCGCCGACGGTCTCGCCCAAGCCCGCGGCGATGCCGACAAAGATGGGGCCCATATAGGGGGCGAAGTCAGGCTTCATCACCGTGCCCAGGGCGAAGACCACGGGCGTCATCGGTATCGGGGCGATGATGGTGGCGCCGCCGAAGATGCTAATGACAAAGGCGCCGAGATAGCCGTAGTGCTCAAGGGCACGTATCTGCTCCCAGAAAAAAATGACCGCCAGCACCACCGCCACCGTCAGCAGTATGCCGCCGATGCCGAGGTAATACTGCCAGCGCTTCGATGCTCTCTTGAGCCAATCCCAGCTAAAGCTCACCTTTACCCTTACAGAAACAAAAATCCCCTATATATTAATGATACCATTAATAAATAGCAAGAATTTATGTCAGGCAGTGGCTTTGGTCTTGCCCTTGAGGGTGAAGGTTAAGCCCTTATCGCCCAGGTCAACCTTGACGGTGTCGCCCTCCTTGAACTCGCCGCCGAGCAGCTTGCTGGAGAGCGGGTTTTCGACATAGCGCTCGATGGCCCTTCTTAAAGGCCGGGCGCCGTAGACCGGGTCGTAGCCCTCCTTGACCAGCCAGGACTTCGCCTTGTCGCTGAGCTCGATGCTGAGCTTGCGGTCAGCCAGTCGCTCCTGCAGCTCTTTGACCAAAAGCTCGACAATCTGCCGCAACTGCTCCTCGGTGAGCTGGTGGAAGACGATTATCTCGTCGATGCGGTTGATGAACTCGGGGCGGAAGGTCTTTTTCATCTCCGCCAGCACCCTTTCCTTCATGGTGTCGTAATCGAGCTTCTGGCCCTTGCTTTCCGGTTTGGCGGCAAAGCCCATGCTCATCTGGCGGCGGATAAGCTCGGCACCGACGTTACTGGTCATGATGACCACGGTGTTCTTGAAGTCAACGGTTCGCCCGTGGCCGTCGGTTAAGCGTCCGTCGTCGAGTATCTGAAGCAGGCTGTTGAAGACCTCAGGGTGCGCCTTTTCGATCTCGTCGAGCAGTATCACCCGATAGGGGCGCCTTCTCACCGCCTCGGTGAGCTGGCCGCCCTCATCGTAGCCGATATAGCCCGGCGGGGCGCCGATGAGACGGGAGACGGTATGCCTCTCCTGGTATTCCGACATATCCAGACGCACCATGGCGTTTTCGTCGTCGAAGAGGAAGCGCGCCAGCGTCTTGGCCAGCTCGGTCTTACCCACGCCAGTTGGACCCAGGAAGATAAAGCTGCCGATAGGGCGCTGGGGGTCTTTGAGACCGGCCCGGCTGCGCCGAATCGCCTCGGAGATGGCAGTGACGGCTTCTTCCTGGTTTACCAGGCGCTCGTGGATACGCTCTTCCATGTGGAGGAGCTTTTCGGCCTCGCCCTCAAGCATCTGGGATATGGGGATGCCCGTCCACTTGGAGATAAGCTGGGCGATGTCTTCTTCGTCAACGACCTCGTCGAGCTTCTCCTCTTTGAGCCATTTTGCCTTGGCCTTATTGTATTCCTCTTCCAGGCGCAGGCGCTCAGCTTTAATCTCGGCGCTGCGCTCGAAGTCCTGCCGCTGCGAGGCGGCCTCTTCCTCGTTGGTCAGCTGCTTCAGCTTTTGCTCCAGGGACTTCACCTCGGGCGGGGCGCTCTCGGTCTCGATGCGCAGTTTCGAGGCGGCTTCGTCGATGAGGTCTATCGCCTTATCGGGGAGGTGGCGGTCGGCGATATAGCGCTGGCTTAAGCGCGCCGCCGCCTCCAGCGCCCCGTCCGTAATCTTGACCTTGTGGTGCGCCTCGTAGCGGGGGCGCAGCCCCTTGAGTATTTCGATGGTGGCTTCGACGCTGGGTTCGGAGATGAAGACCGGCTGCAAGCGCCTTTCCAGCGCCTTGTCCTTCTCGATGAACTTGCGGTATTCGTCCAAAGTGGTGGCGCCGACGCACTGCAGCTCGCCGTGAGCCAGGGCCGGTTTTAGCATGTTGCTGGCATCGACGGAGCCCTCGGCGGCACCAGCCCCGACCACGGTATGAATCTCATCAATGAACAGAATGACCTCGCCCTTGGCCTGACGCACCTCGTCCATGACCGCCTTGAGCCTCTCCTCGAACTCGCCGCGGAACTTGCTGCCCGCGACCAGTGCCCCCATATCCAGGGCGACCACCTTGCGCCCTTTGAGCGAATCGGGGACGTCGTCGGCGACAATCTTCTGCGCCAGGCCCTCGGCGATGGCCGTCTTGCCCACGCCGGCCTCGCCGACGATGACCGGGTTGTTCTTGGTACGGCGGCTTAAGATCTGCATCACCCTTTTAATCTCGTCCTCGCGGCCGATGACCGGGTCGAGCTTGCCTTCACGCGCCATCTCGGTAAGGTCGCGGCCGTATTTCTGCAGGGAGCGGTATTTGCTCTCGGCCCTGGCGTCGGTGACCCTGTGCCCGCCGCGCAGCTTCTGCAGGGCGGCATAGACCTTTTCCTGGTCGATGCCGAGGCGCTTCAGAATCTCGGCGGCTTCGCCCCTCGGCTCGCTGGCGATGGCGATTAAAAGGTGCTCGGTGCCGATGAACTCGTCCTTGAGCCTATCGGCTTCTTCGCCCGCCGCCCGGATGAGGTTGGCGATGCGGGGGGTGGGGTAAAGCTGACCCGTGTCGTAGGCGACCTTGGGCGTCTTTTCCAAGGCGTTAGCGACCTCCTGCTTTACCGCCTCGACGTCAACGCTGAGCTCGGCGAAGATATCGCCGACCAAGCCCTTCTCCTGCTGGAGCAGCGCCAGCAAAATATGCTCCACGTCCCACTGGTTGTGCTGATACTGGCGCATCAGCTCCTGGGAGGCGGCTAATGCTTCCTGTGCCTGTTCGGTAAATCTTTCCTGTTTCATGTCACTTACCTTATATATTTATTGCCGTCTTAACTACGGCTCGGGCTCTTCGAACCTGTGGAGCTCCGACTCCAGCTCCTGCAACTGTTTTTGCAACTCCAGCATCTGCTCCACCATGCGCATAATAACCTCCACCCCGGCCAGGTTGACCCCCATGTCGTCCATCAGGGTCTTGACCCGCTTGAGGTGGGCGACGTCCCTCTCTGAGTACAGGCGGATGTTGCCCCGCGAGCGGTGGGGCTCGATGATACCCACCCTTTCGTAGTAGCGCAGGGTGTGGGTCTGCACGCCGACCATGCGGGCGGCAATGCTTATCACGTAGCGGGGTTCGTTTTCGGCTGAATCTTTCATTCTCTCACCTACCCTTCCTTATCGGGACGGAGCCGGCTCAGTTTCTGGAAAAGCTCCTTCTCCTCGTCAGTTAATTTCGTGGGCAGCACCACCTTGACCCGGGCCAGCAGGTCGCCCTTGGCCGAATTGCCCAGGTGGGGCATCCCCTGCCCCTTGAGGCGAAAGGTGCGCCCGTTCCGGGTCTCGGGGGGAATCTTTAACGACAGCTTGCCCTTGAGGGTGGTTACCTTTACCTCCCCACCCAGCACCGCCACCGTCAGGGGCACGGAGACGTCGACATAGAGGTCATCGCCGTGGCGGTGGAAGAGGCGGTGGGGCCTCACCGAGGTCACCAGGTAGAGGTCGCCCTTGACCCCGCCGTAGCCCTCGGCGCCCTTGCCGCTGATGCGGACGCGGGAGCCATCCTTGACCCCGGGGGGAATCTTGACCTCAAGGCGCTTGCCGTCAGCCAGGCTCAGGGTGCGGGTGGTACCGCTGTAGGCTTCCTCCAGGGTCACCTCCAGCGGAAATTCGATATCGCGGCCCTTCCTGGGCTGGGGGCGTCCCGCCCGGCCGCCGAAACCGCGCAAGAGGTCGTCGAAGATGCTACCGACATCCTCCTCGCTGAAATAGACCCGCTGGCCACCCTGACTGAAGTTCCAGCCCTGCTGCCGCCGCGCCTTTTCGAACTGGTCGGCGTACTGCCACTGGTCGCCGTATTTATCGTATTTTCGGCGCTTTTCCTTGTCGGAGAGGACCTCGTAAGCCTCGTTTATCTGCTTAAAGCGTTCCTCAGCCGACTTGTCACCGGGGTTGACGTCGGGGTGGTGCTGGCGTGCCAGCTTGCGGTAAGCCTGCTTTATCTCGCGCTCGGTGGCGTTGCGGCTAACCCCTAATATATTGTAGTAATCCTTACCGGCCATTTTAATCTCTCCAGGTAGGGACTATTATAAACGATAAGAGGTAATATGTCAATAGTTTAAGAGGAAAGTTAATAAAAGTTTCTAAGTTTGACGAGGGGTGGTCCTAATTCTTCATCGCCCGCTGGTAGAGCTCCAGGAACTGGTGCAGAATGCGGGCGGTGGCTCCCCAGATGACCCTATCCCCGTAGTGGTAAAAGTAAGAGGTGACCGGTTTGCCGCCGATGACCTCGTTTTTGTCCTCCCGCGCCTTTTTATCCAAAAGCGCGGCGATGGGCACCTCGATGAGCTCGTCGGTTTCCCAGCCGTCGGCTTTGAGGTTATGGGGCCAGGGGATAACGCCGATGAAGGGGGTGACGACAAAGTTCGAGGTTATCGTCGCCGTGTCGTCCAGCTCGCCTAATATCTCGACTTCGTTGGGGGAGAGACCTACCTCTTCCTGCGACTCGCGCAAGGCGGTATCGAGCAGGCTTTCACCCTCCTGACGGGCGCCCCCAGGGAAGGATATTTGCCCCTTGTGCTCTTTGACGTTATCGGTGCGCTGGGTGAAGAGGATGCAGCATTGCCCTTCCTTATTATATATGGGGACCAGCACCGCCGAGGGTATGCGCTTTGGGTCGGTGATTGTCTTTTTCTGGCGGTGGGCCAGGAATTCCCGGAGCTTTTCCATAGTTATAACATCATAGCACCGCGCTGGCGAGTAAGACAAACTGTGGGGATCGCGCCCCACTACACCCCACCTCTGTTATCGAACGCTGTTTTGACCCACCCTACCCGCCCTTAGAGGGGATTCTCCCTCTAGAATTCCTTCTGGGGATACGCCACCCCTTTCCCCCTTTTTAAGTGGTTTCCCCCCACCCCACGTTCTTCTTCCCACACCAGCCCACCCACACAGGTCTTTCCAAGTGGGGCTTTGCCCCCTTTCTACCTCAAAGGGCGGTGGGCGGGAATAGAGATAATCGGGGTGGGGAAGGGCGTATCCTAAAGGAGGATATAAAAAAGGTAACACCCTTATAGGGTGGGTATTGGGTGGGACGAAAGACCTTGGGGAAAAGGGGCGGGGTGCGCATCCTAGCCTATTGACAAGGTGTGTTTTCGTCCTTATAATACTAAAAAACCCCCACTCTAACGCCAAGGCTGCTTCTATTGAGTCCTTAGAGTTTGGTTCCCCAGATGTCAAAGTATATTTTTGTAACTGGTGGTGTAGTTAGTTCCGTTGGAAAAGGCATCACTGTCGCTTCCATCGGCAACATCCTCAAGAGTCGCCAGATTACGGTGACGGCGCAGAAGCTCGACCCCTACCTCAACGTTGACCCCGGTACGATGTCGCCCTACCAGCACGGCGAGGTCTTCGTCACCCAGGACGGGGCCGAGACCGACCTCGACCTGGGCAACTACGAGCGCTTTATCGACGTCAACATGACCGCCGACTCCAGCGTGACCTCGGGGCAGATCTATAGCCACGTCATCGCCAAGGAGAGACGGGGTGACTTCCTGGGAGGGACCATCCAGGTGGTGCCCCACGTTACCACGGAGATTAAGGAGCGCTTCAAGCGGCTGGCCGAGAAATCGAAGGCCGATGTGGTCATTATCGAGGTGGGGGGCACGGTGGGCGACATCGAGGGGCAGCCCTTCCTGGAGGCAATAAGGCAGATGCGCAACGAGGTGGGGCGGGATAATATATTGTACGTCCACGTTACCCTGCTCCCCTATCTTAACTCCACCCATGAGATTAAGACCAAGCCCACCCAGCACAGCGTCAACGAACTAAGGCGCATCGGTATCCAGCCCGATATTATCGTCTGCCGCAGCGACTACCCCATCTCGGAGGAGATAAGGAATAAGATTTCCCTCTTCTGCGACGTGGAGAAGGACGCGGTTATCCCCCTGACCACGGTATCCACGATTTACGAGGTGCCGCTGGTGCTGGAGGCGGAGGGGCTGGGGCGGTTGATTACGGAAAAGCTGAAGATTAACTCCGGCCCACCCGACCTAAGCCAGTGGCAGGATATGGTTGAGCTTATCCAGAGCCCACGCGAGCCGGTTAAAATCGCCCTGGTGGGTAAATACGTCGAGCTTCAGGACGCCTATTTCTCGGTGCGGGAGGCGCTCTACCACGCCGCCCTGCACCACGGGCGGGAGCTGGAGCTGAGCTGGGTACCCTCGGAGACGTTGGAAAACAAGGGCGACTATTCGGCGCTGCGCCCGATTCAGGGCATCGTCGTGCCCGGGGGCTTCGGCATCAGAGGTATTGAAGGGATGATAAAAGCGGCCACCTACGCCCGGGAGAACAAAATCCCCTACCTGGGGCTCTGCCTGGGGATGCAGGTGATGGTTATTGAGTTTGCCCGCTTTGTCTTAGGCTCTTCCGAGGTCAACTCCACCGAGTTCGACCCCGAAGTCCGCCACCCCGTCATCGACCTCATGCCCGACCAGAAGGACAAGAAGAGCAAGGGCGGCACCATGCGCCTGGGGAACTACCCCTGCCATCTGGTTGAAGGCAGCCTCGCCGCCAGGGCCTACGGAAAACCGCGGGTGGAGGAGCGCCACCGCCACCGCTACGAGTTTAACAACAAATACCGCGACCAGCTGGCCAAGGCGGGCATGGTCTTCAGCGGGCTTTCCCCCGACGGGAGGCTAGTCGAGGTCTGCGAGCTAGCCGACCACCGCTGGATGCTGGCCTGCCAGTTCCACCCCGAATTCGGCTCCCGGCCGGGCCACCCCCACCCCCTGTTCCGCGATTTCGTCGGCGTCGCCAAGGAAGTATTACGGGAAGGGGTGCAACCGCCCCTGCCCATTTCCCCCTAAGTTTATAGAATGCACCGACCCAAGAGGAGGTGTGTATGAAAGCTATGGTGTCTCAACCCTGAAAATACCCCCGTATGGAGGTACAACATCATGCGTACCAAGACAATAATTATTGCCTGCTTTTTAGTCATCGCCTTAATGGCCTCACCCCTGGTCGGTTGCGGGGGCAACCGCTCACCCATAGCCAGTTTCAGCTACACACCGGCCGCCCCCACCACCGACGACATGGTCAGCTTTAGCGATAGCTCATCCGACAGCGACGGCAGTATCATGACCTGGGCCTGGGACTTCGGCGACGGCAACAGTTCCAGCGTCCAGAACCCGAGCCACTCCTTTGCCGCCGCGGGGAGCTATGTCGTCGCCCTGACCGTCACCGATGACGGCGGCGCCTCGGACACCGAATCGGTCAACGTGACCGTCGCCGCCGCGCCACCGGGAATCGATAAGTGGGACGCCATCGAGATTCTGGTCAAAGAAATAATACCCCCTGCCGCCTCGGAGGATAGAATCTCGGCCTTTATGCTCTCCGAGCCTTTGCGGGCGGGTGACACCATCACTTCGGAAAGCGGCGCCAGCTATGACATCACCAAACGTACCTGGTTTATCTTCATTGACGACAATCCGGAGGCTTTTTACGCCCACGACACCCGCTACGTTATCATGGACGCCCGGGACGGCTCCTATAATATCTACGACGATAGCTGGCCGCCCGAGATAAACGGTTATTCTATGTGGGATAGCCAGCTGGGTAAGGGTCACCTCATCGAGCTCTGGTCGGTGCTGGATATCCCGGTACCGCTTACCCCCGCCGCCAGCGACGCCCCCGCGGCTGATTACGGGGACGCCCCCGACGGACAGTATGCCTACTACGGCATTCCGGGGCACTTCCCCACCCTTTTCCACACCGCCAACAGCCACTTCAGCCTGCCCGGTGGGCATACCCTGAACGTGGGCGAGGAGATGCTGGGCTTGAGGGTTAGCGCCGAGGTCGATGCCTTAGACCCCAACGACCCCGACGGCAGGCCCAACCTGGTGGACGCCGACAAGGACGAAAGAATCTACGTTATTATGGAGCAGACCGAGGCGCGCTTGGCCTTTACCGTCAGCGTCAGCCTGGGCGCCCCCGATGTGACCCGCTACACCAACGCCCTGATTGACTTCGACTACAGCGGCAACTGGAGCCAGAGCAGCTACGGCGCAGAGTGGGTGGTGGTCAACCTTGAGGTTGACGTTGACCCCGGAGACTCGGAAACAATCCTGACCCCGCTTTTCGACTGGGCGAACCCTACTCCACCCACCTCAGGGGTCTGGATGAGGCTGGCGTTGACCAGAGCCGAGGTCGATGAGAGCCTGTTTTCCAGCGTGGGGGGCTGGGACGGTAGCGGACAGTTCGCCTACGGCGAAATCGAAGACCACTTTGTTTGCCTGACCTCTATGCCGCCGCTGCCCGAAAACGTAATCCACTGGCCGCCACCGCCGCCCAACGGCAACGGTAACGGCAACGGGGGAGGCGGTGAGCCGCCACCGCCGGGTCCAGAAAAGGGACCCTGTGGCTACGATATAAACTACCTGGTGCTGATTATTAACTGCGGCGATAAATACAGCCACATCGCCCAGGGCACACCTATCGCCCAGGCGGCTTCCAGCAGCATGGCGGGTGCCGCCCAGGACCAGGGCTATACCTCTGCCGGCAACCTGGGCCCGGGCAATAATTCTCTGAACGACATCGGCCAGGCGATTGCCGACCTGGCGGCGCAGGCCAAGTGCGGCGACCACGTCCTGATATATATCTGCGGGCACGGCAGTAAGAAGAGCTCCAAACGGCCCGAGGGAGGCATCACCATCTATGACAGCGCCGGGCGAAAAACCGGTGAGTTATTGACGCCTTCGGCACTGGCCGGTTTTCTGGACGCTTTCGACTCCTGCAAGGATGCGGACTGCGGCACAGCGGGCTGCTGCCACGTCAGCGTTACTATCGAGTCCTGCTACGCCGGTAACTTCGACATCCCCGGCTTAAACGACCAGGAAGGCATGGTGGTGGCGGGCTCATCGACCGACACGCCCGCCCAGGGTTGCATGCCCGGGGGCGGCGTCTATACCGCCGGCTTCGTCCGCGGTTCCAATAACCCCGATGCCGACAAGAGCGACCCGCCCGATGGCGTTGACCCCCAGGAAGCCCATAATTCGGCGGCCGGCGCCTGCACGAAACAGCAGCCCTGGAGCAAAGGTAAATGGTGCGAGTGCAAGTGCCCCTGCCAGCCGGGCATAGACGTCGAGAAGTGGATATGGTTCGGCGAAGCCGGCTGGGTTAAGGAAATGCAAGCCGAGCCCGGCCAGGTGATTGACTTTATCATCGATATTGAAAACGACGGCGTCTGCCGCGACATCATCGACCTTGAAATAGTGGACGTCCTGGACGATTGCCTGGACTATGCCGACGAAGCTATACTATATTATAATGGAATACCGATGGGCTACCTGCCGCCCGATGACATATCCGCGGTGGCCGGAGGCACGCAGCTCACCTGGGACCTTTCGGATGTTATCGAAGCACTCTCGCCGGGAGAAACCCTATCCATTGAATACTACGCTGAAGCCATCGAGCCGGGGATTAACACCAACGAGGTCTTCGGCAGCGCCCACTGCTCCTATAACTATGATAATATAGTCACCGACCAGGACCATGTGACGGTCTGGGTAGGTCAGGCGCCGGAAGACCTAGAGCCTCAGGATGTGCTCCACGGCACACTTACGGTCGGCTACCAGTGCACCTGCAACCAGTATCATGAGTGCATGTACTGCACCGTCACCGCCTCCTTCGAGGTGACCGACCTTACCCAGGGCACTTACCCGATTACTAATGTGGCGCTGTACCTGAACGGAGATAAGGTGTTTGACTCGGGAACCATAAATACGACATACTACGCTAATTCCTTCCCGATACCGGGGGCGGCCTGTGGGACGACCTACAACTTCCAGCTGGTAGCCACCAACTCAATCGGCCTACAGGTTTTGCCGACGAAAGGCGTCACCACCCCGACTTCCTGCCCACAACAACAATAAGAGGAGGCTATATGCAAATATTCCTGGATACAGCCAATATAGAACAAATCAGGCAGGCGGCCAGGCTGGGGGTTATCAGCGGGGTCACCACCAACCCCAGCCTGGTTTCCAGTGAGGGAAGGGCCGACTACGAGGCGGTAGTCAAGGAAATCTGCTCCATCATCCCGGGCCCGGTTTCGGCGGAGGTTTTGGTGGAAAAGACTAACGACATGATTGAGCAGGCTCAAAAAATCGCCGCCTGGGCGCCCAATGTGGTGGTTAAAATACCCGCCACCACCGCCGGGCTGGAGGCGATATCGACCCTGACCAAGAAGAAGATAAAGGTGAATATGACCCTGTGCTTCTCGCTGAACCAGGCTATCTTGGGGGCGCTGGCCGGCGCCACCTACGTCAGCCCCTTCGTGGGGCGGCTGGACGATATCGGCGAGGACGGCATGGGGCTGGTCAGCGATATCGTCGATGTCTTTGAATACTACCAGTTCGACACCAAGGTGATTGCCGCCAGTATCCGCCATGCCCAGCACTGTGTGGCCGCGGCACTGGCCGGGGCGCATATCGCCACCGTGCCCTACAAGGTCCTGACGCAGATGATGCAACACCCGCTTACTGATATCGGCGTCGCCCGTTTCCAAGGCGACTGGCAACGCCTCGCAGAGAAATAAGGCGGGGATAAAGAATAGAAGGTGAGAGGACGCTTATGAACATTAGCGAACTAGAAGGTAAAAGCCGAGACGAGTTGCTCGAAATGGCCAAGGAGCTGGGCATCACCAGCTATACCGGTCTCAAGAAGCAGGACCTGGTGAAAAGGCTGCTCCAGGCTAACGCCGAGCAGCAGGGCTACAACTTTTCCGGGGGTATCCTGGAGATTATCGGCGAGGGCTACGGCTTCCTCAGGCAGAGCAGCCTGCTGCCCAGCTCGTCCGACGTCTATGTCTCCCAGTCCCAGATAAGGCGTTTCGGGCTGCGCACGGGGGACGTGGTGGCCGGGCAGGTTAGGCCGCCCAAGGACGGCGAAAAGTATTACGGGCTGGTGAGGGTGGAAACGATTAACGAGATGAACCCGGAGATGACCAAGAAGCGCGCCCCCTTCGGCTCGCTCACCCCCACCTTCCCCGATAAATTAATTAACCTAGAGACCAAGCCCGAGGAGCTTTCCACGAGGCTCCTGAACCTGATTGCCCCCATCGGGCGGGGGCAGCGGGGACTTATCGTGTCGCCGCCCAAGGCGGGCAAGACCATCCTGCTTAAGTCTATCGCCAACGCCATCAGCACCAACTATGATGATATTCACCTCATCGTTTGCCTCATCGGCGAGCGCCCGGAGGAGGTTACCGATATGAAGCAGGCGGTGAAGGGGGAGGTTATCTCAGCCACCTTCGACGAGCCGGTGGAGAACCACACCCGCGTCGCCGAGCTGGCGCTGGAGAGAGCCAAGCGCATGGTGGAGAGCGCCAAGGACGTGGTCATACTGCTGGACGGCATTACGCGACTTACCCGCTCCTATAACCTGGTCATGCCCCCCAGCGGGCGTACCCTTTCCGGGGGCATCGACCCCGCCGCCCTCTACCCGCCCAAGCACTTCTTCGGCGCCGCCCGCAACACCCTGGAAGGGGGCAGCCTGACCATCATCGCCACCTGCCTCATCGATACGGGCAGCCGCATGGACGAGCTTATCTATGAGGAGTTTAAGGGGACGGGCAATATGGAGCTGCACCTTGACCGCCGATTGGCCGAACGGCGCATCTTCCCGGCTATGGATATCCAGCGCAGCGGCACCAGGCGTGAGGAGCTGCTGCTGGGTGAGGAAACGATAAAGCAGGTGTGGCTGCTGAGGCGGATGGTCTCTATGATTTCTTCCGACGCCGTCAACTTCTCCGAGACCACGGAACGGGTGCTCGACCGTATGCGTAAGACCAAGTCTAACGCCGAGTTCCTGGCCACCCTGACCAAAGATTCGGTTTAAGGGTTGACAAGCGGCATCCCCGTGCTATTATTAGGGGCTAGAAATATATGTATATTGATGCCAGCCACAAAGAGGGCTTGACAAAGGCAAAAAGTATGCTATAGTTGTCTATGATAACATCAGGGGAAAGTCCGTGATGTTAGCTGATTTTGTATCTGAAGGAGGTGATTTTGTGGCCGAACCCGCAAGGGGAGCGCATACGTGAAAGCAACTGAAAAGAGATTAAAACCTTGTCTCCACGAGAGGAGAGGCATAGTTTTGCATCTTTATCTTTGTGGGGATATCAAGACCTAAGGAGGAATTTTAAAGGTCGATGAAAACTAAATTATCTAAAATTTTGGGGATAGGCTTCGCGCTGGTGCTGGTGGCCAGCTTGATGCTGTTTGCCATTCCGGTCGCGGCTGGTCCTTACGAAGACCTTTCGCCCGCACTGCCCAACATGTGGTCGGGTTTCGCACCACAGGAGGGCGTTATGGGCTTCTGGTTCAATGACCCCGATATTAACAAGGTAGGACCGATAGCCCAGGCCATTAACGGCGATATTTACGCCTATGTGTCCAACGCTAATGGCGCGGGCAGCCACGACATCTACAAGTCCACCGACAACGGGCGCACCTGGTCAGTCTCCACGATTCCCGCTTACTATACCGGCGGAGCTGTTGTGGACATGGTCTGCTCCAGTAAGAGCGAGGATGTTCTTTACCTTACTGACGGCAACTATGTTTACAAGACCATCAACGGCGCCTTGAGCTTTACGTTTGTAGCCCAGGCGGACCTGGAGAACCAACTGATGGGTGCCTGCGGCACTGCCATTACCGGCGGGCCTATCACCTGCATTGACGTCGGCTACGATGGCGCCGGCAAGCCGATTGTCTTAATCGGCACCAAGCATATTACTGCTCGCGTCTACCCGGGTACCCATCCCCTCGCGGGCGATGCCATCTTGGGCAGTGTCTACTATATAGCCGATGAGACCTTCTCGGCGACGTGGACAGACCTGAATCTCGGCTGCTACACCTGCTGCGTTCCCGCTAGCGGAGTCGGCTGCTACGATGTCTATTCCGTGGCGGCCGCACCCGGCTTTGACAGCATCAGCAAGGTCTACGTTACCATCACCGCACCGCTGACCAGTATCACCTTTACGGCAGCTACAGCGGCTACAGTGGAGGTAATGGCCGGCGATTATGGAGCGTCGTTTAACTACGCCGGACTACCGGCTGGTGTTACCACCCCCTATGTCAGCGGCGCTGCCATTGCCGCTAATGCTACTGTGACCTTCACTGCCACTGCTGGTAATGCTGGCGGCACTGTCACCATCTCCAATATTGACGGCACCATTAGCTGGCGCGTAGCCACTGGTAGTGGCGTCACCTTCTGTGGCGGCACCCATATGCTCAGCACTCTGGGCACAATCTGTGCCTGGACTCATATTCATGAGCTAACTTGGAACTGCCTGTGGTCCTTCGCCATCGAGCACGCCTCCCGAATCATGTTCCCCAGCTACTACACGAGCGAAGCGGCTATGTTTGTCGGCGTCGCTGCCGTGCAGGATACCGCTGCTAGCTATGTAGGCTGGGGTGAGGGTGGAGACGTCTACCGGGTGACCGACGCCGGACTGTTGAGCGATTGTATTGACCTCAACATCCAGGGCTTTACCACTGGTTGTACAGGCTTCAATCACGCCAACATCTGCAGCCTGGATATTGACAACGACCAGCTGGCAGCCGGTGCCTGGAACGCGTACCAGCTGCAAAGCCCCACCCGCGTCTATTACAGCGCTGACGGCGGCTGGACCTGGGCCAAAAGCAAAAAGGACCCGACCGGCCTCGACCAAACCTACGTTCTGTTCGCCGGTGGCTCAATAGTAGCCGCAACCAATGACTGCGACTGCGCCTTCTCCATGTCCTGCGGGGCGAATCTGGGAGATTTCTTCAACCAGATTTCGCTGATTAGCCGGGATATCGAGGAGGTCCTCGATATGACCCACGCCCCGGGATATGTCTTTGACAGCACCATGATGTACGTGCTGACCTGGGACATGAACGTCTGCGGTGGGCAAAATGACATCGTCAGCCTGTTCAGGTGGGACGGCACCTACTGGGAGAGGGTCTTCAGCAGCCGCTACTACGTCGTCGCTTCGACTCAGGCTGCTTCTATGTTCTACTTCGCGCCACTCTACGAGTGGGTCGAGGTATCTCCCGACTTCAACAGCACCGATTGCCTCTATATGGGCAACAGCGACTTCTACATGACTAGGTCAATAGACGCTGGCTGCAGTTGGGCTCCACTCGTTTACCCCTGCTTTGACAGACCTACCATTACGGCCTGGATAGTGGTTGACGAGGATACCGTGCTGGCGGCTGGTGGTGGTGCTAATGCCGGATATGTCTACAGGACCACCAACCACGGCGCCCAGCCCTGGAGCTCCTTCGCGGTGCGTAACACCATCAAAGCTCTGGCTGGCGACGGTGTGGACTTTGACCTCTCGCTGCCGAGAGCCGCTGATTCCGACGTACTACTCGGCGATGAAGACGGCCAGGTCTTCCTCTCGCAGGACCTCGGTGAAACCTGGTCCGAGATTTACGACGCCGCAACCGCCTCCTTTGACCAAAACCTGATTACCGATGATACCAACACCTACGTCGTCTTTGACCCCGGCTACGGCACCGCGGGTGACCCCGGCGAGAACATGTTCTACGCTGCTGGCGGAACCCTCATCGGGCGCTGTAATTACAGTGCCGCCGCCCTGCCCTTCAAGCAGAACTGGGTGTACATCTGCCCGGCTGCGGCCACCTGTGACCCCTGCGCCCTGTATCTGGCTTCGGGCATAGATGCGGTGGGCGACACCGTCCTCTATGTGGCTGATGCCGGAGCTCCGGCCAGTGGTTCAGCGGGCGCTACCGTTAGCGGCACCATTGCCGTGAGATACCAGTGTGACGTCACAACCCCTGGCGCCTACACCGACCTGTGCACCTGCGATATCACGATTACAGATACGCTGGTAGTAGTTGACGGCATCTTCGAATCCGGTGAGCCCGTCACCATCATCGACTACAACCTGTACTGCACGGCGACCGGCGGCATTGCCGGTGACATCACCGTTCTGGGTCTCGTCAACGGAGGCATCGGCACGGTTCATGTTGCCGAAACACTCGCCCTTACCTGTGAAACCTGTGGTCCGGCAGGAAGCGCCTTCGAGGTTATCAGCA